>NZ_CAFJ01000498.1 GCF_000239795.1 Bradyrhizobium sp. STM 3809 | reverse complement strand
TCGCGATGACCTCGAACTTCATCCTCAACAACTTCCTCACCTACCGCGACCAGCGCCTGAAGGGCTTTGGCATCCTGCGCGGCCTGCTCGCGTTCTATCTGGTCTGCTCGGTCGGCCTGCTCGCCAATGTCGGCGTCGCCTTCTCGGTCTATGACCAGGAGCCGATCTGGTGGCTGGCGGGCGCGGCCGGTGCGCTGATGGGCGTGGTCTGGAATTACGCGATCTCCGGATTGTTCGTCTGGCGCAAGCGATGACCTCTGCGGCAGAGGCCGGCGACTCCAGCCTGGTCCGTCACGTCTGGCTGACCATCGCGGGCCTCGTCGTGCTCCGGCTGATTGCGGCCGGGGTCACACCGATCACCTTCGACGAAGCCTATTACTGGATGTGGTCGAAGCACCTCGCGGGCGGCTATTACGACCATCCGCCGATGGTCGCGGTCGTGATCCGGCTGGGGACGCTGATCGCCGGCGACAGCGAGCTCGGCGTACGCCTGGTCTCGATCCTGCTCGGGCTGCCGATGAGCTATGCGGTGTATCGCACCGCGCAGATCCTGTTCGGCAGCGTGCGCGTCGCCGCGACCGCGGCGCTGCTGCTCAACGTGACGCTGATGGCAGCGGTCGGTACCTTGATCGTCACGCCCGATGCACCGCTGTTGGTCGCCTCCAGCTTCGTGCTCCTGTTCTGCGCCAAGGTGCTGGAGACGGGCAGGGGCGTCTGGTGGCTCGCGGTCGGTGTCGCCGTCGGTGCGGCGCTGCTGTCGAAATACACCGCGCTGTTCTTCGGCGCCGCGATCCTGATCTGGCTCGTCGCCGTGCCCAAGCTGCGCCCTTGGCTCGCCTCGCCCTGGCCCTATCTCGGCGGCCTCGTCGCCTTCGCGATCTTCTCGCCGGTCATCCTGTGGAATGCCGAGCACCAGTGGGTGTCGCTGATCAAGCAGCTCGGCCGCGCCAGGGTCGAGGATATCAGGCCGGTCTACATCGCCGAGATCATCCCGACGCAGTTCGCCTTCGCGACACCGCTGGTCTTCATCCTCGGCGTGATGGGCCTCTACGGCCTGGCGCGGCGCCGCGCCGGGGATGCGGCGGGGCGCGTGCTGATCGAGGCGATGGTCTGGGTCATCGTCGCCTATTTCGCCTGGCATTCGCTGCATGCCCGGGTCGAAGCCAACTGGTTCGCGCCGATCTATCCGGCCTTCGTGGTCGCCGCCGCGGCCGCCGCCCATCTCGTCGCCTGGTCTCCGGGCCAGCAGCGCACGGCGGCCTTCTGCCTACGCTGGGCGCTGCCGGCCGGCGTCGTGATGTTCGTGGCGCTGATCGTGCAGGCCGATACGGGGCTGCTCTCCGGCTATAGGCGCGACGCTACCGTGCGCAGCGTCGGCGTCGGCTGGCGGCCGCTCGCCGCGGAGATTGAGGCGGCGCGCGTCCGCACGGGCGCCACGTGCGTGCTGGCGATGGACTACGGCACCACCGCCTGGCTGTCGTTCTATCTGCCGCCGGGGACCTGCGTGCTGCAGCCCATCCAGCGCATCCGCTGGGTCAATTTCCCCGAGCCTGACCCGGTGCAGCTCGCGGGCACGCAGCTGCTGGTCGACGAGGCGCAGATCGCGACGCGGTTCTACGTCACGAGCACGTTCGGCCGCATCGAGAAGGTCGGCGAGGCCGAACGCCGGCGCGGGCCGCTCACGATCGAGACCTACGCGTTCTACGCGCTCAGCCAGCCGAAGGGCGAGATCCTCGATCGCAGCCCGCCGCCGGAGCTGCAGCGCTGAGGCCGGGCTCAGGCCTGCTGCGGGATGATATCCCCCAGCGACGTGTCGCGGCTGTGGATCGCCACCATGTTGATGCCGGCATCGACGGTCTTGTAGCCGCGTCGGTCGAGCCATTGCCGCAGCTGGTCGGCATCGGTCTTGATCTTCTCGATCAGCATGATCGGCGTGCAGCGCTCGATCGTCGCGGCGGCCCCTTCGAGCGCCTCGATCTCCATGCCCTCGACGTCGAGCTTGATCAGGTCGCAGCGCGGCAGGTTGAAATCGTCCAGCGGCAGCTTGCGCACCTCGACGGTGTCGTTGGCGTAGTCGATGGCCTGGCCGATGAACTCGGTGTTCGGACGCTGGCGCAGCTCCAGGCTGCCGAAGCTCGACGGCGTCAGGTAGTTCGGGCAGGGGATGTTGAGCACGCCGCGCTCCGACGACACCGCGGCATGGATGGCGATCGCGTTGAAGCAGTTGTTGATCGCGATGTTGCCGGCGAGAGCATAATAGATCCGCTCCTGCGCCTCGATCGACAGCACCGATCCCCAGCCGGTCATCGCCTTGGCCCATTCGATCGTGTGCACGCCGATATTGGCCCCGCAATCGATCGCCACGGCGCCGTCGCCATGGTGCTTGCGGCGCACCGCGAGCATGCGCACCGCGAGCTGCACCTCGCCCGGATCGAAGGCTCCCGTATCCAGGATCTGGTAGCCGACGCCATAGCCTCTGTTGGCATCGACCATGCGGTAGTCGAGCCGGTTGACGATCATCGTGCCGTGATTGCTGGAGGCCAGAACGAAGGCCAGCTTCCGGTCGGGAATCTGCATGGGAGTCCTTCTCGTGTCGATTCGGCAGGAGCGGACGCGGTACGGTGTGCCGATGGGGTGATGCAGGGAATCGTTCGCTACGATACCGCCGCCCGTGGCCGGGCGCCGCAAAATCCGGAGTGCCCCGGAGGGGATGCGGGCGCCGCACGCCCTGCTGCCGGCTCCCCGGCGACCGACGGCCTGATCCGTCCTCGTGAGCCCGTCGGCTCCGGCGCGCCTTTACGTGATCAATACTTGCACCGGCGGCGCGAAGATCACCGCGGCTGGCCGCGGGCAGGACGTCTAGACAAGCGAATACGACGTGGTTGAGCTCGCGAATGCTTCGCAACGACAGATCATCGCCCGTCGCCCTCCGTCGCAGCCCAATCGTTAACGCGGTCTGCGATGTTTTACGGACTTCCGGGACTGTCGAATGCTGCCGCCCCGGAATCATCCGGTGCGGCATTATTGACTGGATCTGCAATTTTGCCCTGTTTCCGCCCTCTTTGATGGCGAAACAGACGTTCATGGTTAACCCGCCCCTAATCTGCCAAAACTTAATCAGCATTTAACTAAAAGTCGCCTTAATGAAGCTCCGTGCTTCTGCGAGATGCAAAGCGGGTGTCTGCCGCGCATCGCGTGAAAGTTTCCGAGTATTCGTTCGGGCGTGAGTGAATGAGTAACAGTCGAGCAGCGTTGGCCGCACGAAACCGCAGGAAGTCCTCCCTGGTCGCTTTCTCTCACAAATTGATCGGTGGCGCGGCGATGGCCTGCCTGATCGGCGGCTGCGCCGTGATGGTCTACACCAAGATCATCGCCGCCGACGCCTATCCGACCCTTGGTCCGACGTTTGGCAGCATCGAGCAGGACGAGCCGGTGGAGCGTCCGGCGCCGCGGGTCGCGACGCGCAGCGCGGCGGACGCCGTGGGCGACGCGTTCTCTGCCTTCCCCGAGACTCCGGCCGCGACCACCACGGTGGCCGCGATCACGCCGCAGATGTTCAACGATCGTTTCGGCGCCGCCGTGCCGCAGGGCATCGCCTCCAACGCCGCCGCCGGCGCGCCGCCGCTGCCCAGGCTGGCCGACGCCGCGCCCAAGCTGCCTGACTTGAAGCTGGCCGAAGCCAAGCCGGCCGAACCCGCGAAGCTCCCGGAGGCTCCCAGGGAGACGCTCACCAAGAAGGATGTCCGGCCGCCGATGCAATTGGCGCTGGCCAATCCCAATCCGAAGCAGCCGCCGAAGCCGCAGGCCGATGCGCCGGCGCAGGCGGCCGACGCGGGCGCGACGAAGAGCGGCGGCTTCTCGCTGCGCGCCATGACCGAGCGCGCCAAGGCGGCGGTGATGTCGATCGCCGGCGAGCGGCATTCGATCCAGGAGAAGCTCTGGGGCAAGCCGGAGAACCAGGATGGCGGCCTGCTGGCCTACGCCTCGGCCGACTCCAACATCACCGCGTCGATCACCAAGGATCCGACCCGCGGTGGACGGCCGCCTTACGATCTGAGCACCGCGGTCTACGACATCTCGGCCAAGGCGGTGTACCTGCCTGACGGCACCAAGCTGGAGGCGCATTCGGGCCTCGGCGACAATCTCGACGATCCCCGCTCCGAGAAGGTCAAGATGCGCGGCGTGACGCCGCCGCACATCTACGAGCTCAAGCCGCGCGAGGCGCTGTTCCACGGCGTGCCGGCGCTGCGACTGAACCCGATCGGCGGCGAGGAAGCCATCCACGGCCGCAACGGGCTGCTGGCGCACACCTTCATGCTCGGGCCGAACGGCGACTCCAACGGCTGTGTCTCGTTCCGCGACTACTACGCCTTCCTCGATGCCTACAAGAACAAGGGCATCCGCAAGCTCGCCGTGCTCGCCCGCATCGAGTGAGCCGGGCGGGGGGCGCGTTCTCGTTGAACTGCCGTAGGGTGGGCAAGGGCGCGGCACAGCGCGCGCCTCGCGATCACTGTTAGTTGACGCCGGGCCCGCTCTCTCTCGAACGACCGTTCTGCTCATCGTCATTTGACTTGCGCAACGCGCACGAACCGTAGGGTGGGCAAAGGCGTGGCACCCTTCGCGCCTCGCGAAACACTCTGAGTGGACGCCGTGCCCACCTCTTTCGATAGAGCTCGCTGCTCGACGGTGGGCACGCTGCCGCCCTCGGCGGCCGCTTGGCCCACCCTACGAATCCTGCACCTGCAGCCACGGCATCGCGCCCTCGCGGCGGACGACGCCCGAGTCTTGCTGACGACATCGCCCTCGACATCATTGAGAGGGCGCGGGGAATGCCGGGTGAGGGCCTCACCCATGGCCCGCCTGCAGAAAAAAAGCAGGCGGCAGTCACCACAGGTTCAGCCGGACACTCCGGCATTCCCCGCGCGATGGCGTTACGGCTTATACGTGGTCTCCCTGGTGCGCCGGCTGTCTGGCCACCATCGGTCGGAGCACGTCGGGCTCTCGACCTTGACACCAGCTTCGGGGTGTCAGGACATCACGACTTCGCCGTGCGCGCCGGCTCGTTCGTCGGCATGATCAGCTCACGCTGCGACCGGCGCGCCCACCGCATCCCGCCCTCCACGTTCGTGACGATCGCGAAGCGCCCCTCTCATGAGGACGGGACAGTCTTACATGGCACAATTTCCGATTTTTGGAAACAGCCATATTCGCAGCGGCACGGCCGGAGCGGCTGATCCCTTTGAACGGTTTCGACAAATCAGTTCATTTCCGCAGCCGTTTTTGGGCTATCGAGCAGGGCTCGACCGGTCTCCGGATCAGGACAACCTCGCAACTGATTTGCCCGACGGCCAGTCTGATTGTTGCAAATTCGTCGCGTTGCTCGGGTGAGCCACGCTTGCGCCGCATGAACCGGCCTTGACGGCTTCGGAAAAGTCTGCGCATAGCTCTGCCCCAACGAAAACGGACCGCCGTTGCCCGGCGCTCCCCTGAGGACCACGACCGTGTTGAGCCTGAGCTCACATCCCGCGTACGCCCCCGCCAACGAACGGCCATTCACCTGGTCGCGCGGCTGGTTCGGCATGGGCTTCGCCTGTCAGGGTCGTGACAATCCTGCACTGTCCCTCGCCAAACCGGGACTACGAATTCCAGCAGACGTGTAATTCGCGGCGGGATCTCACCCTCCGCACATCGAGCGGAGGGTCCGATGACCCGCATGACGAGCCAAGATTCCGAGATTTGTGATCACGCGCGAGCGCTTGCCTCGCCGGTCGCGCGCGCCTTCGTGCGCATCGCGATGGCGTGCCGCGGCGTCAGCGAGACTGCGGCGCAGCAGATCTATCTCGACTACATCCAGGGCGGGACGACGGAGTGCGCGCCTGACCATTCCAGGCAAGCCGCGGCTCCGACAGCATGCGCGATGCCTATGATTGTGCCCTCTCCCCTTGCGGGAGAGGGCTCGTAGGGACTTCGCAACAAACTCGCTTAGGGTGAGGGGTATGCCTCAACGAGCACAACTCGCGGAGGGAGACCCCTCACCCAACCGGGCGAGCTGATGGGTCATCGATGCCCTCTCCCGCAAGGGGAGAGGGCGCTGCATCTCACAGCGCAACGCTCGGCGGGCTCAATCGGCGAGTTGGCGGTCGTCTATGTTCGACGGCTGCCGCGTGAAGATCAGATTGGAGACAGTACGGCTGGATGTTCGCAGCGATGAGCCGGCCGGTGCCGAGAAAGGAGGTCGACGATGTCAGTGACAAACCCTGCGCTGGTGCTCAACGCCGACTTCCAGCCGCTGAGCTACTTTCCGCTGTCGGTGGTCTGCTGGGAGGATGCGATCCGGGCCGTGGTCAGCGGCTCGCATGTCGTGGTCGCGGAGTACGACCGGGTCGTTCGCAGCCCGAGCGTCACCCTGCGGCTGCCCTCGGTGATCGCGCTGCGCGACTATGTCAGGCCGGCGATGCGCGTGCCGTTCACGCGCTTCAACGTCTTCCTGCGCGACCGCTTCGAATGCCAGTATTGCGGTGGCCGCTATTTCCATGGCGAGCTGACATTCGATCACGTCGTGCCGCGCGCCGATGGCGGCGAGACGTCGTGGACCAACATCGTCGCGGCCTGCAGTCCCTGCAACGCGCGCAAGGACCGGCGTTACGTGAAGCCGCGGCGGCCGCCGGTCGAGCCGACACGGCACGAGCTGATGGCCGCGCAGCGCCTGTTCCCGCCGAGATTCCTGCACGAGACGTGGCAGGATTATCTCTATTGGGACGTGGAGCTGGAGCGGTGACGATGATCGCGTAGCCCGGATGAGCCCACGTCGCCGCCGTCAGGCGGCGGCGTGGGCGACATCCGGGTTCTCATGAGCGGTACGTGTGAACACGGATGTCGCTCCGCTCATCCGGGCTACAGGGCCGCGTCATCGGCTATGGCATGTGTAACTAATAAAGTACACATCGTGCTACAAACTAACACTTGCGAACTCGAGGATCTTGATATACGTCCACCGTCCTTCGCTTCGGCCACGGGTTCGGGCTCGCTGAGATCCCGACTGGTGCGCGCCGGTCTCCGGTGGCGTATTCCGTCGCGGCGAAGGTGCTGTTGCAGGGTGCCGTCCGCGGTCCTGCGGCACAACGGATAGCTCAGTGGGTAGAGCAGATGACTCCGAATCATCCGGTCGCGGGTTCGACTCCCGCTCCAACGCATCGGTTTAGCCTGAAAAGCTAATCACCTCTGACGAGGACCGGATGCGTGCTTCAGTCGCGGTCCGGCCGTTTTGCCCGAAAGGGTCACGCGATCTGATCGAGACACTGCAGAGCCGGCTCTGCGCCGCGGTGGATACCGTGTCGCTTGCGGCTGAGAGACTTGCGTATCGTCATGTCCGCACGCGGGCGTGAGATGCGTCTGCTCCCCGCCGCATCCGACGCTCAAGCCGTGGCCCGCTCGGCTCAGGCAGGAGGCGCCGTCCGGTCCTCACGTTCTTGACGTTTCAATTCGCTGCCGGCGATGCCGGCAGCCAACAGAGCAGGGCCCGGCATGCGGCTGGACCTTGCGTGACAGGAGAGTGCCATGAGCTGGCATGTTCTGATGAAGACGCTGACGGTGGCGGATGGCGAGCGGGCGCTGGTCTGGCGTGACGGCCGGCTCGTGCGCGTGCTGGCGCCCGGCCGTCATTCGCTGCTCGATCCGTTGCGCCGGCTGACGGTGCAGGTGTTCGCCGTGGTCAAGGCCGAGTACCCCGCCGATCGCTACGCGGTGCTGAAGGCGGCGCGGCCCGATCTTGCCGCCGAGCTGTTCGAGGCGGTGGAGACCGGCGCGGACGAGATCGCGATCGTCAGCCTCGACGGCCGCCCGACGCATCTGCTCACGCCGTGGCAGAGCCGCGTCTACTGGACGGTCGCGACGAAGGTTGAGGTCGAGCGCATCGACATCACCGGCGACGTGCGCGTGAGCGCGCGGCATCTGGCGATGATCGAGCGCAACCGTCCGGGCATCGTGACCGAGGCCGTGGTCGAGAACCACGAGGCCGGTCTGCTGCATGTCGACGGCAAGCTGACGGAGCGGTTGGCGCCGGGCCGGCATGCGTTCTGGTCGGTCGGCCGCAAGATCGAGGTCAAGCGCCTCGACCTTCGTCCCACCGCGCTCGAGATCACGGCGCAGGAGATGCTGACGAGGGATCGCATCGCGCTGCGGGTGACTCTCACGGCGTTCCGCCGGATCGTCGATCCGGAGGCGGCGGTCGCGACGACGCCCGACGTGGACGCGTGGCTGTACCGGCTGGTGCAGTTCGCGATCCGCGAGGCGGTGGCGTCGCGCTCGCTCGACGAGGTGCTGGCGGCGAAGGCCTCGCTCGATGCCGAGCTGCGCGACTACGTGCGCGCGCGGCTGGATGGCTCGGGCGTCGAGGTGACGGAGCTCGGCGTGAAGGACGTGATCCTGCCCGGCGAGATCCGCGAGCTCGTCAACAAGGTGGTGGAGGCGGAGCGGCTGGCCAAGGCCAACCTGATCCGCCGCCAGGAGGAGACTGCGGCGACGCGCTCGCTCCTGAACACCGCGAAGTTGATGGAGGAGAACCCGCTGCTGCTGCGGCTCAAGGAGCTGGAGTCGCTCGAGCGCCTGGTCGAGAAGGTCGGCCGCATCGACCTGCACGCCGGCGACGGCGCAGGCCTCGACGCGCTGCTGACAAGGCTGGTGCGGCTGAAGGCGCCCGATGCGGCGTGAGCAGCCTCGCAGCCTCGTCGTTGATAGGAAAGGCCGCCCACGGGCGGCCTTTCGTTTGTTTGTAGTATGGCCATATGGAAGGTGCGTAGGGTGGGCAAAGCGACGCCGAAGGCGGCGCGTGCCCACCGTCGGGCCGCAGTGCGTGCGGCACGACGGTGGGCACGGCGCCTTTGATGTCTCGAACGTGGAGAAAGCGTGGTCACGCCTTTGCCCACCCTACGGCTCCTGCGCGTGCCGTCGATCGTATCTTTACAAATCTGAAAACTCCCTGTAAGTGCACGCCCCAACTCATTCGGCGGCTTCCGCCTACGAGAGACCCATGCCGATCTCGAACGCACGCCAGACCAGGGACATCGCGCTGCCGCACCTGCGGCGCCGTGAGCGCGTGCTCGCGGTCGGCGCGCTGCGCCGTGACAATCAACTAGCAGCCTAGCGCGGCAGCGGGGTCGTCCCTCTGCCGACAAGGCCAGAGAGACGATCCGAAAGGCTCAGGTCCCCTCGGGGACATTCCATCAGATCCATCTCTCTGGTCGCACCAACAGGCCTGCGCGGCGTCGCGCCAAGCAGGCCGCTGGCGGCAGCGCCGCTTCGGCGTTGTCGTGCCGGCATTCGAGCAGGAGAGAGGAGGATCCCATGAGAGCCGATCCCTATCAGGAGCGCGCGCGACAGCTGGCCATCGAGGCCGGGCTCGATCCGGATGCGCGGGTCGAGCGGCCCGGACAGCGCTCGATGCCGCTGTGGTGCACGTTTCGCGATGCCGCGCGCAAGGAGCAGCTCGCGCGCGAGGCCGAGGCGCTGGCCGATACGGTCGCGAGCCGGCCGCAGGCGGCGCAGTACCAGAACAGCCCGCTGAAGGTGTTCGGCAGCCATGAGGACGCGACCATCGCCCAGATGCGGAGCTGCATGGCCGTGGGCAATGCCGTGGCCGGCGTGATCTGCGCCGACGGTCATCTCGGCTATGCGCAGCCGGTCGGCGGGGTCATCGCCTATGAGAAGCAGATCAGCATCTCCGGCGTCGGCTTCGACATCGGCTGCGGCAACATGGCGGTGCGGCTGGACACGCAGTTCGCTGCGATCGAGGACAAGGTCGGCACGATCATCAAGGACGTGTCGAAGGTGATCTCGTTCGGCGTCGGCCGCAAGAATGCCGAGCGTGTCGAGCACGAGCTGTTCGACGATGCCGATGCTTGGCGGGAGTCCGACATGGACGCCTATCGGCAGAAGGCGGTCGGGCAGCTCGGCACGGTCGGCTCGGGCAACCACTATGTCGATTTGATGCGCGACGAGGACGGCTTCGTCTGGATCGGTGTGCATTTCGGCAGCCGCGGGCTCGGCCATACGTCGGCGACACGCTACCTCAAGGCTGCCGGCGGAAAGGATGGCATGAACGTGCCGCCCGCCGTCGTCGACGAGGACTCGGAGATCGGGCAGCGCTACATCGCCGCGATGCAGCTCGCCGGGCGCTACGCCTATGCGGGCCGCGAATGGGTGGTGGAGCGCGTGCGCCGGATCATCGGCGGCGCGGTCACCGACAGCGTGCACAACCACCACAACTACGCCTGGCGCGAGACTCACGACGGGCGTGACCTGTGGGTGGTGCGCAAGGGCGCCACGCCGGCCTTTCCGGGCCAGCGCGGCTTCGTCGGCGGCTCGATGGGCGATGATGCCGTGATCATCGAGGGCGTGGAGTCGGAGGAGGCGAAGGCCTCGCTGTACTCGACGGTGCACGGCGCGGGTCGGCTGTTCGGCCGCCGCGAGGCCAAGCGCCGCTTCACGCGCGAGGAGATGGATGCGTGGCTGCAGAGCCGCGGCGTCACCCTGGTCGGGGCCGACCTCGACGAGAGCCCGATGGCCTATCGCCGTCTGCCCGAGGTGCTCGTCGAGCACGCCGGCTCGGTGAAGGTGGTGCACACGCTGCGGCCGTTCGCCGTGGCGATGGCCGGCGAGGGCGAGTTCGATCCCTTCAAGGATTGAGGTCGCCCCGGTAGCCCGCATGAGCGCAAGCGACATGCGGGTTCACATTTGCGGCTCGTGAGACCCCGGATGTCGCATCCGCTCGCGCCCTGGCGGGCGCGGTCGGATGCTCATCCGGGCTGCGCGGCTGTATTTGTTCTCAGAGGAGGGTCATCATGACCGAGCTCATTTGGCACGCCGACAACATCGAGACGATCCCGGGCTTCTTCTCCGCGGCGGAGTGCGAGGACACCATCGCCTGGGGTGAAGCGATCGGTTTCGGTGATGCGCCGATCTCGACATCGATGGGCATGATCATCGCGAAGGACATCCGCAACAACGAGCGGGTCATGATCGACGATACCGAGCGGGCGCAAAGTCTCTATGCGCGGCTTGCTCGTCACCTCGCGCCGACGTTCCAGAATCGCTGGCAGCCGGTCGGGTTGAACGAGCGGCTGCGGCTGTATCGGTACGACGTCGGCCAGAGGTTCGACTGGCATCGCGACGGCCATTTCGCGCGCGACAATGGCGAGCGCAGCCTTTTCACGTTCCTCATCTATCTGAACGATGATTTCGAAGGCGGCGCGACCTCGTTCTGCGACGACATCGGGCTGATGTCGGATGGTCCGCTGCGCATCACGCCGCAGCGGGGCATGGCCCTGCTGTTCCACCACCCGATCATGCATCGCGGCGATCGGGTCACGCGGGGACGCAAATACGTGCTGCGGACCGACGTGATGTATCGACGGACGAGGTGAGAGGAGGGCCTCTCTCCCTTCGTCATTCCGGGGCAGCCGCGCAGCGGCTGAGCCCGGAATCCATGACCACGAGCGCTGATGGCGCGTCGGACAGCGCCACGGCCATCTCGCGCCCCATATCTGCCTGGGGCTATGGATTCCAGGCTCTCGCTGCGCGAGTCCCGGTATGACGGCGGAGGGAGCAGGCGCATCACTGGAAGGACGACGCGCCGTGGCGAACGATGCGCTGATCGCGGCGCGCAGATGATTGCGCGTGGCGCGGTGTTCGGTCATCCTGGCGGCGCGACCAGATGGGGGATATCGTGTCGAGCTTGGAGGCGGGAGAGATCGGACCGGGGCGGGAGCCGTGGTGGGCGATCGTGGGCATCTTCGTCGCCGGATTCGTGGCGCTGTGCCTGCTGCTGGCCTCGCCGCTGCTGATCCGCAACTTCCTGTTTCAGCCTTTCAACGCGCCGTCGGGCTCGATGAAGCCGACCATCCTGGTCGGCGACTATTTCTTCGTGTCGAAATATTCCTATGGCTACAGCCGGTTCACCTGGCCATTGCCGTGGCCGGCCGGCTTGGCGCCGTCAGCTCGCATCTGGGGAGCGGCACCGGCCCGTGGCGACGTGGTCGTATTCTATTTGCCGAAGGACAATGCCACCGTCTACATCAAGCGCGTCGTCGGCCTGCCCGGCGACAGCGTCCAGATGAAGGGCGGGATGCTCTACATCAACGGCGTGGCCGTGCGGCGCGAGCGGCTGGACGATCTTGTCGGCATCGATGCCTGTGGCGGTGTTGCCGACGAGCGCGTCAAGCGCTGGCGCGAGACGCTGCCGAACGGGGCGAGCTACGAGACGCTGGATTGCGTCGACAACGGCTTCCTCGACAACACCAGCGTCCATGTGGTGCCGGAGGGCAAGTTGTACATGCTCGGCGACAACCGGGACAATTCCACCGACAGCCGTGTGCTCACCGTGATCGGCGATGTGCCGATCGAGAACGTCATCGGCCGTGCCGCGATGATCTATTTCTCGCTCGCGGCCGCAGACGAGCGACGGTCCGGTGGCATCCGCTTCGGACGGATCGGGACGATGGTGAAGTAGATCGCCTCCACACTGCGCCGGCCGCCTCGCAACCGCGGTCGGGTCTCAGTGTTCAACTTCTTTCAACAAAGAGCGGCCGACCTGGCAGGCTTGATCCTCCGGGCCATATTTGCAGGATTTCGACAGCAGCTTTCGGGCCCGCGCGGGGTCCTTTGCGACGCCCGTGCCGCGGATCAGGTGAAATCCGATCATTGAGCAGGCCCAGGGATCGTCCCGGTCACAGGCCATCTTGTAGGTCCGAATGGCGCAGGCGTTTCCATCGTCGATCGTGTCCAATTCCGCCGCGCGGTTCGTGCAGCCGGAGGTGACACCCAGGGTGCAGGCCTGCAGGAACAGGGCCTGAGCCAGCTGTCCGTTCGCCACCCTCTGCGCGACGATGGCGGCCCCGTAGCAATCTCCGGCCGCCCCCGACCGGCAGCTGCCGACACAGCCATCGAATGCGCGCGAACAACGCGCGATCGAGAAATCCAACGCGTCGGCCCGATGCCGCGGCATCAGGTCGGCCGGGCATTGGTGTGCCGGCTTGGGCAGCCAGTCCGGCCAGGCAGCCTCGAGCGCCGGCACGCGTTGCTCCGGCCCGGTCTCGGAGTTCGGCAGGCTCTGGCCCAGTGCAAGCGGCAGGGAGAGGCCGATGGACAAGACGAACGCAAGGAGTTTGGACGTGAGCATGCGATGTTCGAGCATGGCCCGTGAGGCGTGACAGGTGTGGAATTCAACCTAGCCGTTCGACAATGTCGAAACAAACGAAAAGCCGGCCGTCGGCGGCAAGTTGTTAGACCACGCGTCTCGCTGAGCACTCCCTGGTGGCGAGGCTGCCGCCTCGCTGGTCCGGCCGCGCAAGCCGGGTGCAATGGTGGAGTTGTTCAACTCAGCAGACAGGTTGAGGTTGTTCGTTGTGCGGACATCGGCGAGCTATGTCAGAACCTCCAGTTGGATGCATGCCGCTCTGGCATCGATCGGGTACTGCTGTTAGTTCGATGACGCCGAGCCGAGGGGAGCATCGATGTCCGAAGATATGTCGCCGCACACGCAGCGCCCGCCGCTGCTGTCGATCTGGTTGGCGCCGCGCGAGACGGCCCAGGCCATCGTGGCGGTGGCTCCGCGCCTCTGGTCGATCCTGGTGCTGACGGTTCTGGGCGGCATGGCCGGCATGATCAACATGCTGGTCGGGCTCGGTGTCGGGGCCGAGATGACAGACTGGCGGATTTTGAGCGGCGTCGTGCTGCTGGGGGCAGGTCTCGGCGTGCTCAACCTCTACGTCACAGCCTTCATTCTGAGGGCAGTCGCGCGCTGGCTCGGTGGTCATGTCTCGGCGGCGGGCATGCGGGCCGTGCTGGCGTTCGCGATGCTGCCGAGCATCGTCGGGCTGGTCCTCGGCCTGCTGCTGGCCTGGCTGTTGCCCGCGGTCAGCCATGCCGTGCTGCAGCTGATCGGCAGCGTCTGCGGGCTGTGGGGTCTGATCGTGGCTGTCCTGATGGTTGCCTCCGCCGCGCGGTTCGGCGTCGGCAAGTCGCTGCTCGCCTGTGGCATCGCCGCGCTGATCGTTCCGGCCCTGGCGGCCCTGATGATCCGGACCTTCCTGTTCCAGCCCTTCAGCATTCCGTCGAGCTCGGATGTGCCGACCTTGCTCGTCGGGGACCACGTGTTCGCGACCAAATATGCCTATGGCTACAGCCGCTTCTCGCTGCCGTTCTCGTCTCCGCTGTTTGCGGGACGGCTGCTCGCGCGCGAGCCGGAGCGCGGCGACATGGTCGTATTCCGGCTGCCGAAGGACGGCCAGACCGACTTCGTCAAGCGCATCGTCGGGCTGCCCGGCGATCGCGTGCAGATGAAGGACGGACAACTCTATCTCAACAATGCACCGGTCGCGCGGCAGAGGATCGCCGATTTCGTCGGCACCGATGCGTGCGGCTCGACCGGCGAGGAGCGCATCAAGCGCTGGCGCGAGACGTTGCCGAACGGGGTCAGCTACGAGACGCTCGATTGCTTCGATCACGGCCCCTATGACAACACCAACGCCTTTGCCGTGCCGCCCGGCCATGTCTTCGTGATCGGCGACAACAGAGACAATTCGACCGACAGCCGGATGCCGTCGGCGGTCGGCTACATCCCGATCGAGAACCTGATCGGCCGCCTCGGGATGATCTTCCTCTCGCGCGCCGGGGAGGGCGCTTCCGCGCGTGTCCGCTTCGAGCGAATCGGGACGATCGTGAAGTAGTTCGTTGCCCGTAGCCCGCAAAAGCGAAGCGATATGCGGGGGTCATCGACGCAGCGCGTGAGACCCCGGATGTCGCTTCGCTCATCCGGGCTACGAACGACCAGGCGAAGGCGTGACTTGGGAAGCTGTAGGGTGGGCAAAGCGGCCGCCGTCAGGCGGCAGCGTGCCCACCGTCGTGCAGCGAACGCATCGGCAAGACGGTGGGCACGGCGCGCAACGACGTGCCACGAATGAACGGCGTGCCAGGCGCCTTTGCCCACCCTACACGCCAAAATAAAAAGGGCGCGGCTCGCGCCGCGCCCTCCGTATTGTGAGAGGAAGCCGGACTTAGAAGTCCATGCCGCCCATGCCGCCGCCCGGAGGCATCGCGGGGCCGGCAGCGGCCTTCTTCGGCAGCTCGGCGACCATCGCTTCGGTGGTGATCAGCAGGCTCGCCACGGAGGCGGCGTTCTGGATCGCGGTGCGCACGACCTTGGTCGGGTCGATGATGCCCTTGGACACCATGTTCACGTAGTCGCCGGACTGCGAGTCGAAGCCGTAGGCATACTGCTCCTTCTCGAGGATCTTGCCGACGATGACCGAGCCGTCCTCGCCCGCGTTGATGGCGATCTGGCGGGCCGGAGCGGAGAGCGCCTTGCGGACGATCTCGACGCCGGTCTTCTGGTCCTCGTTCTTGGTGCGGACACCCTTGAGCTGCTCGGAGGCCCGGAGCAGGGCGACGCCGCCGCCCGGCAGGATGCCTTCCTCGACAGCCGCGCGGGTCGCATGCATCGCGTCATCCACGCGATCCTTGCGCTCCTTCACCTCGACCTCGGTCGCGCCGCCGACGCGGATCACCGCGACGCCGCCGGCGAGCTTGGCCAGACGCTCCTGCAGCTTCTCACGGTCGTAGTCCGAGGTGGTCTCCTCGATCTGCGCCTTGATCTGCGCCACGCGCGCCTCGATGTCGGCCTTCTTGCCGGCGCCGTTGACGATCGTGGTGTTCTCCTTGTCGATCATCACCTTCTTGGCGCGGCCGAGCATGGAGAGGTTGACGTTCTCGAGCTTGATGCCGAGGTCTTCCGAGATCGCCTGGCCGCCGGTCAGGATCGCGATGTCCTGCAGCATGGCCTTGCGGCGGTCGCCGAAGCCCGGCGCCTTGACGGCAGCGACCTTCAGGCCGCCACGCAGGCG
>NZ_CAFJ01000499.1 GCF_000239795.1 Bradyrhizobium sp. STM 3809 | reverse complement strand
AAGGGCGCTGTCATGGCCGGCTCCGACGCCGACCTCGTGGTGTGGGATCCGGCCGCGCACAAGACCATCACCGCCAGCCGTCAGGTCAGCCGGATCGACTACAACGTCTTCGAAGGCTTCGCCTGCACCGGCGGTCCGGCGGCGACGGTGTCGCGCGGCCGCATCGCCTGGCGCAATGGCGAGCTGCGCGCGGAAGCCGGCGACGGCCGCTACGTCGAGCGGCCGGCGTTTCCGCCGGTGCACGTCGCCAATTCCACCTGGAAGGAGATCACCGCGCCGCGCGGCGTCGCGCGCGAGATGGTCACGCCTTAGCGCGGCGCCGAAACGCCCGCGACGCGGCGGCATTTACCGGGCGGAAACCGTTGCTGTCGTTGAATGCGAGCATGGCACAGTTGCGCATGGAAGTTCGCGATTCGGCCGGCACCATCCTGCCGGGCTATGGCGACGCATTCTTCGACCTCAGGCTGCCCGGCGATCATTGCCGCGTGGCGCAGAACCTGCTCCGGATGATTCGCGGCGACGACGTCCGCTCGCCGGTTCACAGCATTCACTTCTTCCGCGACGGCGCCGAGATCGGCAGCTGGTCGGTCGAGGATGAGCGCATGGAAAGCCTGATCGACGCGTTCGCGCATACGCCGCCGGCGGCCGCGTAACGCGCACGCTCTTTCTAAAAGACGGCCGGAACGGCTCGGTGTCAGACGATGCGCGGATGCGCCTTCTGGTGCCAGGCCCAGGCGGAGCGGATGACGTGGCCGAGATCGGAGCGGCGCGCCTTGAAGCCGAGCTCCTGCGCGGCGCGGCTCGGGTCAGCCACGAGAATCGGCGGATCGCCGGCGCGACGCTCGCGATAGACCAGCGGCACCTGCTCGCCGGTCTCCTGGCGGATCGCATCGACGATCTCGCGTACCGAGTAGCCGCTGCCGGTCCCGAGATTATAGGCGCCCCCGGAATGGCCCTCCAACAGCCGGCCGATCGCCGCGATATGAGCCGTGGCCAAATCGTCGACATGGATGTAGTCGCGCACGGCCGTGCCGTCCGGCGTCTCGTAATCGGTGCCGAAGATCGCGAAGTCGGGCACGTGGCCGAGGATCGCCATCAGCGCGCGCGGGATCAGATGCGTTTCGGGATCGCGCAGCTCGCCGATCGCGCCTGAGGCGTCGGCGCCACAGGCGTTGAAGTAGCGCAGCGCTGTGGCGGAGAAGCCGTAGGCGGCGCGATAATCGGCCAGGATCTGCTCGATCATGAATTTGGAGCGGCCGTAGGGGTTGACGGTCGGCCCCGCAGCGCTTTCCGGGATCGGCTCGCGCCCAGCATTGCCGTAGACCGCGCCGGTCGAGGAGAACACCAGCCGCGTGCAGCCGGCCTCGCGCATGCCCTGCAGCAGGCCGAGCGTGCCGGCCACGTTGTTGAGATAATATTTCTGCGGATCGGCGACGGACTCGCCGACGGCGCTCCACGCCGCGAAATGCATCACCGCCTTGACGTCGTAGCGCCGGATCGTGCTCGCGACCTTGATGCTGTCGGCGATGTCGCCGACCACCAGCGGCCCCCATTGCACGAAGCTGCGGTGGCCCGTTGCCAGATTGTCATAGACGATCGGCGTGAACCCGGCCTCCGCGACCGCCTTGCTGCAATGAGCGCCGATGTAACCGGCGCCGCCGGCAATGAGGATCGCGCCTCTCGTACTCATCAGTCGTTATGCCCTTGGATCTGCAATTGATGGATGAAGCGGCGCTTCAAATGCAGGGCACCATAAGCGAGCGTTGCAGCCGGAGCAAATGCAACTGCCGACGGCTGCGATTAACCGTTTCCGCCGTCATGGGCCAGACAGACCAACGATCCGACGCTGGATGTAGCGTATGCTGGCGCAGGACGACGAGATCTGGCCGTGAACAGGTGACGTACCGGCCATCGCCAGCGATTCGGACGCGGTTCGTTCCAGCCGCGTTCCGAACCTTAACGGGAGCGTGCGCGACGTCGCGTTCTGGGACATTGCGCGCAGACGGTTGGCGCGCAGTGCCCTGTGCACCGTGGACGCGGGCCATTCAGTACAGCGTCGACCGTGAGCTCGCCGCCGCTGGCCGGGCGCACGCCGAGGCGAGCGTCTCCGACGGCCCTTAACCTTTCCGGCGGACAACGAGCCGCGCGAGGCGGGCATCTCCGCTGCATGTTGCGCTGTTTCCCAGAGCGCCACGACATCTAGCCGTGAACGGATGTCAAACCGTGAGCCGCGGCTGATTCGGACGCGGTTCGTTCCAGCCGCGTTCCGAACGTTAACGGCAACGCGCCACGCCGTCGCATTATGACACATCATGCGCGCGAGGATTGCGGCAGCTCATCGAGCGGCCATTTCGGACGCTTGATCTTCGTGTAGGGGAGTGTCGTCACGTCGCGCGCGACCACGCCGGGCGCATCGACCATGATGATGTCGGCGGCGAGCGGCGCAAACGATGCACGGAAATGCTGCGCGGATTTCACCACGACGAGCTTGCGTGTCGAAGGATCGCAGCCGAGCTGGGTGAAGACGTCTTTCCCGAACGCCTGGCAGCGGAACGTCGTGATGACGACCTCGACACCGGCCGTCGCGATCAGCGCGCAATCGCCGAGCTTGGCCGGCGTGCCGGCCAACCCGGTCATCACCATGTTCTCCTTCAGCGCCTTGATCTCCCAGGTCGCGTCGACCGGATCGCCCGACAGCGGGCCGATCTTGCCGCCGATGCGCAGCGGCAGTTTCGCGCCGACGCCGGCATCGAACGCGATGCGCACCGCAATCGGGTCCCACAGCGGGCCGAGGCAGGCATTGCCGATGCCGCGCTCGAGCAGCCGGCGCAGGATGAAGGTGGAATCGCCGGGCGCGCCGCCGCCGGGATTGTCGCTGGCATCGCCGAGCACGATGGTGCCGTCCTTGGCGAGCGCCTGGTCGAGCGCGGCATCGACGCCGGGCATCCGCTCGGTCACCG
>NZ_CAFJ01000500.1 GCF_000239795.1 Bradyrhizobium sp. STM 3809 | reverse complement strand
GCTCGATGGTTAGCGCGGCCGCCGCCGCGCTCGCCTTGAGCTGGGTCATGATCCCCGCGCCCGTGGATGCGCGATCCCGGGACGGCGGCTCCGCGCACCAACACGGCGGGCCTGCGCCCGCAGCGCAGCCGGTGTCCCCGCTGGCCGCCGTGCCGTTGCCGCGGCCGCGCCCGGAGGCGGCGCCGCAGCCCGTCTCCCGCGAGCCGGCGAAAGAAGCTGGCCGGGACGGCCCAAAGGAGGGCGCAAAGGACGAAGGTCCGGAGCCGGGCAAGGATGGCGCAAAGCAGGCGAAGGCGCCGCCGGCGCCGCAACTCTCCGCCTGCCGCGTCGCGCTCACCGAGGACATCGCGATCGCGCCTACGATCCCGCCGATCAAGGGGCCGGGCGCATGCGGTGGCGACGACCTGGTGCGGCTGGAAGCGGTGGTTCTGCCGGACAAGCGGCGCGTGGCGCTGACTCCGGCCGCGACGATGCGTTGCACGATGGCGACCGCGATCGCCAATTGGGTGCGCGGCGATCTGGCCCCGCTCGCGGCCCGCCTCGGCAGCCCGATCGCGTCGCTCGACAATTACGATTCGTACCAGTGCCGCGGCCGCAACAACATCGCGGGCGCGCAGATGTCGGAGCACGGCCGTGCCAACGCGCTCGACGTGCGCGGCTTCAAACTGGCGGACGGTCGGATGATCGAACTGACCGACCGCACCCAGCCGCGCGACCTGCGCGAGGCGGTGCTGCATTCCGTCTGCGCGCAGTTCGCGACCGTGCTCGGTCCGGACAGCGACTGGTATCACGAGGATCATATCCACCTCGATCTCGCCGAGCGGCGCAGCAACTACCGAATCTGCCAATGGGACGTGCTCGACCCGCTGCCGAAGATCGCGCCCTTGATGCCGGCGATGCGTCCGGACGAGGCGCCGCCCCGCGAGACGGCGGAGGCCGACGACGAGGACAAGGCGGGTCGGGCGGGCAAGGGGGCCAGCCGCGCGGCGGGCCGGGCCGCGGAGCCCGACGCATCGCACGCGGCGCCGGCCGAGTCTGGTTCCGGCGACGCAGCCGCCTCCGAGGCCGATGAGAGCGAGCCGGCCGCGCCGCCTCCCGTCCCACAGCCTGCGCCGGCCAAGGGCAGCAAGAAGAAGCACAAGACGAGGTCCTGACCGGGGCGGACGACCAACGCGATCCGTCAGTCGGACAGGCCGGCCAAACAAACAGGCCGGCCAAACAAAAAGGCGCCGGAGGACCGGCGCCTTTGCAGAAGGCTGATAAACGCGTTTCTCGGCTTTTGATTCCGTTGGCCGCGATGCTTACTGCATCGCCGCGTAGGTGCCGCCACCCTGCAGGGCCATCTGCGGCTTGTAGGGCGAATCGCCCTTCTTCGGATCCAGCACGACGACGATGGTGCCGACCTTGACCCGGTTGTAGAGGTCGATCGCATCCTCGTTGGTCAAACGGATGCAGCCTGAGGAGATCGAGGCGCCGATATATTCCGGCTGGTTGGTGCCGTGGATGCGGAACAGCGTGTCCTTGCCGTTGGCATAGAGGTACATCGCGCGCGAGCCCATCGGATTGTCCGGACCCGGGGCGACGAACGTCGGGACGCCCAGGCGCTCGATCTCGCCCTTGGTCGGATGCCAGGCCGGCCATTCGGTCATGGCGCCGACCTTGGCGATGCCCGACCACGCCATGGCTTCCTCGCCGACGGTGATGCCGTAGCGGATCGCCTTGCCGCCATCGAGCACGTAATAGAGGTAGTGGCTATCGGAATCGACGACGATCGAACCCGGCGCTTCCTTGCGATGATATTCGACGATCGCCCGGCGGAAGGGTTCCGCAACCGGAGTGTTGGTGTAGCGGATCTTCGCAAGAAGCTCCTTGTCCTTCGGCTTGAAGGCCTGGGCGTTGGTCGCCTCATAGGTCGTGGCCTGCATGCAGCCCGACAGCATCAGGCCGGCGGCCAGGAGTCCAAGTTTCACCTTCAGCGACATGTCACCAATTTCCAATTGACAGCTGACGTTGCAATGACACGGCCGCACCACTGCAGCGCGATTCCACTGGTCCCATTATCGTCAAAATCGATCCCGATTCCAGCCGATACACGCACAAGGTACGCTGCAGCGCCGCGATTGTTGCTTTTTTGCCGCAAAGTCTCGGCCCGCCATCCACAGCTGTGCTTCGGAGAGCACGGTGAGCCGACTCCCGGAGCGTTCGGGATCGAGCGAAGGGCCGTTGGCATCAAAAGCCGATGGACCCTGCCGGCAAGCTGCGTCACAAGGCGGCAGCATCCCGCCGCTAAGCCCCCGGAAACCACCTTTCGCGATTCGGAGTCTCGTTCATGTTCTCGGTGTTCGTCCCGTCCGAGTCCTCGCTCAAGAAGGCGGCCGTCACCGATCCCGCAGCCCTGCCGGACACCGCGGTATGGGTCGACCTGGTCAACCCGAGCGGCGCCGAGGACCGCGCCGTCGAACAGTGGGCCGGGATCGCCGTCCCGACGCGGGAGGACATGCAGGAGATCGAGATCTCCAGCCGGCTCTACATCGAGAACGGCGCCCGCTACATGACGGCGACCCTGATGTGCCACTCCGACACCGACATGCCCCGGACGACGGCGGTGACGTTCATCCTGGCCGGTCATCGCCTGGTGACCGTGCGCTACGACCAGCCGCGGCCGTTCGCGGTGGTCGAAGCGAAGCTCGCCCGCAGCTGCGCGCCGGGGATCACCGGCGAGATGGTGCTGATGGAGCTGCTCGACGCCGTGATCGACCGCTGCGCCGACATTCTCGAGCGCGTGGGCGCCGACATCGACCAGGTCAGCCACGAGATCTTCGAGCCCAACAACGAGCGGCACGGCCACGCCAAGCAATATTCGCAGATCCTGATCGCGATCGGCCGCAAGGGCGACCTCACCTCGAAGGTGCGCGAAAGCCTCGTCTCCATCGGCCGGCTCGTCACCTTCCTGTCGGCGGTCGTCGAGGGAGTGAAATGGTCGAAGGACATGCGCGAGCAGCTCAAGACGATGCAGCGCGACGTCGCCTCGCTGACCGATCACGCCTCCTATCTCGCCGGCAAGATCACCTTCGTGCTGGACGCGATGCTCGGCGTCGTCAATCTCGAGCAGAACAATATCATCAAGCTGTTCTCGGTCATGGCGGTGGTGCTGATGCCGCCGACCCTGATCGCGTCGATCTACGGCATGAACTTCAAGATCATGCCGGAGCTCGAATGGACGCACGGATATCCGATGGCGCTCGTGCTGATGCTGATCGCCGCGATCGTTCCGTACTACATCTTCAAGATCAAGAAATGGCTGTAGTGCAGCCGCATTGAAAGCTGCGCTCTGCGCCCAGTCTCATGCCATCCAGGAGCGGTGCTATTCCGTTTC
>NZ_CAFJ01000501.1 GCF_000239795.1 Bradyrhizobium sp. STM 3809 | reverse complement strand
GCGAGACTCACGGCTGCGCCGGGATCCGGCACCGAGGCCGGCGGCACCGGCGGCGGACGATCGCTGAACAGCTGCGCCGTCGCGGGCGAGGCGGTGAGCAGGCATGCAACGGCAACGACCGGCCAGGACAGCCGCCCGGCGCGCCGGAATCTGGGGAACGCACGCCCTCTCGTCATCATCCTGCTTTTGACCGAAAACGGGGCAAATTCAAGCCTCTGCTGTCGTGATACAGGGAACTGTGCCGGCGCGATACGGCGTCGCCCGGACCGGCAGGACGCCCTGCCCGCGACATCGCGCGATCGCGCGATCGCGCCGCATATCAAATCGGCGGCATCTGCTCCGCCCGTCAACCGGCATAAAGGATGCTTCTGCTAGGCTGCTCCGGGACATGGCGACGCAGCGGCCGGCCGCGCGTCGCCGAATGGCGTAAGCGTGGAGACGACGACGGTGCTGGACATCTTGATGGGACGCCGCCAGGGCGCAGACGGCGGCAATGTCGGGCTCGGCGCGATTCGCAAGCCGGTGATCGGCCTGGCGCTCGGCGGCGGCGCGGCGCGCGGCTTTGCGCATATCGGCGTGATCCGCACCCTGATGGCGCACGGCATCGTGCCCGACGTGGTGGTCGGCACCTCGATCGGCGCGGTGGTCGGCGGCGCCTATGCCGCGGGCCAGCTCGATGTGCTGGAGGAGTGGGCGCGCAGCCTGCAGATGCGCAACGTGCTCGGCTATCTCGACATCCGCCTCAACGGCTCCGGCCTGATCGGCGGCGAGAAGCTCGCCGCCCAGCTCGAGGCCTCGCTCGGCCGCGTGGCCATCGAGGACCTGCCGATGAAGGTCGCGACGGTGGCGACCGAGATCCGCACCGGGCACGAGATCTGGCTGACCCATGGCAGCCTGGTCGACGCGATGCGCGCCTCCTACGCCCTGCCCGGCATCTTCGCGCCGGTGCTGATCGGCGACCGCTGGCTGGTCGACGGCGCCATGGTCAATCCGGTGCCGGTGTCGGCCGCGCGTGCGCTCGGCGCCGAGATCGTCATTGCCGCCAACCTGTCCAGCGACGTGTTCACGCATTCGACGACGATCTACTCGCATGGCCAGCCGGTCGAGGTGCCGGAAACGGTGATGGAGAGCGCGCCGGCCAAGACCCAACCCAAGCGGCGCTTCCGCAGGCTGTTCTCGCCCGAACGCGCGGTGAAGCGGCAGTTCTTCGGCGAAGGCGGCCGGCCGGGGATCTCCTCGGTGATGGTCGACGCCTTCAACATCATGCAGGACCGCATCACCCGCGCCCGGCTCGCCGGCGATCCGCCCGACCTGCTGATCTCGCCGCGCGTCGGCCAGATCGGCTGGTTCGATTTTCATCGCGCGGCCGATCTCATCGCGTTCGGCACCAGGGCGGCCGAACGTGCGCTGGATTCGATCCATGAGGCGATCGGCGCGACCGCGCCGGCCAATGGCGGGACGACGCCGTCCTGACGTCAGGCCGTCTTGATATACTGACGCAGCGCTTCCTGCTCGTTCTCGTATTCCTGGACGCGCCACTTCACGACGTCGCCGATCGAGATCAGGCCGACGACGAGGCCGCCCTCGATCACCGGCAGATGACGGAACTTGCCGTTGGTCATCATCTCCATGATCTCGGCGACCGTGTCGGCCGGCCGGCAGCTGACGACGCGCCGCGTCATCACGCTCGACACCGGCTCGGTCAGCGCGGCGGCCCCGCGCTCGCCGAGCGAGCGGACGATGTCGCGCTCGGAAAGAATGCCCTCCATCCGCGTGCCCGCCATCACCAGCACCGCGCCGATCCTGCGGTCGGCGAGCAGCTTGGCGGCTTCGGCGAGTGTGGTCTGAGCTTCGACGCTCTCGACCTTGTGGCCCTTGGTGTCGAGGATCGCACGTACTGTCATTGCTCGTCTCCTTGAGAGGCCGATGCGCCTTCTTGAGCGAGGCGTCTGGCGGCCGATGCTTGCAGCAGTGTTCAGTCAAGCCGATCGTTCAGTCAGGAGTTTCAATCAACAGTCCGGCAGTGCACCCGTCACGTCTTGACCTCGCGCGCTCTGGTTGCACTGCGCTCGGCAGGTCGGCCCGCGGCCGAAAACTCACCTGCCGTTATTTGCCCGGAATCGAGCCCCGGTTGCATCGAACGCAAATGATGGATGAATTCACGCGCGCCCGCAAGCACGGCTTGGAGGCAACTAACTGTCGACCGGCTCGGACGGCAGCGCAGGTGCAGCATCTTCACGCACATGCGGAATCGGATCGAACAGGGCGAACAGCACGAGCCCGGCGAGGAAGCCGCCGATATGCGCCTGCCAGGCGACGCTGGCGCCCTCGGCGCCGGGCGTGAGGTCGAAGGCGCCGAACACGATGTTGACGCCGAACCAGACTCCCAGGAAAGCAAGCACGCGCGAATTGCGCAGCGCATGCGACAGCGACAGCGCGGGCACCCTCGCCGCCTCATCGGCATCGCCGCGGCCGAACGACAGGAAGCCGCCTTGGACGAAGGCAAAGCGCATGGCGGCCGCCATCGCGCCGGACACCGAGGCCGACGCACCGATCATCGGCGCCAGCTCGTGCTCATGGGTGATGAGATGCGCGAGCGCGCCGCCGGCCGCCGTGACCGCCATGAACAGATAGAACCTGATCGCGCCGAAGCGGCGCGCCAGCGCGCTGCCGAACGGCAGCAGCCAGAGCACGTTGAAGCCGATATGGGTCAGGTTGGCATGCAGCAGCGAGTAGCTGACGAACGTCCAGAACTTGGCCGGCGTGCCGCCGGGAAACGCGCCGTCGAGCAGCGTCAGGTCGTATCGTTTCGGGACGAAGGCGAACAGGTCGATGATCCAGCTGTCCCATTCGTCCGGCAGCAGCACGCGCAGATGGATCACCGCGATCAGGAGGATGTAGGCCGTCAGCGCCCCCGGCAGGCTCAGGATCGGCTCGCGCGGGGCCTGAAGCGGTTGCTGTTGCGTGAGATCTGACGGGGAATCCAAGGGAACGCACGCCTTCGACGGAGGACAGGACCGTCAGATAGGCGGCTTTGGCGGCGTTGTGCAAGCGCACACATGCAGAGTTGATGTGCGTCCCGATGGCCGAAAGGGGTTGCGGGGGGTCCGAAAAAGAATGAGGGAGAGCCCTGAGAAAGCCCTCCCTCGCAAGATCGCCGGTCTTTCTTGTGCGTCCGGGAAGCCCTGGGTTTGTTATCCCCACCCCTCCCCGTCGCGACGACCGGACGTGTTTGACGCCGCCTTCGTGTACCCACATCGATCGCGGCGGACCTTCCACCTTCCGGCCGCGACCTGATGAACGCTTTCTTAACGATCCCGTGCGCCGTGCCAAGCACATCGTTAATTTAACCTTAACGCGCGGAAGATCGGGAGAAAGCCGGCACGATCGCACCATCGGCATGGACGCTGCACCGCCCCTCCTGCGACAACAATCCAGGGAGGCGCCTGGACGAAAGCGGGACAGCGATGTCCCGACGACGTCGAGGGCGCGAGGGGTCTTCAGATGAAACATCCGTCCAATCGCGAGCTCTTCGCCTATTGGAACGACAGGCGCGGCCACGCCAAGGCGCCGGAGCGCAGCGAGTTCGAACCATCGGCCGTGCGCGAACTGCTCGGCGACATCTTCGTGCTGTCGTGCGATGCCGACGCCGAATTTCCGTTCCGCATGGCCGGCACGCGGCTGTGCGCCCTGCTCGGCGGCGACGTCAAGGACAAGAGTTTTCCGGCGCATTTCTCGCAACCGAGCCGGCGCGAGATCGCGGAGATCGCGACCGTCGTCGCCGAGGAGACGCTGCCGGCCATCGCCGGCGTGACGGCGGCGGCGCCGGATCGCAGCACGGCGCATTTCGAGCTGCTGCTGTTGCCGTTCGCGACGCGCGCGCATGAGCCGATCAGCCTGACCGGACTGCTCGCCCCGTTCGAAACGCCGCAAGGTGCGCTCGGCCCGCTCGAAATCGTGTCCTGGCGCTACATCCATCCGCCGGTCGAGCCGATCGTGCCGCGCGCCTTGCGCAAGCTGGCGCTCGCGCGGGGGCTGATGGTGTATGAGGGATTGCGCTGAGAGCTGCCGTAGCCCGCATGAGCGCAAGCGACATGCGGGTTCAAGACCTCTCGTCGTGAGATCGCCGCTGGACGTACGTCTTGGCCGCGAGGGCGGCGGATGCGGGGGAATTGCCGGAAATCTCATCCGCCGTCGCGATGAACCCGCTTGTCGCGTGCGCTCATGCGGGCGACGTGATGCGCGATAACGCTGAATTAACCCTGCAGGATTTAGTTTCGTTGCTGGATCCCCCGGCGCTGCTAAGAGCCGGCTTTGAGTGGCGAAACATGGCGTTGCCGAACATCAAACAGTCTCTTCCGGCCGCCGAGGAGCGCCGCCGTTTCCAGCGCGTGAAGGTTCACCTGCTCGGCCGCTACATGCTGCCGGACCGGCGGGAGTATCCCTGTCAGGTGATCAACATGTCGCCCGGCGGGCTCGCGCTGCTCGCGCCCGGCATCGGCAATGTCGGCGACCGCGTCATCGCCTATCTCGACCATATCGGCCGCGTCGAGGGCAAGATCACCCGCATCATCGACAACGGCTTTGCGATGACGATCGGCGCCACCGCGCGCAAGCGCGACAAGCTCGCCGCGCAGCTGACCTGGCTCGCCAACCGCGACATCCTCAATCTGCCGGAGGATCGCCGCCACGACCGTATCATTCCGCGCAACCCGATCGCGGTGCTCACCCTCGAGGACGGCACCAAGATGACCTGCCGCATCATCGACATGTCGCTGTCGGGCGCGGCCATCGCGGCCGAGAGCAAGCCGCCGCTGAAATCGCAGGTCATGCTCGGCCGCGTGCAGGCGCGCGTGGTGCGCAATCTCGAAGGCGGCTTCGCCATCGAGTTCATGCATCCGCAGCTCGCCGAAACGCTCGAAGAGAGCGTTACCGCCCGGTAAAGCCGCAACTCGCGCAAATCCCGCAACTTCACGGATCACACGGCGCCCGCCCCCACGGGCGCCGTGCTGCGTTCGGCGACCGCACGCCGCGTTCAGCGCAGTTAACATGCGACATGAAAGGCAGCGCCGAGCCTGCAATCAAAGCGGTCCGCGGCTTAATGCGGCGCATTTGAACCAATTGCGATCGATTCAAATTTTAGGCTTATTCGATTCAACAAAGATCCTAATTAGCGCTTTGTTTGAATTGGGTTTTCGTCAAATCCATCGTGGCGATTTAGCGGCAGCGAAAAATCTTTGTGAGACACATGGTCCCAACGAAAACGGGGGCCAAAATGGTCAAGCGGACGGGACAGGCGAAGGGATTGGCGGTCGCAGCCATCCTGATGGCGATGGGGACGATGGCGCATGCCGGTGATGACCGCGTGCTCTATGCGAGCCTCGGCGACACCACGCGGGCCCCGATCGGCTGGATCGAGTTCTGCACCGAGACCCCTGATGAATGCCGCGGCGGTGCGTCGCAGCCCCGCGACATCGTGCTGTCCCAGACCGCCTGGCGTGATCTGCTAAAGGTGAACCGGTGGGTCAACGAGAACGTCAAGCCCATCACCGACATGGACCATTGGGGCGTGGTCGAGAAATGGTCGCTGCCAACGGACGGCTATGGCGACTGCGAGGACTACGTGCTGCTGAAGCGCAAGCTGCTGATCGATGCCGGCTGGCCCCGCGAGGCGCTGCTGATCACGGTGGTGCGCGACAAGAAGGGTGAAGGGCATGCCGTCCTCACCGTGAAGACCGACAAGGGCGAATACATTCTCGACAATCAGAACGAGAACGTCCTCGCCTGGACCGAAACCGGCTACCGCTTCGTCAAGCGGCAGTCGCAGAGCGACCCGAACGTCTGGGTCTCGCTCGGCGACGGCCGACCGGCAGTGGCCACCGCGAGCGCCCGCGAACGCTGAAGCGTTCGAGAGCGGACGCGACAACAGGACATCGAGTTGCGCGACCCGGTCACATCCCCACCCCTCCCCGTCCCAGACCGGTTCGCGCGCGGCCAGGCCTCCCCCAAGGCCTGGCCGCAACTTTTTTTGGCCTTGCTTTGACGATATGTCGCAGGCGGGGCGCGGCGAACGGCCGGCCAACCTTGTCTTCCCTCGACGGTCGGGTTTAGGTTGTCGGCATGATCATGATCCTGCGAAGTGCGGTGCTCGTTGCCGCGGCCCTGACCCTGGCGAACTGCTGCATGTCCGGAACCGGGTGTTCCGGTCCGATGGCCTCGGCCGATCCGCCTGCGGCGGCGCCGGCGGTGGCGGCTGCGCCCAAGGTGGTCATGGCCGCTCCGCAGACGACCAATGCGGCGGCCGATTGGGATGGCCGGGTCGCCTCCTCCGAATCCGACAACGACATGGCCACGGAGCCCGATATCGGCACCTCCGCGCGCAAGGGCGGCAAGCGCCGGGGCGACTCGCGGATCGACGTGATGTCGGCGCAGTCGAGCTACGGCAATCGCAGTGGACGCATGACCTATGAGGAAGAACAGGCGGCCGACATGGCCGACGAGGCCCGCCTGAAGCAGAAGCTCACGATCTGCCGGAACTGTAACGCGACCCAGTAAGTCCCTGGTCCTGCTGGGGTCGGACCTCGACCGGCCCCCTGATGACGCAGATATCGCTGCGCCGGACCCCTCCGGCCGCAGTTTTTCGGGTTTGCGAGCCTCTCTTTTGTCGGATTTGCTAATAAAGTCTTGCGGCCGGGATCGCCTCCGGCGGGACTGCGTTTTTGCTCCCGCGGACCGGTCCGACTGCAACGCCTTTTCGCCGTTCCTTTTTTCGGACCGGCTTCCGAAGCTTTTTTCCGATTGTGGGTGGTTTGGTGATGAACCCGGTGACGCGCGACACCACACGCTATCTCGACAAGGCCGCGACAGGTTCCGTCAAGAGCTCGCAACCGATCGCACTCGCCGCCGCCACCCTCCTGGTCCTGGTCGCCGGCATCGGCGGCATCGCGCTGTGGCGGGCCTATGCCGGGACGCCGGTCGAAGCCGAGCGCGGCGCGGTCACGCGGCAGCTGCAGGCCCGGACGGTGCAGGCCTCCGAGCAGCTGGTGGAAAAGACCAAGGGCCTCGAGGCCACCCAGCAGGAATCCATCGATCAGCTGCAGATGATGCAGGAACAATTGCAGAGCATGCGCCGCCTGATCGCCGCGCAGCAGGCCGACACCAAGCGCCTGTCCGACCAGGTCTCGACCCTGAAGGAGTCGATCGACGGGCTGCGGCAGTCGTTTGCCAGCACGCAATCCTCCGAGCAGGCCTCGCCGCCGCGCAACCGCAACATAAGGGCGCGCTCGCATGCGAGCCGCAGCGGCCACCGCGCTCGTCGCAACCGCGGCTAGGCGTCCCACGGCCGCCTCCCAGTACAATTCCTGCCGAATATTCCCGGAGCCTTGTGAAGTGCTTCACACAGGCGGAACGCGGAATCGGGCCATCTTGCGGTTACCGGATGGCGAGCCAATTTCAGGATGGCGCAGGGCCAATTTCAATATCCGGGGCTGGCAAGGTCGTTGGCGCCATACTGCGCCGACGGCCTTGTTCTTTGTCCGGCCCTGGTGGCGCGCAGCTGGCGAAACGGCACCGCCTGATCGCCCGCTCTCCGGCTGGTGACTTGCTTTTCCCCTGGACTTCTCGGCTCAATGCGCCCCCACGTCCAGAGGAGCCCGCATGGCTGCCGAACCTGCCCCGACGTCCGACGTCATCGGACTGACCAAAGTCGCCCCCTTCTCGCGCCGCGGCTTCATGACCGCATCGGCCGCCGTGACGGCGGGCTACACGCTGGCGGCGGGTCCCGTCCGCGCCGAGGTCATCACCACCGACACCACCGGCCTCAATGCCGGCGACGCCAAGGTCAAGGTCGCCGACGGCGAGATGCCGGTGTATTTCGCCCGGCCCTCCAGCGCCAGCAATCCGCCGGTCGTGCTGGTCGCGATGGAGATCTTCGGCCTGCACCAATACATCAAGGATGTCACCCGCCGCCTCGCCAAGCTCGGCGCGTTCGCGGTGGCGCCGGACTACTACTTCCGCAAGGGCACCGACCTCACGAAGATCACCGACATCAAGGACCTGCTGCCGATCGTGAACGCAAAGCCTGATGCGGAATTGCTGTCGGATCTCGACGCGACGGTGGCCTGGGCCAAGTCGCAGGGCGGCGACACCTCGCGTCTCGGCATCGTCGGCTTCTGCCGCGGCGGCCGCAATGTCTGGGAATACGCGGCTCACAACGGCGCGCTAAAGGCCGGCGTCGCCTTCTACGGCCCGCTCACCGATCCGCCCAGCCCGGCCTTTCCCAAGAGCCCGGCACAGCTCGCGCCGGAGATGAAGGCGCCCGTGCTCGGTCTCTACGGCGAGGCCGACACCGGCATTCCCGTCGCCAGCGTGGAGGCGATGAAGGCCGCGCTCGCGGAGAACAAGAAGACCGCCGAGTTCAAGCTCTATCCCGGCGCGCCGCACGGCTTCCACGCCGACTACCGTCCGAGCTACCGCAAGGAGGCGGCGGAGGATGCGTGGTCGCAGATGCAGGCGTGGTTCAAGAAATATGGTGTGCTGAGTTAGCTGAGCTCAAGCACGGTCACGGACGGTGGGCAAAGCAGCCGCCGAGGGCGGCAGCATGCCAACCGTTGGGCGGCATGCTCCGCTGCAACATGGTGGGCACGGCGCCATTGCTATCTCGCACGTGGCGAGAGCGCGGCTGCGCCTTGGCCCACGCTACATTCAAAGCAGGATTTTCAGATCAGCGCCGCCGCCGCACCCTTGCCGGCTGGCGGGCGCCCTGCTCGAGCTCCCAGGCCATCCAGACCAGCGCGACGCCGAGGCTGACGACGACGCCCATGAAGACGAAGGTGAGTTCAGGGGATGTGAGTGAGTTCATCATGCCTGGATCCATGCAAGCGTTGCGCCAGCTCTTTCTCCATTGCCGCCGTGATCATCAGCAGCGGCAACGAATCGTGACGGGATATCGTTAAGGCGAAGTGAGCGACCAACGCGCCACACCGCTCCCAGGTTCACCTACTCGCAGACTTCCACCGGACGAAGGCGCCAACCGTGCGCTGTCCGCACGCGCCTCTTGACGACGTAGCAGCCGCCCAGATCCTCATAGGTGTAGGGGTAGTAGCCGTACGGATAGCCGCCGTAGTAATAAGGATAGCCGAAGCCGAAGCCGATCGCGAAGCCGGGTCCGAAGCCGTGGTGGTAGAAGCCGTGATGGAAGCCGCGCGCCGACGCCGCGCCGGGCGCCATCGTCAGCGCGATCACGCCGGCCGCCGCCAATCCCATCCAAGTCTTTCGCATCGATCCATCTCCAAATTCAGCCAGGTCATGACAGCCGCGTCATTACCGTCGCGATCCTTAAAGCCTGATTTGGAACAGCTCGCGGGCATACCCGCTCACATCTGCGCGATCGGGTGTCTACGCGTGACAGGCGAGGCCGTGGCAACGATCAGCAACCTCGGCAGATGCTCTTCACCTTCTGATCGACCTTCTGGTTTTCCTTCTGGATCTCGGCGTCTCCCGTGCCGTCGCCCCCCGCCCGGTTCGGCCCCGTCGCTGCAGTCCCGCCGGCCCCACGGCCGGTGCCTGTCGTGACGCCGGAGTTGGTGGAGCCTGCCCCGCTCGCGCCTGAGCCCGACGATTGCGCGGTGCCGAGGCTGTTGGTCCCGTTGACGCCGGTCGCGCCCGGCTGGGACAGCCGCGCGCCATTATTGGTGCCGTTTGGATTGCCCGGCGTGGTGCCGAGGCCGGCGGCATTTCCGGAGGCCGAGCCGCCGATCCCGGTCGTTCCCGTGCCGACCGTCCCGCTGGCCGCTCCTGTTGACGCCCCGGCGCTGGGGCTGCTGCCGGCCGTCCCGGCGCCCGCTGTGCCACCCGTTGCCGCCCCGCCGGCAGCGCCGCCGCTGGCGCTCGCTCCGCCGCCCGCGCCGCCTCCGCCACCACCACCCCCACCGCTCTGCGCGAAGGCGGCCGTCGCCGTGGTGAGACCTGCGATCACGATCAATGTTCCGAATGAAAACCTGGCCATCGGATGTTCTCCCTTTAGGGTTCAACCCGACCGGGCAGAGCGCGTTCCGGAACCAATGCCGACGGGAGAGGATTGATGGCGCGAGGAGAGCAAGGACTGGTGCGTAAGCTGATCGCCTTCGACGAGGACACGTTCGACAAGCTCAAGCAGCTCGGCCGCGATCAGATGCTCAGCCTGCAGGATCTCGCCGATGAGGCGTTCATGGACCTGCTGGAGAAGCACGGCGTGCCGGCCGACCTGAAGGACGCGCTGCGCAGGAGCGCGGCCGAGGACAACGAGGGCGCCGCGGCAAGGCCGGCACACAAGACAGCGCGGGCGACCCGGACAAAGACGAAACCGAGGCAGAGGAGCAGGACCGCAGCATGAGCACCGACCCCGATCCGTTCGAGCAGGGCCAGCGCGCCGCGCGGGAGAACATTCCGGCCGAAGCCAACCCCTATCAGGACGGCAGCGAGCAGCATGCGCTGTGGGCGAGCGGCCATGAGCGGATCGCCATGGCGCGCGAGGCCGGCGAATCCGAAGGCACGTGAGGCGTGCGCTTAAGGCGCCGCCTCATCCGATCTTCTTCAGACCCTTGGTATAGCGCGGCCCCTTGGCCACATAGGCCTTGGCGGCGATGCCCATGCGCTCGACCTGCGCCGGCTCCAGCGTGCGCACGACACGCGCGGGCGCGCCGATGATCAGCGAATATTCCGGGAAGTCCTTGCCTTCGGTGATGATCGCGCCGGCGCCGACGACACTGCCGCGGCGGATATGGGCGCCGTTCATGATGATCGAGCCCATGCCGATCAGCGCATCGTCCTCGACCGTGCAGCCATGCAGGATGACGTTGTGCCCCACAGTGACGTTGCGGCCGACGCGCAGCGGAAAGCCGGGATCGACGTGACAGGTCGCATTGTCCTGGATGTTGGAGCTTTCGCCGATCTCGATCCAGTCATTGTCGCCACGGATGACGGCGCCGAACCAGACGGTGACCTCCTTCGCGAGCTTCACGCGACCGATCACGGTGGCATTCTCGGCGATGTAGTAGTTACCGTCCGCCGGCAGCTCGGGCGCCTGCCCGTCGAGTTCGTAGATGGCCATCGAGGTCTCCCGTTCGCGCGAGACCTTGGCACAGCAGCGGCCGCGAGTTCAAGCAACCGCGCCGCTGCCGACGCGATCGGGAACTCAGGCGAGCACGCCGGCGGCGCGCAGCGTCATCAGCAGAAACGTCCCGCACATCATGCTCCAGAAGCCGGCGATCACGGTCGCCAGCATCACGAACTCGAAGCGGCGGCGCTCGATGCGGGCGCCGCGCAGGGTGTTGCGCATGATGATGAAGGGGGCCGCGAACACCAGGAACGGCACGGCGGCGAAGCGGCGCGGCGTGACGCCTTCGTGCAGCAGCTCGAAGCCGGGCGGACGCTCGGCATAGGCCTGGTAGCCGCTCGCCAGGGCGCCGGCCAAGGCGAAACCGATCAGGAGAGAGAACAGGGAATTGAACGCCTCTGCCGACATCGTACGCACTCACTCAACTTGCAGAACTGCCCGATGCTGGTTTGGCAAAATCCCGCGCCGCGCGCCACATTATCCTTAAGGAAGGGTTAACTCCGGCCGCGCCCGGCGCGCGGGCTCACGCGGGTAAGATCCTGCAGAAAGCCGCAACGGCGTGGCATAGTCGGCAGTGATTCGCCCCGGAGACCCCCTGCCCGCCATGACGATGTTCTCGGTCCGCAGTGCCCGCCCTTCGCACGGACATGGCCATGCCGTGCCGATCGTGATCGGCTGCGTGCTGGCGGCATCGGCCGTGGCCGTGGTCGCCTATCTGCTGTGGCCGACCTGGCGGGCCGGCGCCTACACGGGACCCGAGCGCCTGCCGGTCAGCATCGGCGGCACCATCTTCAACGTGCCCTCGGCCGCCATCCGCGTGAAGATCCAGCGCCACACCGGCCCGCAGGAGCGCGTCGATCTCGGTTTCGACTATCCCGCGCTGACCCCGCCGGAGGCGCCGCATCACGTGTCCGCCGACCAGGTCGACCAGGCGCCGCATCCGATCGACCGCATCTTCGTGTCGATCTCGGCACATCACGATGCCCTGTCGCCGGAAGCCAGGTTGAACACGATCTACCCGCGCTACCTGAACCCGGCGGCCGTTTCCGTGCAGGACGGATTGACGATGCGCGGCTTCCGCGCCGGGACGCCCTATGATGTCGAGGACCTGTTCGTCGCCGAGCAGCCGGCCCTGGTGGCCCGTTGCACACGCGACGCGGCCACGCCCGGCATGTGCCTCAGCGAGCGCCGCGTCGACGGCGCCGACATGGTGTTCCGCTTCCCGCGCAGCTGGCTGTCGCAATGGCAGGACGTCGCCGCCGCGATGGAGCGCCTGACTGCGCAGATGCATGCGGTGAAGTAGTTCGCCGCTCGTAGCCCGGGTGAGCGCAGCGATATCGGGGTTCTCACGTCCAGCGCGTGTGAACCCGCATGTCGCTGCGCTCATGCGGGCTACGCGATCACCACTGTCAGATACCGCGCCCTCTCCCCTTGCGGGAGAGGGCATGTACGGCCCATCGACGAGCGCGGTTGGGTGAGGGGTTCTTTCCACGTATCGCTCGTGGAGAGAACCCCTCACCGAACCGGGTCTGCCGCACCGTCATACATGCCCTCTCCCACAAGGGGAGAGGGCGCAATGGCACCTGCGCGCCCAACCTCGCGAGGATCGAGCGCCGCAGCCCTACTCCACCAGATCGTCTTCCAGAATGGCCATCTGGAACTGGAACGAGCGGTCATCGTCCTCGTCGTCGACGAACAGGACGCCGATGAACTCCTCGCCGATATAGACCTCGGCGGAATCTTCCTTCTTGGGCCGCGGCACGACGCGGATCTTGGGATTGCCGAACACGCGCTTCAGATACGCGTCGAGCTTCCTGACTTCCTGAACGTCCACGGGTGATCTCCAATCTCAGCGGGGGTTGCTTGTCGTTCTCGGACGCGACGCAGCGCTTGCGTCCATGTCCTCGAAGCTTGTTAGTTCACTCCGTCGATCCCGGCACTGACGCCGGCATCATGGCACGGACCTGAAAGGGACGCGGTGAATCTCACATTCGATCCGCCGCGGCAATGGCGGATCGTCAGATCCACAGAACAGCGATGTGTTCGCACGAAATCCCGTGGTTGAAAAGCTCTTGACTTTGGCGATTGAGACCGCGCGACGATCGGCTCAGATGCCGATCGCGTTGATCATCTGGTCCATGGTGCGCGACGGCTCGGCGCAGCCGGCCTCGCCGACGATCTTGGCCGGCACGCCGGCCACCGTGACGTTGTTCGGCACGGGCTTCACCACCACCGATCCCGCCGCGATGCGCGCGCAATGGCCGACCTCGATATTGCCGAGCACCTTGGCGCCGGCGCCGATCAGCACGCCGTGACGAATCTTCGGATGACGATCCTCATTCTCCTTGCCGGTGCCGCCGAGCGTCACGCCATGCAGGATCGAGACGTTGTCCTCGATGACCGCGGTCTCGCCGCAGACGAAGCCGGTGGCGTGATCGAGGAAGATGCCGCGGCCGATGCGGGCGGCCGGATTGATGTCGGTCTGGAACACCGCCGAGGAGCGGCTCTGCAGGTAGAACGCGAAGTCCTTGCGGCTGTTGCGATACAGCCAATGCGCGAGGCGATGCGTCTGGAGCGCGTGGAAGCCCTTGAAGTAGAGCAAGGGATCGATGAAGCGCGACGTCGCAGGATCGCGGTCGTAGACGGCGACGAGATCGGCGCGGAAGGCGTGGCCGAGATCCGGCTCGTCGCGCAGCGCATCGTCGAAGGTCTGGCGGATCAGGTCGCCCGACAGTGCCGAATGATCGAGCCGGTCGGCGACGCGGTGCACCACCGAATCCTCCAGCCGGCTGTGATGCAGCACTGTCGAATAGATGAAGGTCGCAAGCTCCGGCTCGCGGCGGACGATCTCTTCAGCCTCGTTGCGGATTCGATCCCAGATCGGATCGAGCGTCGCCAGCTTTCCGCTCTGAGGATGGGTCTGATGCATAGCCATGGGCGCGTCTCGCGGGAGTTCACTGGGCAGGCAATATAGCACGGCGCGGGGAATGCTGTCCTCTGCACACCGGGCAAGGTCGACGATCCATTCCGGTCAGCCTCGCGCGCAGAGAACACGGGATTGAGACATTTCCGTTACGGTCCATCACGACGAAATTACCCCGCCAGGTCGACGGTCGGCTCAAGGTGGTCAGCCGGAACCGGAAATCAAGCCGTCCGGCCCCGAGAGCGCGGTTCCCTTGATCGGAATCAACGCCGGCAAGGCTACCCGGTACCATCCTCGCGGCAGGAAGGAACCACTGCCCGACAGAACGGGGCACAGTCCCCCGCCCGATCACGGGGCCCGCTTGTCGCGCGGCGGCGCTTGAGTCTATTGGTGAATACCGCGTTGACCATATTTTGGTCAGGGTGGCCCGCAACGGGGGACGCAGGCATCAGTAACATTCAGATCCTGGACGAACGCACGACCGAGGCCGGATCGGCCTGGTGGCTGCCCGTCATCGTCCTCCCGCTCTTCCTGGTCGCGCCGGCGCTGTGGAACTGTTACCCGCTGTTGCAGTGGGACACCGGCGGATACCTTGCGCGCTGGTACGAAGGCTATCTGGTGCCGAGCCGGTCGACCGTGTTCGGGCTGTATCTGCACGTCGGCGAGGGCTCCAGCTTCTGGCTCAATCTCGGCCTGCAGGCGCTGGCGAGCCTGTGGATCCTGCAACTCACCTTGCGCGTGCTCGGCCTGGCGCAGCCGCTGCGGCTGCTGTGGATCGGCCTGCTGCTGATCCTGACCACCGCTCTGCCCTGGCTCGCCAGCATGCTGCTGACCGACATCTTCGCCGGGCTGTCGGTGCTGGCGCTGTTCATCCTGGTGACGCAGGCGCAGCGGACCTCGGCGCTGGAGAAGGTCGTGCTGTTCGGCTTCGTGGCGTTTGCCTCCGCCACCCACAGCGCGACGCTCGGCGTGCTGTTCGGCCTGTGCTGCGCCGGCTGGATCGCCTTTCCGTTCCTGCGCCGGCAGATCGCGCTGTCCGGCCTGGTCCAGGCCAGCCTGACCATCGTGGTCGGTGCGGCGATGCTGCTGGCCGCGAACTTCGCGTTGTCCGGCCAGCTGGCGTGGACGCCCGGCGGCACCGGCGTCGCGTTCGGCCGCATGCTGCAGGACGGCATCGTCGCGCAATATCTGAACGATCATTGCGGGCGCGAGAAGCTGAAGCTCTGCCCCTATCGCAACGAGTTGCCGCCCACCGCGGACGACTTTCTCTGGGGCAACTCCATGTTCAACAAGCTCGGCCGCTTCGAGGGCATGAACGACGAGATGGGCTTCATCGTGAAGCAGTCGCTCGCCGCCTATCCGCTGTGGCAGGCGAAGGCGGCGGCGATCGCCACCGGCGAGCAGCTGCTGCATGTCGCGACCGGCGAAGGCACCAGCGGATGGGTGCCGCACACCTATGGGATCATCGAGCGCTACATCCCCTCCCAGGTCCGGCAGATGCGCGCCGCGCATCAGCAGCATTGGGACATCAATTTCGCGGTCGTGAACTGGCTGCACGTCCCTGTGGCCCTCGCGTCGATGCTGGCGGCGGCCGCGATTGCGGCGCATGCGATCTGGCGGCGGCGGCGCGACGACATCGCGCTGCTCGCCATCACCGTGACGCTGGCGCTGCTCGGCAACGCCATGATCTGCGGCGTCATCTCCGGCCCGCACGACCGCTACGGCGCAAGGCTGGTGTGGGTCGCGACGTTCACGGTGCTGATCGCCGCGGCCCGGTGGTTCAGCGGCGAGCGCACGACCGAAGCGGCGGACGCGCTCCCGTAGCCCGCATGAGCGCCAGCCGAAGCCCGCAGGGCGAAGGCGAAAGCGCATGCGGGATCGCACGAACGGCGTCGGAGAACCCGGGCGCGCTGCGCTCGCCCGGGCTACGCGCTTCGCCGCGCCAGGAAATCCACCACGCCGGCCTTGTAGACCTTGTCGCCGACGGCGCGCATGTGGTCGCGGTTGGGGATGTCGAGCACCTCGGCGCCGGGAATGAGCGCGCCGAGCGCGGGGCCGGAGCCGGAGACTTCGTCCGTCGTGCCGACGGCCACCAGCACAGGCACGGCGATGCGGCCGGCATCCTCGCGCGAAATCAAGCCACGCGAGCCGCGCATGCAGGCGGCGAGCGCGAGGCGATCGGAGCGGGTCTGGTCGGCGAAGGCGCGAAAGGTCTTACCGACGGGATCGGTGACGTCGTCGAGCGAGGGCGCCTCGAGCGCGGCCGCGACGTTCTCGCCGGGCCCGCCGCCCTCGATCATCGCCATGCCGATGCCGCCGAAGATCGCCGAGCGCAGCCGCTGCGGCGTGGTCAGTGCGATATGGGCGGCGATGCGGCCGCCGAGCGAGTAGCCCATGACGTCGGCGCTGGCGAGGCCGAGATGATCCATCAGCGCCGTGACGTCGCTCGCCATTTCGGCAATCGCATATTGCGCGGGATCATACAGCTTGGCGGACTCGCCATGGCCGCGATTGTCGAGCGCGATGACGCGGCGGCCGGCCTTGCGCAGCTCGGTGACCCAGCCGGGATAGATCCAGTTGACGTTTTTGGTCGAGGCGAAGCCGTGGACGAGCAGGATCGGATCGCCCTCCCCCTCATCGATGAAGGCGATGTCGACGGCGCCGTTGTGAAAGCTCGGCATCGGATCGGGTCCCGGGCACTTGGAGTGAGATGATACGGCGGACTCTAGCCGCAGGGCGCGGCCGCGGCCAGATCGGCGCGGACACTGGCGGCCTGCATCCGGCGCAGCCGCCGGCGCTTGCCGCGATCGATGACGCCCTGCGTCGCGCGCTCGGTCATCGCCTTCAGCGATGCGATGGCGCTGAACAGCGTCATGACGGCGCCGAACAGCCACAGCGCCAGATTGAACAGGCCGGTCGTAAGCAGCAGTGCGCCGCGGCCGAGCAGCTTCAGGATGGCGCGGGTCTGGCCGCCCTTGGCCTCGGCGAGGCGCGCGGCGCGGGCGACATCCCTCGGCCCCTCCGCGAGCTTGAGCGAATCCAGCGCGCCGCGGGTGCCGGCCTTCTCGGTGATGCGGCCGACATCCTTGCCGAGCCGCACCAGCGCGCCGGCCTTCTCGGCCCGGAACGCCGCACGGATCGCGGTTGCGGTCTCGCCGGGACGCAGCACCGAGCCCGAGGCGACCGCCTGCTGCAGCATCGGCGCATCGACCACCTCGCGCGCCGAGCGTCCGGCCCAGGCCGCCAGCCCCTCGCCGAGCCGGCCGACCTTGCGCGCGTCCTTCACCAAAGTGAGCCCGGCCCGCACCGGCGCAGTGCCGCCGGCCGAGACATAGGTCGCCGCGGTGACGGCGAGCCCCGCCGCGGCCAGCCCCAGCACCAGCCGGTCGGTCTCCTCGCCCATCACCAGATGCTTGCCCTCACGCACGGCGTCGCGGATGTCGCCGAACACGAACAGATCGCCGGCCACGGTGCCGGAGAGGCTGGCGACATCGTCGGCCTGGCCGGTGACGAGCCCGGTCGCGAAGCGCTTCGCGACACTCGACGGCGCCTTCTCCGCAGCCGCGGCATCGCTGACGCGCTGGACCAGCGCCGGGTCGAGCGCGACCTGATGCTCCCTGGCCAGCGCGACGAAGCTCTCCGCGAGATCGGGATCGGCGGCCGCGAGCGCCTCGTCGATATTGCGTGCGATGAGCGCCGGATCGGTCCGCAGCAGCCCGGCGATCTGCAGCTCCGACAGCCGTGCCGGATCCTCGGCCGCCGCCATGACGGTACCGGCGCGCTGGGCATGCGGCCACAGCGCCGCGCCGACGGCGGCGCTGGCGGCAAGTGCGGCCGCGGCGAGGCTGAGCCTCCAATTGATTCGCATGGTTCGAACCGTATCCAGATCACGCCGTCTTCACGTTTTCGCGCGGACGTCTGTCATAAAACATAGGAGATCCGGCCCGCGACACAACGTCCCCGACGAAAGAAGGGCTTCTCGCCGAGGGCCAGCTTGTGTCGAATCCACAAGCGCAAAAATAACGGCGTGCGTCACACCCAACGCAGGTTCCCAACGCGAGAAATTGGCCGTATGGCTCAGCATGGTGCGCCGCCGTCCTCGCGACGGGCTGGCGCCTCGTTCCTGTCCCGTCGGCCGCAGTCCCGCGCTGATCCGCCCTGCTCTGCTGTTCTCTCTTTTTGCCACTCGAGGTTAAACCGATGGCCGATAACATCGTCCCGCATTTCCACAACGACGCCGGTGTCCCGGTCATCGAGATCGGCTCGCATGAGTTCATGTGCGTGGGCGCCAATCCGCCGTTCGACCATCCGCACGTTTTCCTCGATCTCGGCAACGACAAAGAGATCATCTGCCCGTACTGCTCGACGCTGTACCGCTACGCGCCGGATCTCTCCGCCGGCGAGGCGCGGCCGCCGGAATGTGTGCTGAAGGACGTCGCCTGACCGGCGTGTCGTGGCACTGCGTACCGTCACCGTCGCCGGAGCCGGCATCGGCGGCCTGACCGCCGCGCTGGCGCTCGCGACCAAGGGTTTTCGCGTCGTCGTACTGGAGAAGGCCGAGCGGCTCGAAGAGGTCGGCGCCGGCCTGCAATTATCGCCCAATGCCAGCCGGATCCTGATCGACCTGGGACTGGGGCCGCGTCTCACCGCGCGAGCCGTCGTGCCCGAGGCGGTCAGCATCATGAGCGCGCGCGCCGGCGGCGAGATCGCGCGGCTGACGCTCGGCACTGCGGCCAGCGAAACTGCCGGCGCCCCCTATTGGGTGATCCACCGCGCCGATCTGCAGGCGGCGCTCGCCGCCGAGGCGATGGCGCATCCGGATATCGAGCTCAAGCTCGGCTGTCAGTTCGAGGATGTCGCCGCCCATGCCAAGGGTCTGACCGTGGTGCATCGCCGCGGCGATGAACGCCGCCAGGACGTTTCGCTGGCGCTGATCGGGGCCGACGGCGTGTGGTCGGCCGTGCGGCACCACCTGTTTCCGCAGGTCAACGCCGAGTTCTCCGGTCTCATCGCGTGGCGCGGCACGCTCGAGGCGCGGCAATTGCCGCGCGACTATACCAGCGCGCGGGTGCAGCTCTGGATGGGGCCGAACGCCCATCTCGTCGCCTATCCGATCTCTGCCGGCCGCCAGGTCAACGTCGTCGCCGTCGTACCTGGCACCTGGAACCGGCCCGGCTGGAGCACCGAGGGCGATCCGGCCGAGCTGAAGGCGGCGTTCGCCCCGCCCGCCTGGCCGGCTGCGGCACGACTGCTGCTCAACGCCGTCGACGGTTGGCGCAAATGGGCGCTGTTCGCCGTGCCCGAGGGCATCGAATGGAGCAAGGGCAACGTCGCCCTGCTCGGCGACGCGGCCCACGCCATGCTGCCGTTCGCCGCGCAGGGTGCGGGCATGGCGATCGAGGATGCGGCGGTGCTGGCCAAGACGCTGAGCGAAGCGCGTCCCGACGGACCCGCCGCGATCGAAGGCGCGCTGAAGCGCTATGCCAAGCTGCGACGCCCCCGGGTCGGCCAGGTGCAGCGCACCGCGCGCAGCCAGGGGCGGATCTATCACATGAGCGGGCCGCTGGCGCTCGCGCGCGACGTCAGCATCAAGGCGCTCGGCCCGGAGCGGATGTCGGCGCGGCAGCGCTGGATCTTCGACTGGCGCCTCTCAGGCGCGTAACCTCAATACACCGATCCGTCGCGGGGCAAGGTCGACGGTCCAGTGGGGCTGCCGGAAGCCATCGGCCGCATCGCGCGCGCCGGCTTGGCCGGCTTGCCCTTGGCGGCCACCGGCGCCGCCGGCGTCTCGACGCATTTGTTGCGCCGCCAGGCCTCCTCGGCGAACTGCGACTGCCCGCGGACAGCGACGTAGTCGTTGCGATACGCCACCTCGGCGACCACGACGCCGCCGGCCCCGGTCTCCGCCTTGGCCATCAACCCCTGCAGCTCGGCGGTCCGCGCCGCCAGCGCCTTGCGCTCGGCTTCGAGCTGCTTGCAATCATAGAGATCGTACTTCGCCGGATCGGCGAAGGCGGTGGACACGCTGTCGCTCATGCCCGCGCAGCCCGAGAGCAGCGCTCCCAACGCGAACAGGCCTCCGGCGAGCGCGAGGCGACGATGGTGCGGGCGATGGCAGTCGGTCGTCATGCAGCCTCGATATTGCAGCGGTCTTAAAACATCGTCTCGATCGTGCGCCGCCCGCATTCGTTTCGGCCCGAACCAGCATTCACCTGGAATCCATCGACCGCGACCAGATCAGCCCAGACGATGATTCCCGAGACACCTTCGTGCCTTACAACGGCCGCCTCGCTCATGTCTTCAATCACGTCATCCGGGGATCCGGCGGACCGCTGCGGCGCGGGCACAATCTCAAGCAGCTGGTGACGGCCGGATTGAGGCTTTACCAAGGCAGCCGTGAAGCTGAAGCAAAGGATGAGCCGAGGCGCCGCGCGCGAGCTCATCAAGGAGCAGGAGAACTCACGCTAGGTCCCTGATCTCAAAGGCGGACGTGACGCAGGCCACAGCCCATCCCCTCGCCCGCGATGTTCCCAAAGATCCCGCTTCAGGCATGCGGGATTGCGGTCGACGTCGATCGGCGCTCCGTCGCGCGATGGTTGCGAGCAATGCGCGGCGGAGCGGGACGGGCCTGCCACCGCCTTGAGCAGCTCAGCGATCGGCGCCGCCGAGGCGAATGAGGATGCGCGATCCATTGCAGATCTGAGCGTACTGCTTGCCATCGGACCGGCTCACCATCTGGACGGTCGGCACCAGCTGGGCGAAGTTGATCGTCCGCGCCCCGTCGCCGATCACGCCGCTCACATCGGCAACGTCGGACACTTGTGTCAGCCCCGCGATCGGGCCGGTCAGGATCGTATGGCTGTACGTGCCGGGCACCGCCTTCATCACCAGATCCGCACCCGCGGTCGTGTAGGTGAACTGGTATGAGGTGACGCCGGTCTCCCCTCCGCCGGTATCGACCGAAAAATCCTGGACGTTCGCCGTTCCGGTGCCATCAGGGCGCAGCTCCATCACGCCTTGGACGGTGAAGGAAAACAGCTTGATGGGGCCTCCCTTGGGGCTGAAGTTCGGGTTGAAGCCGAGCGCCGCCGGATCCCGGACGCAGTAGGATTTGCCGGTCAGCGCATAGGTGCCGCGCAGGCCGCCCCGATCCTCGGCAAGCGCGGCCGTGTTCGCGATCGCCGCGGCGGCGACCAGCATCAAAAAGCGGTGCACGATGTCCCTCCTCATCACAACATTGGCTCGCCGTCGCATCAGCGCTCGTCGTCGCTGACGCGGGTCATGATGAGCGATCCGTTGCAAATCCGGGCATACTGGGTCCCATTGGAGCGGCTGACCGTGAGCACGCTCGGCGCCGGCGGGGCGAGGACGATGGCCCGCGCGCCCTCGCCGATGAATCCACTGGTGTCGGGAACGTCGACGACCTGCGTCAGTCCGGCGTTCGGGCCGGTCAGGGTCGTGGAGCTGTATGTGCCCGGCACCGCCTTGACCGACAGCTTACCGCCGGCATCGATCGTGTAGTTGACCTGGTATGAGATGTCGCTGGTCGTCCCCTCGCCGGCGTCGACCGTGAAGGACCGGCTGGTCACCGTGCCGGTGCCATCGGCGCGAAACACCATGATCCCGTCGACGGTGGTAGCGAAGAACACGACCGGCCCCTTCGGCAGGAAGGTCGAATCGAAGCCGATCGACGCCGAGTTCTGGATGCAATCCGACGCGCCCGTCATCGCATAGGTCCCATGGAGCCGACCGGGATGATCATGCGCGGACGCGGCGGCGCTGGCGGTGATGCCGACGAGGACCAAAAGACACAAGCGATGCAACATAGCCTCCCTGATCTCACAAGCGCCCTTCGTTTGGGGCGGGAGGTATCATATGCCGCAAAGATGACAATGAGTTGGCATCGGACAACGAGATGCAAAACAACGCAACACTCTCTTTGGTTGAATATCTTTTTGTCAGTTGCTCGTGCGGACAGCTCACGAGTGTCGGCGCGGGGCCTCGATCAATCATTGCGCGCAAGACCGCGTGCGGACACGGATTCCTCTCCGATGTGTCCAATACAGAGGCGTCCCTCTACCGCTTGCCCCGACAGATTAAAAACGGTAGCGAAATCAAAGCGCGGACGTGGCGGAATCGGTAGACGCAAGGGACTTAAAATCCCTCGATGGCAACGTCGTGTGGGTTCGAGTCCCACCGTCCGCACCAGGGCACAGCAGTCACGGCAGATCAGGCACTTTTCCCAGAGTGGCGGCCTCGAAGCTGCACCGACTAACGGTCTCACTGAAGCCCGGGATTACTCCAGGTAATCGGGCGTGACGTCACGCGCGGCATGCAGAATGCGGACAACTTCGATGGCGTCTGTGGCGGGGATGTAGAAGAGCACGTAGCTGCCGACCGGAAAGCGACGAAGACCGCGGCCAAGATCGGAGCGCTCCCGTCCGGCAAACGGGTTGGTGGCGAGGGTCTGTAAGGCGCGATCGAAGCGGTGGAGGAGCGTCCGCTGCTGCCTCGTTGTCTGCTGCGATAAACTGCCAGATCTCCAGCACATCTTCACGCGCCGGCGGGCGCAGCAGGTGGCTACCTCGCATGCGACGCCTTCCGGCGTTTCGCCTCAGCGATCAGGTCATCGAGATCCCAATTTTCGGCGGGTCCGCTGTCCAGGCCTTCCTGGATGGCGCTGCGAAGAGCTTCAAGTTTGGCCTTGCGGTGCTCTTCCTTCTCTTCGACCAGGCGCAGACCTTCGCGCATGACTTCGCTGGCGGTCGAATAGCGGCCACTGTCCACCAGACGCTTGATGAACGCCTCATAGTGCTTGCCGATGGTGTAACTGCTGGCCACGTCAAACTTCCATCTCACATAATATCATTTTATGATACCAAATCCGAGCCGGATTTGGAAGCTGCGGAATATTGTGAAGTATCAATAGGAAGATGCGGATCCGACGTTTGAGCGGGCTCGAACGGCAGCCCGTCAGGGGCGAGCCTTGGTCAAGGGGATCTCATATTTCGAACGATCCAGCACGCCGTAGACCAGATCCCGTCCTGGTGCTTCCTGACCAAAAACGTAACCGTCTGGTCCGATCAGGCGGCAAGGCAGCTTGCGACGGCAAACGGCAGGGGTGGACACGCTCATCCAGATATTGTTGGCGGCGTGAGCGCGAGCCATGACCGCGAAGATTGGGTCTTCGTAGGCGGAGAACAGGACTCCATCGACGCCCTGCCTGCCATACGCCATGAACAGTTCTGGGAAGCGGATCTCGATACAGAGCGCACAGCCGAACCGAAAGCCGTCCACCTCAAAGACGAGCGGATGCGAACCGGGCGAATACCAGCTCGTTTCCTCGCTGTGCGAGATCAGCCGCTTGTCGTATCGACCGACGACAGCGCCCTGATCTGAAATGACATACAACGCGTTGTGCGGCCACAGCGGCAGTTCTTGCGGGTGGTTGGATCCAACAACGACCCAGATCCCGAGATGGCCCGCATGAGCGGCGATCGCGTCCAGCTCGGACTGGAGGGCGGGCCAATCCAAGTCTTTCCAACCGTGGATCTGAGCTCCTACGTACCCGGACAAAGCACCTTCCGGGAACTGGATGAGGCGCACACCGTGCCCGGCTGCCTTGGTCATCAGCCCACGAATATGAGCGCCATTCCCCCGAACATCGGCCTCGATCGCGCTGGAGGCTGAGGCAATGGTGAGCGTTTTGTCCATCATGAGCCGGAAACTAATCCAGGCCCGACGCCCAGACCAGAAGTCTTGGCCTTGGCGACGGATTCATAGTCTCGCTTGCGGAGCATCTGCCGGTTGAGCGGAACACATTCCATGGGCGCGCCATGCAGGCTCTCGTCGCCTTCGTAGCCTTCGCGTCCTCTCCGCCGCACAGGGCCGGCGGCAAATGGTTCGCGAGAGCTGCAAGGCTGTCCTCGCGATCCGAACGCGCTGCGTCGGCGTTTCGGACCAGACATCATCCCGTGCATCGAAGAGCGAGGCCATCCATGGACATCTCCCTTCCCATTGCCCTGATCACCGGCGCCGGGCGCGCTACCGGGATTGGGTTCGAGGTGGCGCGGCAGTTGGGGCAGCGCGGCTATCGCGTCATCCTGACGGCGCGCAAGCACGCGGATGCGCAGGCGCGAGCGGATGAGCTGAAGGGCGCGGGCGTGACGACCGAAGGTCTCGGCATGGACATCACCGATCCGGACGCGATGGCGAAAGTCGCCGCGCTGCTGGACGAGCGGTTCGGCCGGCTCGACGTGCTCATCAACAACGCCGCGACGCTCGGACGGTATGACGAGACGGCGACCAACGCCGATCTCGGCGAGGTCCGCGCCAATTTCGAGAGCACGCTGTTCGGCGCCTGGGCGGTGGCGCAGGCCTTCCTGCCGCTGTTGCGCAACAGCGCGCATGGCCGGCTCGTCAACGTCTCCAGCGGCGCCGGCTCGCACAGCGACCCGGAATTCGGCCTCGCCACCGCGGCGCCGATGCCGGCGTCCTATGGGGTGGCCAAGGCTGCGCTCAATGCCTTGACGGTGAAGCTCGCCAGGGAGAACCCCGGCCTGCGCGTCAACGCGGTGTGCCCCGGCTTCACCGCGACCTTCGACGGCGGCGCCGCGATGGGCGCGCGGCCCGTCGCCGACGGCGCCGCCAGCGTGGTGTGGGCCGCCCTGCTCGGCGCTGACGGTCCGACCGGCGGCTTCTTCCGCGACGGCAAGCCGCTCGGCTGGTAGGCCCGCCTAGCTAGGCCGCTTGCGCGCGCGCCATCAGCTGCGCCATCGTCGTCGCCTGGAAGCTCGGCCGCGCCTCCAGCCGCTCGACCCATGCGACGAGTTTCGGATGAGCCGCCGTCAGCTCGGTCCATTCCGGCGTCAGCGACAGGAAGCTCGCCTGCGGGCCGGCCTGCAAATCGGCGAGCGACAGCCGGTCGCCGGCCATGAACGGCTGATCGCCGAGCAGGCGCGACAACTCGGCGATGACCGTTCTCGCCTGCGGCATGGCGCGCGCGATCGCGGCTTCGTCGCAGGCGGTGTCGAAGAATTGCGGGCCGACGATGCGCTGGAAGATGATGACGTTGCACACGCCCTGGAACAGGTACCAGTCGCTGATGTTCATCACCTGATCCATGCGCGCCGCCTGCCTCGGGTCCGCGGGCGTCAAGGCCGGCTCCGGACGCACGCGGTCGAGATAACGCAGGATCGCCTGGGTCTCGTACAGCGTGAAGCCGTCATGCTCGAGCGCCGGCACGCGGCCGAACGGATGACGCTGGACATGAGCGGCCGATTTGGAATCTCCGGGCGCCATGGCCGCGAGACGATATGGTGCGCCCTTCTCCTCCAGCGTCGCCAGCACGCTGCGCCCGAACGGGCTCCCCGGAACGGAATGGACGACGAACTCGGACATCTTGTTTCTCCCCACGGCCATGAACCGCTACGACGATGATGAACGGCGTTCCGCCTCGGCGACGAAGCGCTGCAACAGGCCGGGCCAGCCGCCGTCGACATCCCTGCGCATCGAGGCGCCCGCGGCTTCGCCCATGGTCTCGAACTTGTGGTGCACGAGCTCGACCCGCGTCGTCTCCGCATCCTCGGCGAAGAAGCGGACATCGACCTCCGAGCGCATGGCCGCGTCCGGCTTCCATTGCGCATCAATCTGCCAGAGCATGACGAAGCGCTGCGGCGGCTCCCACAGGGTGATGGTCGCGACCACCGTCTGCGTGCCGTCCTCGGCGATCTCCAGCCAGCGGCCGCCGAGCCTGGGCTCGATCAGCACCTTCGAGATCGGCTTGCCGCCGACGCCATGCGTGTGCGGCCACCAGCGGTTCAGCCCGCTGGTGAACACGGCGAAGGCATGATCGATCGGCGCCCGGACCTGGACCTGCTTCTGCACCGGCGCAATCATCACACGCTCACTCATTCACGTCCCTCGCTCGTGTGTTGTGCCGGTGCGTCCGCTCCGCCTCGATCTTGAACGCGAGAAGCGCGTCGTCCCAGAAACTGTCCAGCCAGTCGCGCAGCTCGGCCAGCCCCTCTCGCCGCAGCGAGTAGATCCGTCGCACCCCTTCGCTGCGCTCCTCGACCAGGCCGGCGTCCTTCAGCACCTTGAGATGCTGCGACACCGCTGGCCGCGACACCGGAAGCCCCGTCGCGATCGCCTTGACCGGAGACGGTCCGCCGCGCAGGCGTTCGAACACCTGTCGTCGGGTCGGATCAGCCAGGACGGTCAAAATCTCTTGGTAAGCCATGACTAACCGTAAGCGTTAACTTACTGAGTGTCAAGAGCGCAGGACGGCGCCTGCCGCGACTGCCAGTTGCATCGGGAAACCAGCTGTTAACCAAACCCTCGGCAAGTTGATCGCCGGCTGCTGCCCCCCGACAGCGGTGACATCAGACGCGACACCGCGCGCGACCGCCGGGACGGCAGGTCCGCGATCAACGAGAGACACGATGCTCGGATTCCGCAGCCGCAAGACTGATCCGCAGGAGGCCTTGCCGGCGTTCGACGTCGCCGCGCAGGAGGCCTTCCACGACGTACTCGCGCGTTGCCTCGACGACTGGGCGGCCGGCAAGCTTGACCGCGACATGGCCGATATCGATGCGGCGGGGCTGCGCGCCAAGCTGAAGCCGCAACTGATCGAGGCCATTCATCGCCTCGGCGAGGCGCTGGCGTCCCGCGCCTCAGCCGAGCTCGATGCCGTGGTCGATCTCTGCATCAACAGCAACGAAGCCTCGATCAGCGCCGCCCGCCTGATCGGCGCCTCCAACAACCAGTCGGAGCGCTGCCAGAGCCTCGCCTCGGCCGCGGTACAGATGCAGGCCTCCGTGCAGACCATCAGCGCGACCTCGACGGCTGCAGCCAATGAGGCGAGCGCCACGCGCCGCGCCGTCGAGGACAGCGTCACCGCCGTCCGCGGCACGCTGCAGACCATGAACGGCATTGCGAGCTCGGTGCGCGACACCTCCTCCAAGATCGCCGATCTCAGCGCAGCCTCGGCTGAAATCGGCTCGATCGTCGGCACCATCGACGCGATCGCCAACCAGACCAACCTGCTGGCGCTGAACGCCACCATCGAGGCGGCCCGCGCCGGCGAGTTCGGCAAGGGGTTTGCCGTCGTCGCCGCCGAGGTGAAGAACCTGTCGCAGCAGACCACCAAGGCGACCGAGGACATCAAGGGCCGCATCGAGCGGCTGCAGGCCGAGATGAGCGGCATCGTCGAGGCCATGGCCGGCGGCGCCAAGGCCGTCGAGGTCGGCATGACCGAGATGACCAATCTGGCGCAGACCATCGACCAGGCCGGCGCGCGCACCGCCACGGTCAGCGCCAAGATGGACGAGATCTCCGGCATTCTCGCCGAGCAGACCGCGGCCACCGACGAGGTGGCCCAGGGCATCACCGTCATCGCGGACCTCGCGACCGCCAATGCCAACGAGGTGATGTCGCTCGCCGACACGATGGGCCGGACCGACGCCAAGGTCGGCAAGATGCTGGGCGAGGTCTCCAAGCTGTCGCTCGACAATCAGGTGGTGCGGCTGGCCAAGGCCGACCACGTGATCTGGAAGAAGCGGCTGGTGGACATGTCGGTGGGACGGCTGCAGCTCAGGGCCGAGGAGCTCTCCGACCACCACAATTGCCGGCTCGGCAAATGGTACTATGGCGAAGACGGGCAGCGCCTCGCCGGCGACGCGGCGTTCCGCCGCCTCGAACGCCCGCACGAGGCGGTGCACCGCCACGGCAAGGAAGCCGCCCGCCTGTTCAGCTCGGGCCGCATCGACGAGGCGCTCAACGAGATCGGCAAGGTCGAGATCGCCTCCAGCGAGGTGCTGGCAGCGCTCGACGACATCAAGGCGTAGGCCGCGATTGCGTAGCCCGGATGAGCGCAGCGACATCCGGGTTCTCATGACCGCGCGGGGCGAACCCGCATCTCGCTGCGCTCATGCGGGTTACGCTCGCTCATCAGCAAGACACGAGGCGCTCCTCTATCCCCGCGTCATTCCGGGGCGGCGCGAAGCGACGAGCCCGGAATCCATACGCCGTGGCCGGCATGTGAATCGAGATGCGTGTGGCGGTCGTCTTCGCCACACATCCGTCCGGGAGTATGGATTCCAGGCTCATTCCTTCGCGATGCCCCGGAATGACGGGCGGACAGAGCGCGGCACCATCCCGTCGCCGCGGCGCGTAGCGCGCCCCTACTCGCTCTTGTCGATGTTCCAGAACACCGGCACGGCCTGCCCTTCCAGCACGCCGCTGATCGATTTGCGCCAGGCGCTCGGCATGAACCATTGCCCGAGCGGCACATAGATGACCTGCTCGTAGACCTCCTTCTGGATCTCGGCGGCGATGCGCTTCTGATCCGCCGGCGTGCCCGCCTTGGCGAAGGCGTCGCGCAATTCCTCCATCTTCGGATCATCGGGCCAGCCGAACGGGCTCTTCTGGCCGCGCGCGCCGACGAAGGTGCTGCCGATCGGATTGCCGGAATCGGCGATCACCGAATTGGTGAAGAACATGTTCCAGCCGCCCTCCTTCGGCGGCTTCTGGCTGGCGCGCCGCGTCACCACGCTCTGCCAGTCGGTCGTCTGCAGATCGACCTTGAAGCCGGCCGCGCGCAAGAGCTGCGCCGCGATGACCGGCTGCGCCTTCAGCGTGATCGCATCGCCCGGCGCCAGGATCACCACCGGCGTGCCGTCATAGCCCGCCTCGGCAAGCAGCTTCCTGGCCTGCTCCATGCCGTTGCCCTTGACCAGAGTCTCCGAGCCGACGTCGGTCTCCAGCGGCGTGCCGCAGCCGAACACGGCGCCGCAGATCGTGTAGTATTTGGAGTTGCCGACGAGCGCGTCGAGCACGTCCTTCTGGTTCAGCGCGAGGAACGCCGCGCGGCGGATCTTCACATTGTCGAACGGCGGAAACAGGAAGTTCATCCGGCCGAGCGTCTGGTAGCCGAACTTGTTCAGCACGTTCATGGTGAGATCGGGGTTGGCCGCCAGCACCGGCTCGAGGTCGAGCGGCGGAAACTCCATGAAATCGATGTCGCCGGACTGCAGCGCGTTGACCGCGGTCTGCGCATCGGGCATCGCGATCCACTCGACGCGATCGACCTTCACCACCTTGCCGCCCGCGGTCCAGCTCGGCGGCTCCTTGCGCGGCACGTAGTCGGTGTTCTTCTCGTAGACCGCCTTCACGCCCGGCTGGAACTCGCTCTTCACGAACTTGAACGGGCCCGAGCCGATCTGCTCGGAGATCTGCTGGTTCGCCGGCGTCTCCGCGAGCCGCTTGGGCATCATGAACGGCACGTAGGATGACGGCTTGCCGATCGACTCCAGCACGAGGCCGTAAGGCTCCTTGAGCTTGAGCGTGATGGTCCTGGCATCGGTCGCCTCGAGCGAGGCGGTGGCCTCCATCAGCTTCTGGCCCATGCTGTCGTTGCGGCTCCAGCGCTTCAGCGAGGCGACGCAATCCTCCGCCGTGACGTCAGTGCCGTCGTGCCACTTCAGACCGTCACGCAGCGTGAAGATGTAGGTCAGCTTGTCGTCGGAGACCTTCCAGTCCGCCATCTGCGGCTGCACCTGGAACTTGGCGTCGGTGCCGAGCAAGGTGTCATACACCATGTAGCCATGGTCGCGGGTGATGTAGGCCGGCGTGAACACGGGATCGATCACGCGCAGGTCCGAATGCATCACCGCCGTGATGGTCTTCTTGCCGGCGGCGAGAGATTTCGACGGCATGCCGGCGGACACGGCGAGGGCCGCGGCGAGAAAAAGGAAAGCCAGCGCGGATGAGGCCCGGCGCGAAGGATGTGACATGCGATCTCTCTCGAGGTGAGCGTCCGTTCAGCGGCCCGACGCCGATCAAGGCCCGACGATCCCGCGTGGGCGTGTCGACAAATGCCGAGCGGGCAGGATCGCGCGCGGAAGACTTGCAGCAGTTCCCGCCGAGGTCAATCGCCGCGGCTGCATGGGTCTGCATGACAAGCCGCCGGCGGCCGATGATCTCGATGGTGAAGTCTCGCGATCTGGAACTCTGCTCTCGCTGGCCCGTTCTCAGCAGCAACGAGGAGCATGACATGCCGCGCGACACCGCCGAGCCCCATGACGACCGACGCCCGCCCACCCCGATCCGCGGCGGCAAGACGCCGCCGCCGGATCAGCTCGTTCCGCCCCTGATCGTCGACGGCCCGGAAGCCGTCCGCGATCCCTATTGTTGAGTAACAACTTGCAGGGTGGGCAAAGGCGATGCTCTGCCCTCTCCTGACGCGCATGAGCGGTGGCGCCGTGCCAACCGTCTCGCCAGAATTGTTTCGGACCGACGGCGGGCACGCCGCCGCCTTGCGGCGGCGGCTTTGCCTACCCGACACCCGCGGTGATCAGTCCTTCTTCTCGATGTTCCAGAACACCGGCGTGGCCGGGCCGTCGAGGACGCCGCTCAGCGTCTTGCGCCACGCGCTCGGCCCAAGATACTGACCGAGCGGAATGTAGATCACCCGCTCGTAATTCAGCCTCTGGATCTCGGTCGCGATCTTCTTCTGCTCGTCGAGCGAGGACGAGCGCGCATAGGCGTCGCGCAGCTTCTCGATGTCGGCGTCCTCGGCCCAGCCGAACCAGCCGCCCTTGGTGCCGCGGCCGCCGACCGACACGTTCGCCACGGGATTGGCGACGTCGGCGCCGACCCAGTTGGTGAAGAACATGTTCCAGCCGCCCTCCTTGACCGGTTTCTGGCTGGCGCGCCGCGTCACCACGGTCTGCCAGTCCGTCGCCTGTAGGTCGACCTTGAAGCCGGCTTCGCGCAGCAGCTGCGCCGCGACGATCGGCTGTGCCTTCAGGGTGGCGACGTCGCCGGGGGCCATGATCACGATCGGCGTACCGTCATAGCCGGATTCGGCGAGCGCCTTCTTGGCCTCCGCCATGCCGTTGCCCTTGATCAGCGTCTCTGCGCCGACATCCGTCTCGAGCGGCGTGCCGCACACGAACACCGCACCGCAGATCTTCTGATACTTGGGATTGCCGACCAGCGCGTCGAGCACGTCCTTCTGGTTCAACGCCAGGAACGCCGCGCGGCGCACCTTCACATTGTCGAACGGCGGGTTGAGGAAGTTCATCCGGCCCAGCGTCTGGAAGCCGAACTTGTTCAGCACATCGATCTGGAGCTCGGGGTTCGCTTCGAGCACCGGCAGCAGCTCATAGGGCGGCACCTCCATGAAGTCGATGTCGCCGGACTGCAGCGCATTCGCCGCCGTCTGGGCGTCGGCCATCGTGATCCACTCGACGCGGTCGACCTTCACCACCTTGCCGCCGGCCGTCCAGCTCGCCG
>NZ_CAFJ01000502.1 GCF_000239795.1 Bradyrhizobium sp. STM 3809 | reverse complement strand
CATCGCAGCCAGCAAAAACGGCTGCGCGATGAGCTTATGATACTGCAGTCGGTAGCCCGCGGTCGCGAAGCCCGAACTCTCCGACGAACGGATGTAGGTCGGCAGTTGCCAAAACGACACAGTTTCGGGGGTGGAGAAGCTGTTTCGGACCTGCGCCGGCGTCAAAGTCGTGGGCAGAATGAACGAGGGTTCGTCGACCGGCGGGGCATCGAGCGAGAATCGGCGCACAGATTTGAACACCCATTGGCCTTCTTCGAGGGTCGCCTCGCGCGCCTCGATTCGGTCCTTGAACCGCTGCTGCTTGTCGAAACGGAAGAGCGTCAATCCGGTCAGCCGGACGCCCTGCTGCTCGCTGCGGGCGGCATTGATGATAACGGACCCGTCCGGGTTGACCTGGTTGAGCCAAAAGCCCGACGCGTCCTGCACCCCGCCGCCCGGGGCCGATCCGAACAACTCGGCTTCCATCCGCTTGGAAAGCTCGCGCAGGTTGGCTGACATGGGATTGTACAGCGTCGTCGCCATCAGTCCGAGCATGATCGCGCTGGCCAGTGCCGGGGCGATGAACTGCCACGCCGAAACGCCGGCGGCGCGCGCCACCACCAGCTCCAGCCGCCGCGACAGGGCGAGATAGCAGGTCATGGCGCCGATCAACACGCAGAACGGCATCATCTTCTCGAGCAGCTGCGGGACCCGGAACAGCGAGGTCTCGGCGACCATCAGCGCCGAGGCGGAGGCCAGCCCCGAGGTCCTGCGCACCATCTCGATGTAATCGACCAGCACCAGCAGCAGGAAGATGCTCGCGAACACGCCCACCGCCGAGACCAGGAAGCGGCCGGCGAAGTAGCGTCCGAGCGTGTTGGTGACCATGCTCATGCGGCGGCGGGCCTTCTGAACAGCCGCGCGATCCGCGCATTGGACTGGTTGATCGCCTCCATCAGCCGCGCCGGCGGTTCGACCACCACGCCGCCGACGATGATCCAGATGCTGAGGCCGAGAGTGCCGAACAGCATCAGGTACTGGATCAGCGCCGCGACCGGCGTCTTCACCGTCATGACCGAGCAGGCGAAGCCCGCCATGCGCACGCCGAACACGGCGAGAATGGCGCTGCCGAACGAAAAGTTGCGGCTCTGGCGCGTCGTCCGCGGTGCGCCCAGGAACGCGAAGGTGAGGGCTGCGAAGGCGAACGGATAGATCGGGGCCAGGAAGCGGTCGTGCAGTTCCTGCCGGAATTGTCCGGGGATCTGCTTGTAGATCGGGTCATCCTCGGCCGGGGCCATCAGCTCCCACAAATAGCGCTCGCGGATTCCGAGCGTCACGTCGCGGCCCTGATTCGAGAACTTGGACATGTCGAACGCATAGCGGGCGAACGCGACCATCGCCGGCTCGCGCTTGCCGATCTCGAACCGCTCGAGATTGCCGTCCTCCAGCACCAGGAACGAGCCGTCGGCGTTCTTCACCACGGTGCCCTTCTCGGCGACGATCGTGATTCGCTCCTTGGGATCGCGGCGGTCGTCGATCAGGATGCTCTTGAGCTCGCCGCCGGGCTGCCGTTCGCCGATTCGGATCGTGAGGTTCTGGTCGAGTTGGGCGAACCGGCCGGGCTGCAGGATGTTGGTGAGCACGTCGGCGGTGATCTCGGCATCCCACTGCTTGATGCGGCGCAGGCCGTCGGGCGCGACATACGACGCGAGGATGGTCACCAGCAGGGCGACCACGCAGGTGGCATAGGCGAACGGCACGAACAGCCGGATCGGCGACATGCCGGCGGCGTTCATGACGATGATCTCGGAGTCCGTCGCGAGCTTGTTCAGCGTGTGCGACACCGCGATCATCAGCGCGATCGGCGCGATGACGCCGAGCAGGGAGGGAATCACCAGGCCGGTGATGCCGAGGAAGGTCAGGATGGTCTGGCCCTGGCTGGTCATCAGGTCGATGCCGCGCAACGCCTGGGTAATCCAGATCACCCCTGTGAGGCTGACCAGCACCAACGCAAACGACGCGAGCGTCGTGCGGAAGATGTACCTGTCGATGGACCCCATCGTGCGCGCTCGATCCCACATCAGCAGTCCCGGAACGAGCGCTGCAGCCACCCTTGAAACGGGTCGTCAGCCGGGCTTGAGCCGTCGCGTTCCAAGAGCAGTGAATATCTTTACCATCCCTTTGATCCGTCGACAAAATGGCTGTGACGTGGCGCCACGAAAATGTGGTCGAAATTTCATCGTTGTGGCCGCCCCGCCACGGGGAGGCTTGGCAGCCCGCGTCAAGGCAGGCCATACTGTCGCCAAGTTGGGTTCTGAACTGCCGCCGTCCCCGTCTGCGCGCTCGGCTCTTGGCCCGGTCGCGGCGGCTCTCACGTCGAAATTCTGGAGGATTGCCTGATGTCCGACACCGTCAAGGTCGGCTTCGTCCCGCTGTCGGCCGCTCCGCGCGGTATCGTGGTGGCCTTTTGCGACGACGCGCTCCGGCTGGGTGCCGCGACCGACAAGGCGCTCGGAGGCGCCTCGGACCTGATCAAGCGGGCGGCCGCCGCGGCGCGGTTCAAGGGCAAGGACGGCGCGGTGCTCGACCTGCTGGCGCCCGAGGGAATCAAGATTCAGCGCTTGATCGTGATCGGAACGGGCAAGGGCGGCGACCATAAGGAAAAGGATTTCCTTAAATATGGCGGGACCTTAACCGGGAAACTCAACACCGGGACTGAAGCCGTCACCGTGCTCGCCGAGCTGCCCTCCGGGCCGATGACGCCTGACCAGGTCAGCTCCCTGGCGTCGGGCATCCGGCTGCGCGCCTATCGATTCGACCGCTACAAGACGAAGAAGAAGGACGAGGACGGCGGCGTCAGCGCGACCGTCTCGATCGCCGTGTCCGATGTCGCCGCGGCGAAGAAGGCGTTCGCGCCGCGGGCCCACGTGACCGACGGGGTGATTCTGGCGCGTGATCTCGTCAACGAGCCGCCGAACGTGCTCTACCCTGAAGAATTCGCCAAACGCGCGGCCGCGCTGCGCAAGCTCGGTGTGACCGTCGAAATCCTCGACGTGCCGGCGATGAAGAAGCTCGGCATGGGTGCGCTGCTCGGCGTCGGCCAGGGCTCGGCGCGGCCGAGCCGCACCGTCATCATGCGCTACAATGGCGGCAAGAAGGGCGACCAGCCGGTCGCCTTCATCGGCAAGGGCGTGTGCTTCGACACCGGCGGCATCTCGATCAAGCCGGCCGGCTCGATGGAGGACATGAAGGGCGACATGGGCGGGGCGGCCTGCGTCGTCGGCCTGATGCATGCGCTGGCGGCGCGCAAGGCGAAGGCGAACGTGATCGGCGCGATCGGCCTGGTCGAGAACATGCCGGACGGCAATGCGCAGCGTCCAGGCGACATCGTCACCTCGATGTCGGGCCAGACCATCGAGATCATCAACACCGACGCGGAAGGGCGGCTCGTGCTCGCCGACGTGCTCTGGTACGTCGCGACGAAATACAAGCCGACATTCATGATCGATCTGGCGACCCTGACCGGCGCGATCATGGTCGCGCTCGGCACCGAGCATGCCGGGCTGTTCGCCAACAATGACGATCTGGCCGACAAGCTCATCAAGGCCGGGCAGGAGACCGGCGAGAAGGTCTGGCGCATGCCGCTCGGCTCCGAATACGACAAGCTGATCGATTCGCAGTTCGCCGACATGAAGAACACCGGCGGCCGCCACGGCGGCTCGATCACGGCAGCGCAATTCCTGCAGCGCTTCGTCAACGATACGCCATGGGCGCATCTCGATATCGCCGGCACGGCGATGGGCGCGCCGAAGTCGGAGATCAACCAGAGCTGGGGATCAGGCTATGGCGTCCGCCTGCTCGATCGTCTGGTCTGGGATTCCTACGAGGCGAAAGCGTAGAGGACGCCGGCGCGCATGACCGAGGTCCTGTTCTACCACCTGCAGAACATGACGCTGGAAGGCGTGCTGCCGCCGCTGCTCGAGAAATCGCTCGAGCGCGGCTGGCGGGTGGTGGTGCAGTCGACCTCCGAGGAACGCGCAGATGCGCTCGATGCGCATCTGTGGACCTATCGTGACGATTCGTTTCTGCCGCACGCGACGTGGCGCGTCACCGATGTGGCCGAGCAGCCGATTGTGCTGGCGATCGAGGACAGCAATCCCAACGGCGCCAATGTCAGGTTCCTGGTCGACAACGCGCCGCTGCCGTCCGATGCGCACAGTTATGAACGCATGGTGCTGGTGTTCAACGGCGATGATCCCGACGCGCTTGCTGCAGCGCGATCGGCGTGGACCGATTGCAAAACCCGTGGATTCGAGGTCACCTATTGGCAGGCCGACGAGCGCGGGCGCTGGCAACGTCGGCAATGATGGCGTAAGCCCTGGCGACGCGCCAGGGAGCGATGATGGCAGCGCCCGGCGATTAATGATAAACCGCCGATTTGCCGGCGACAGCGTTGGCAAAGTCACGAACGTGCCGCAAAGTGATGGTGGGACAACACCTTAGAGTGTCCACAGGTTGCAATTCAGCAAGGTTCATCGTGCGAGACCATAACAAACAACTGACGCGCGTTCTGCCGTTCCTTTTGCTTGCAACGGTCGTGTCCGGATGCTCGAGCACGCCCGATTTCCTGTCCAAGGATGCCGAATGGTTCAACCGGCCGCAGCGTCTGTTCATCAGGAACATCTCGATCGACGCACCGCCGCTCTCGCCTGACAAGCCGGTCAGCCCGGAAGATTTCGTCAGCGCCGACGGCGGCTGTCCCGGCATGGCGCCCGCCGCCGGCGCCGCTGGAGCGAACGCGCTGGCCAGCGATGCGGCTGCGACACCGCCGGCGGCGACGGGCACGGTGGCGCTCGGTCACACCGAGTGTGACGTGGTGCGTGGCATCGGCGCGCCCGACAGCGTCAATATCGGCAACGAGGGCGGCGAACGCGTGGCGACGGTGACCTGGCTGCGGGGTCCGCGCGCCGGTGTCTACACGTTCACGGCCGGCCGCCTGAGCGCGGTGGAGCGGGCGCCTGATGCCGGTCCGGCTCCGAAGATCGCCAAGCCCGGCAAGGCCAAGAAGCGGGCCACCTGATCCCGCTTTCGCGGTCGACTGACGAATGTGTGTTCGTCAGCTGATCGCCTCGTCATACAGCGTGCTGGCTTCCAGCCACTGCTCCTCGGCCCGCGCCAGCGCATCGGCCGCATTCGCACGTGCTTTCGACAACTGCGCGGCCTGCTTCGGATCGCGGGTGAAGATGTCCGGCAGCGACAGTGCGCTGTCGATCTTGGCGATGATGTCGGTGATGCGGGCGATCTCGGCTTCGGCCGCCGTGATCTTCTGCTTCAGCGCGCCGCGTCGGTTGTCGCCGCGCGGCCGCTCCGTCCTCTCGCTCGCCGGCGCGCGTTCCGTCTCGCGCGCCGCTGCGCCGCTGCGCGAGGACAGGATCATGCGCCTGTAGTCGTCGAGATCCCCGTCATAGGTCTTCACGCCGCGGTCGGCGACGACCCACAGCCGGTCGGCGCAGGCCTCGATGAGATAGCGATCGTGCGAGACCATGATGACCGCGCCGGGAAACTCGTTGATCGCTTCGGCGAGCGCGGCGCGGCTGTCGATGTCGAGATGGTTGGTCGGCTCGTCCAGGATGATCATGTTGGGGCCGAAGAACGTCGCAAGGCCGAGCAGCAGCCGCGCCTTCTCGCCGCCGGAGAGACTCCTCACCAGCGTGTCCGCCGCCTTGCCGGAGAACCCGATCGCGCCGGCGCGCGCGCGCACCTTCGATTCCGGCGCATCGCCCATCAGCTTGCGGACGTGTGAATAGGGCGAGCCGTCCTCGTCGAGCTCATCGAGCTGATGCTGGGCGAAATAGGCGATCGACAGCTTGTCGGCGCGCGTGACCTTGCCGGAGAACGGCGCGAGCCGGCCCGCGAGCAGCTTGACCAGCGTCGACTTGCCGTTGCCGTTGGCGCCGAGCAGCGCGACGCGATCGTCATTGTCGATGCGCAAGGTGACGCGGTTGAGCACGGGCTGCGCCGGATCATAGCCGACCGCAGCATTGTCGACCGCGATGATCGGCGGCGACAGCAGCTTCTCGGGTGCGGGAAAGCTGATCTCGTGCACGTCCTGGGTGACGAGCGCGGTGATCGGCTTCATCCGCTCCAGCATCTTGACGCGGGATTGCGCCTGGCGCGCCTTCGACGCCTTGGCCTTGAAGCGCTCGACGAAGGCCTGCAGCCGCGCGCGCTCGGCCTCCTGGCGCTTCACCGCCTTGGCGTCGAGCATCTCGCGGGTGGCGCGCTGCTCCTCGAATGACGAGTAGCTGCCGCGGTACAGCGTGAGCTTGCCGCGGTCGAGGTGCAGGATCTGGTCGACCGACGTCTCCAGCAGATCGCGGTCGTGGCTGATCACGATCACGGTGCGCGGATAATGCGCCAGGTGATCCTCCAGCCACAGCGTGCCTTCGAGGTCGAGATAGTTGGTCGGCTCGTCCAGCAGCAGCAGGTCGGGCGCGGCAAACAAGGTGGCGGCAAGCGCCACGCGCATGCGCCAGCCGCCGGAGAATTCCGAGCAGGCGCGGGCCTGGTCGGCCGCGGAGAAGCCCAGGCCGCTGAGGATGGCGGCGGCGCGGGCCGGGGCCGAATGCGCGTCGATGTCGACGAGCCGGGTCTGGATCTCGGCGATGCGGTGGGGATCCTCCGCCGTCTCCGCCTCGCGCAGCAGCGCATCGCGCTCGAGGTCCGCCCGGAGCACCACCTCGATCAGGCTTTCGGGCCCGCTCGGCGCCTCCTGCGCGAGGCTGCCCACCCGCCAGCGCGGCGGCAGGCTGATGCTGCCGGTCTCCAGCGACAGTTCGCCGCGGATGGCCTTGAACAGGGTCGACTTGCCGGTGCCGTTGCGGCCGACCAGGCCGACCCGCGCGCCCGGCGGGATCTGCACCGAGCTCTGGTCGATCAGAAGCCGTCCGGCAAGGCGGATGGAGATATCGGTGATGGAAAGCATGCGCGCCTTGTCACCGCGCGCGCGGCCAAACGCAACCGCTTTGTCGGGGTCTCAGCCGTCGGCGGCTTCAATCGAACCGGGCACCGCCGTCGTCTTGCTTGCGCAGCTCGTTCATCAACTGGGCGAGGGGGCCCGGCAATTGCGAGCCGTCCGGCGGCAGGCTGCGCTGCAGCCGTTCGCCCACGGCCTCACAGATCGATCGGCTGGTCTTGCGATCGAGCGCCTCGCTGAAGTCGGCGGTGCGGCCAGTCATGACGAAGTTCCACGGGCAGTTGCAATACGATGCCGTGACAAGTCCTGGGCGGCCGAATTGTTTCCGGCGATGCGCCGGAATGCGTCGGATTTAGTTGAAAATGCATGAAAAAAAGCCCCGGCGTGGGGGAGACGCCGGGGCAATGCGAGTTCGGATCGGCGGGGGGCGGATGCCGTTCCTAGGCTCGTAACGGGGAGGTCTCAGTAGCAGCGGTTGATCCAGCGCCAGCGCGGTCCCCACGGGGTCGGAACGATGCGGCGGACATAGCAGCCGCCATAGCCGTAGCTGTAGACCGGGCCGCCCACGAACACCCGCGGGCCGTAGAACGGACGGTGCCAGCCATAGCCCCAGCCATGGTGCCAGCCGCCGCCGTACCAGCCGCCGTGCCAATGGGCCGAAGCGGCGGTGGGGGCGAGGGCGGCGGCGCCCAGAGACACGGCAGCAGCCACAGTGAGGAGGAGTTTGCGCAACATGGTCGTCTCCTGGATGACAGCGCTGGTGCGCTGAAATTGTCCGACGGATGAGGCTGGGAGAAGGCGGCCACCGGGATGCTGCTGGCCTATCTTCGCTCGATGCCGCTCACCCTAGCGCGGCGGAGCTGAACGAGGGTCGCACAGTCCCTTCAGACTATGTTCAGAATCGTGAAATTGTCGTAAGGCGTCACCGCTCCGGCAGGGCCCCGATCGCTTGCCGTCGACCGATCGCGTCGATATAAGCCCGCAAACTCACCCAAATCCCGCACATCCAAGGACGATATCATGGCGATTGAGCGCACCTTTTCGATCATCAAGCCCGACGCGACCGAGCGTAACCTGACCGGCGCGATCAACGCGCTGATCGAGAAGGCCGGCCTGCGGATCGTGGCCCAGAAGCGCATCCGCATGACCCGCGACCAGGCCGAGACGTTCTATGCCGTGCACAAGGCGCGGCCGTTCTTCGGCGAGCTGGTCGACTTCATGATCTCCGGTCCGGTGGTCGTTCAGGTGCTCGAGGGCGAAGGCGCCATCCTGAAGTACCGCGACGTCATGGGCGCCACCGATCCGTCCAAGGCCGCCGAGGGCACCATCCGCAAGGCGCATGCGAAGTCGATCGGCGAGAACTCCGTGCATGGCTCGGACGCGCCGGAAACGGCCGCGATCGAGATCGCGCAGTTCTTCTCCGGCAACGAGATCGTCGGCTGAGCGGCGATCGCTGCGGCGGAGCCTCGCTCCGCCGCACCCCCGTTGAACGCATCTGAAAGGTCCGGCCGTGAACTGGCTGTCGCAGCTCGCTGATCCCGCCACTTACGGCCATCTCCTCGCTCAATTCGAAGCCGACCTGCAGAGCCCCGGCTTCTGGCTCGCGCTCGGCAAGATCATCTGGATCAACGTGCTGTTGTCGGGCGACAATGCGCTGGTGATCGCGCTCGCCTGCCGCGGCCTGCATGGCAAGCATCGCTTCTGGGGCATGGTGGCGGGCTCCGGCATCGCGGTCGCGCTGCGGATCGCCTTTACCGGCATCGTCGCCACGCTGATGGCGCTGCCCTATCTGAAGCTGATCGGCGGCCTCGCGCTGCTGGTGATCGCCGCCAAGCTGCTGGTGCCCGAGGACGAGAACGACGACATCGCGGCCGGCACGACATTGTGGCACGCGGTGCGCATCGTCGCGCTCGCCGACCTCGTGATGAGCCTCGACAACGTGATCGCGGTCGCCGCCGCCGCCAACGGTCAGGCCTCGCTGCTGATCATCGGCCTCGCCATGAGCATCCCGCTGATCATCGCCGGCGCCGCGCTCATCATGCTCGTGCTCGACCGTTTCCCGATCCTGGTCTGGCTCGGCGCCATGCTGCTCGGCTGGGTCGCCGGCGAGGTGATCGCGACGGATCCCGCCATCGAGCCGCTGCTGCATCATCTCCTGGACGGCACCGTCGCCATCAATGTCGAGGCGGTGTCCGGCCTGTTCGGCAGCAAGTCCAATCTCACCAGCCATATCGACGTCATGGAAACGCTGATGTCGCTGCTGGGAGCTGCGGTCGTGCTCGTCGCCGGCTCGATCTGGCGTGGCCGCGCGCTGCGGCACCAGGCCAAGGATGAGCTCGAGGCGGTGCCGGCCCGCGGCGTGAATTTGCCGTAGGTCAGGACAGTGCGGGCAAAGCCCGCGCATCTCGCGTCAGGTCTCCGCGTCGAGCCGCTCCAGGAACTCCCCGATGGTATGGACCGCTCCGGTCTCTGCCGGCTGATAGCCGGGCAGGGCGGCGATGGCGCGATGAAACTCCTCGCCCGTCATCACCGCGAGCACGCGCCGCATCGCATCGGTGTCGAGAAACGACTGGTGGCAGGCGAAGAAGTAGTCCTCGGTGAGGATACGGATGAAATCGAGCCCGAACTGGCGCGCCGCGGCCTCGACGCCGAAGCAGACATCCGCCATGCCGCTCGCGACATAGGCGGCCACCGCGGCGTGCGTGAACTCGATCTGCTGGGCGCCGTTGATGCGGGCTTCGTCGATGCCATGGGATGCGAGCAGTTGATCGAACAGCAGCCTGGTTCCGGAATCATGATCGCGATTGACCAGGCGAACCTCGCCACCGGCGAGATCCGCCAATGAACGGATCGATTTGGGGTTGCCGGGCTTGACCATCAGCCCCATCTCGCGCGTCACGAAGCTGATGACGCGGTCGTGCCTGGGATCGAGCCAGTCGCGACAGGCCTGGATGCTCTGCGCCCGCAGCTCGCCGCGCGGCAGATGCAGGCCGGACAGGTCGCAGGCGCCTTGCGCGAGGGAGGCCAGCGAATGCTGGCTGCTGACATAGCGCAGGTCGATGCCGACGCCAGGCTCGCGCTCGAGCAGTTCGCGCAGCTTCGCGACGGCGAAGCCGTGGCTGGCGTGCACGCGGATCACGGCCGGAGACGGCTGCAGGAACGGCTTGATCTCGGTCACCAGCTCCTGCGCGAGATTGTCGAGCTGCGGCCCGAGCCGGGCCTGCATGCGTTCGCCGGCCCAGACAAGCTTGTCGCCGAACGGCGTGAGCTTGGATCCCTTGCCGCGGCGGGTCTCGACCAGCGGCACGCCGAAAAAGGCGGACCATTGCTCGATCAGATTCCAGACGTGTCGATAGGAGAGGTGCGCGTCGCTCGCGGCGCTGGTGATCTTGCCGATCCGCTTGATCTCGCTGAGCACGCTCAGCATCACGACGATGCTCTGCGGACCGTCGTCCTTGTGGAAGCGCCAGACGGGTTCGATCGCGATCCGCAGCATCGGGGCCTGCTCATGAAGTCGGCTTCATATGACCAGCCGCCATCGGCAA
>NZ_CAFJ01000503.1 GCF_000239795.1 Bradyrhizobium sp. STM 3809 | reverse complement strand
CCATGACGAAAACCGGCGAGCCGGGTTTCGATCGTGAATGCGGTCATCGCTGCCGCAAGGAAAAACTTGGCGAGACTTCGTGGCGGGAAAAAAGTGCGGCCTCGAAAGGGGGACCAGCGCGGTACAAAACCCCGATCGAGGCCGCTTCCGTGTCGATCGGCGGATCGAACACTCGTCATTTTTTCGTGAGTATTTGGTGCGATATTGAGACGCGCCGGTGCCATGATTCCAGATTTTCGGTGACGGAATTGCGGCGTCGACCTTGGCGTGTGGCCGGCTGGTGGCGGGGGCGCGCCGTCCGGTTCTGGCGCACGATTTCAGCAAGCGCGCAACAGCTTCTGACGATGGCCGAATCCGCCGGGTGGCGGGATCGGGTCCGAGATCCGATCGCGGGCCGCCGCTAGCCGCCCACCCGTTCGGCTTGGTCATAAACAAGGCGTGCAACCTGAGTGAGACGTGTGCGGTCGGTGCCTCCGCTGACGACGTAGCTCACCCCGCGGTCCGCCCACGACAGTGCGGAGGTATTGCCCTGCGCCGTATAGCGCATCTGCGCGGCCTCGATCCCGACCTTGGTCGCGTAGACGGTGAAGCGCTCACCAGAGGCGCTCTCATACATCAGGAACGACGCTGGTCCGCTCGGACCCGGCAGCAGTCGGCCGCCGACCAGCTTCAGCCCGGTGGCCTCCAACTCCGGCGCCTGCACAGTGCGGCCGCAGCGCCGCGTGAGCCATTGCTGCAGATGGGCCTTCTCCTCGCCGGGCACCTCGACCGGATGCCGCACATCGACGACGTACAGCCGGTGCGCATCGAGCGCCTCGCCGGTCAGGTTCTGCAGCAAGGACGGTGACGTGGAGGCGCCATGGGCGATCCAGCCGACCGCGCCGCCGACGGCGAAGGCAACCAGGCTCGCCGCCATGGCGCCGACGATCCAGCGCCGCGGACGGTGATCGAGCCGGTCGAGATCCAGCCGCGACGGCACCGGCTCGTTGACGACGGAATCGTAGCGGGCATGCAGTGCCTCGGCCATGCTGCGCCAGGATTCGACCCGCTCGGCCTCGGCAGGATGCGCCGCGAGCCAGCGTTCGACGTCGCTGCGGCGCTCGACCGGCAGCTCATTGTCGACATAGGCGTGAAGCTCGTCCTCGGTGACGGGAATGGTCGGGTCGGTCATCATGTGGGTCTCATTGCAGTCGAGCGGCCGGGCGTCGGCGCGGCCGCAACGGCTTCGGTCAGGCGAGCGCGGCAGCGCGGCTTTTGTACGGTCGAGGGCGGGGTCATTTCACTCTCCGCAGGGCTGGCCGCTCGCCTTCGAGCACGGCGCGGACGTGGGCGCGGGCACGGGCGAGACGCGACATCACCGTCCCGATCGGAACGCCCTGGATGTCGGCGACCTCGCGGTAGCTCATGCCTTCGAGCACCACCAGCAGCAGCACGGCGCGCTGCTCCTCCACCAGCGTGGCGAGCGCGCGCTCGATGTCGCGCCCCTCGGCCTCGGTGCCGCTGGCATCGGGATTGTCGTCCTGCAGCGGCATGAAGTGCGGCCGCCGCGCCAGCGACCGCCGCCGGTTCTTGTTCAGGTTGGTCAGGATCGTGTAGAGCCAGCTGCGCAGATCCCCGCCGAGGAACAGCCGCTCCGACCGCAGCGCTCGAACCAGGGTGTCCTGGACGAGATCATCGGCCGCATCCATGTCGCGCGCCAAGGCGCGGGCGTAGCGGCGCAATGCCGGAATCATGGCCTCGACGCTCTGGCGAAACGCGCTCATGGGCTGTCCTGCGGCCGTGCCGTTCTGTGCCGAAGACGCGGGCCGCAACCGCGCCTTGCAGAGATCATAACCCCGTGACGACAGGCCTATTCCGCCCCGGGAAAACCCCGCCTGGAGTTTGCCACAGGGCGGGCGGAATGGGGCTGTACCGGGCCAGACCGGTGGTGTACGTCCAATCGTTAATAATCGTTCTATGGGAAGCCGCATGGCGCAGATTTCAGGTTTGATGCAGGGCAAGCGCGGGGTCATTCTCGGCGTCGCCAACAACCGCTCGATCGCCTGGGGCATCGCCAAGGCGGCCCGCGCCGCGGGTGCGGAGATCGCACTGACGTACCAGGGCGATGCCCTGAAGAAGCGGGTCGAGCCGCTCGCCGCCGAGCTCGGTGGCCTCGTGCTCGGCCATTGCGACGTCACCGACCCGGCCACCATCGATGCCGTGTTCGACGTGCTCAAGGAGAAATGGGGCAAGATCGACTTCGTCGTGCACGCCATTGCCTTCTCGGACAAGGACCAGCTCGACGGCCGCTACATCGAGACCACGCAGGACAATTTCTCCAAGAGCATGCTGATCAGCTGCTACTCGCTGACCGCGATCGCGCAGCGCGCCGAGAAGCTGATGGCCGACGGCGGCTCGATCATCACCTTGACCTATTACGGCGCCGAGAAATGGATGCCGCATTACAACGTCATGGGCGTCGCCAAGGCCGCGCTGGAGGCCAGCGTGCGCTACCTCGCCGCCGACCTCGGCGAAAAGAACATCCGCGTCAATGCCGTCTCGGCCGGCCCGATCAAGACGCTGGCCGCCTCGGGTATCGGCGACTTCCGCTATATACTGAAGTGGAACGAGTACAACGCGCCGCTGCGCCGGACCGTGACCATCGAGGAGGTCGGCGACAGCGCGCTGTACCTGCTGTCCGATCTGTCACGTGGCGTGACCGGCGAGGTGCACCACGTCGATTCCGGCTATCACGTCGTCGGCATGAAGCGGCCGGAGGCGCCCGACATCTCGCTGAGCAACTCGGCCGGCGCCAAGGACTAGTTCATCGCGCGCATGCCCCGGCCCACGATCTACTACATTCGCCACGGCGAGACGGAATGGAATGCACTCGGACGCCTGCAGGGCACGCAGGACATTCCGCTCAACGCGCTCGGACGCGTGCAGGCGGTTCAGGCCGGCAACATCCTCAGCGAGATCGTTGCGCGCAACGGCCGTGACGCGGGGCGCCTGCCTTATGTCGCAAGCCCGCTGATCCGCGCCCGCGCCACGATGGAACTGGTGCGCGAGACCCTCAAGCTGCCGGTGACCGATTACGGGCTCGACGCCCGGCTGCGCGAGATCGGCTACGGCAAATGGGAGGGCGCGACGCTGCCGGAGATGCAGGCCGCCGATCCCGTGTTCTATGCCAAGCGCCTGACCGAGAAATGGACGCTGGCGCCCGAGGGCGGCGAGACCTATGCCGATGTCGAGCGCAGGGTGCGCGACTGGTATGACGGGCTGACCGGCGATATCGTGGCCGTCGCCCATGGAGGCACGGCGCGTGCGCTGATGGTCGCGCTCGGTTTCGAAACGCCCAACCGCGCCGTCGACCTGCCGATCCAGCAGGGCGCGGTCTACGTGTTCGGCGACAACGGGTTCGAGAAGTTCAG
>NZ_CAFJ01000504.1 GCF_000239795.1 Bradyrhizobium sp. STM 3809 | reverse complement strand
GCGATCGATCTCGTCCTGCACGAGGCCTATGAGATCGCGTTCCGGAGCAAGCTCGTCGCACGGCTCGCCGCGCATGGCACGCTGGCGGCGGTCAGCCGGCTGCCGGCGCGGCCGCCGGTGCAGGCCGCGTTCTGCATCGACGTGCGCTCGGAGATCTTCCGGCGGGCGCTGGAGACGGCCTATCCCGAGGCCGAGACGATCGGCTTCGCCGGATTCTTCGGCTTCCCGATCGAATATGTCCCGATCGGCCACACCAAAGGCGGCGCGCAATGCCCGGTGCTGCTCAAGCCCGCCTTCATCGTGTGCGAGGCCGTCAAGGACGCCGACGATGTCGAGCAGGCCGAGGTGCTGGGCCTGCGGCTGTTGCGGCGGCGCGCGGCCAAGGCCTGGAAGTCGTTCAAGGTCTCGGCCGTGTCGTCGTTCTCCTTCGTCGAGACCGCCGGCCTCGGCTTCGCCGCCAAGATCGCGACCGACAGCCTGGGCGTGACGCGGCCCGTGCCTTCGCCGGTGGTCGATGGCCTCGATCCCGAGATCGCGGCACGCGTGCAGCCGAGGCTAACGCCGGGCGAGCTCGGCGGACGGATGACCGGGTTCAACGACGCGCAGCGCGTCGCGATGGCCGAGGCCGTGCTGAAGGCGATGTCGATGACCGGGCCATTCGCCCGGCTGGTGCTGCTCGCCGGCCATGGCAGCACCACGGTCAACAACCCGCACGCGTCGGGGCTGGATTGCGGCGCCTGCGGCGGCCACACCGGCGAGGCCAATGCGCGGGTCGCGGCGGCCGTGCTGAATGATTGGCGCGTGCGGGAGGGGCTGCGCGCCAAGGGCATCGACATCCCCGCCGATTGCTGGTTCATCGGCGCGCTGCACGACACCACGACCGACGCGGTGACGCTGTTCGACGAGGACGACGTTCCGGCCGCGCTCGCGCAGGATCTGTCTCAGCTGAAGGCACGGCTCGCGGACGCCGCGCGGCTGGCGCGGCTCGAGCGCAGCGCGCTGCTCGGTATTCCCGACGCATCCAATGTCGATGAGGCCGTCATCGCGCGCAGCCGCGACTGGTCGCAGGTACGCCCCGAATGGGGACTCGCCGGCAACGCCGCCTTCGTCGCCGCGCCGCGCAGCTTCACCCGCGGGCTCGACCTCGGCGGCCGCGCCTTCCTGCACTCCTACGAGGCCGCGCGCGACGACGGCTACCGCACGCTCGAGCTGATCATGACGGCGCCGATGGTGGTCGCGAGCTGGATCAATCTGCAATACTACGGCTCGACCGTGAATAACTCGGCCTTCGGCAGCGGCAACAAGGTGCTGCACAACATCGTCGGCCAGCTCGGCGTGCTCGAGGGCAATGCCGGCGATCTCCGGGTCGGGCTGCCCTGGCAGTCCGTGCATGACGGCAGCCGCTTCGTCCACGAGCCGGTGCGCCTGAACGTCTTCATCGCCGCGCCGGAGGCCGCGATGGACGAGGTCATGCAGCGTCACCAGGGCGTGCGCGATCTTGTGGCCAATGGCTGGGTGATGCTGCACTCCCTGAGCGAGCAGGGAACGATCCGGCGCTGCATCGGCCCCGGCGAATGGAGAGCCGCATGATCGCGGCGGCGCGCCTCGCTTCCGGCAAGGCGCGCCGTATCGTCAGTTCACAGCGTCTTCAGATACGCGATCAGGTCCGAGCGCTCCTCCTCGGAGAAGGCACCGCCGATGATGCCGTCCGGATAGTCCTTGTTGGGCCTGGCCGGCCCCTCGAAGGAATGGCCGAGCGTGCTGTTCCCCTTGATCGGCTTGCCGCTGGTGTCCTTGGCCATGAACAGCGTCTGGCCGACCTTGCACGAGGCTTCGCCGCCCTTCGGGACATCGAAGCCGACATGGATGGGATCATAGTCGCGGGCGCCCTGGCAGAACGAGGTCGGCCGCTCGGCCGCCGGCGTCAGCAGCCAGTACAGCGAGGGGACCGAGCCGTTGTGCAAATAGGGCGCGGTGGCCCAGACGCCGTTCAGCGGGCGGGCGCGATAGGTGTTGCCGGCTCGATTCGGGCAGTTCGGCCGGTCGCCCCACAGCGCCGCCTGCTCGGCCGGCGAGAGGTTGTGGTCCTCCATCCATTTGTCGCTTGCCTTCTGCACCACCGCCATCAGCGCGAGCGCGTAGGGCATGTCGGTGGTCGAGCCCGGCGGCAGCTTGCAGCCCTTCAGGTCCTTGGCCGGATCGACCTCGAGGAAGCCGGGCACCTTGACCTTGCGATTGGCCAGGATGCTGGCCTGTCCCGGATCGGTCTGCATCACCTTCACCGGCTTCTGGACCAGATCGAGGATCGGACCCTTGGCGCTCCAGCCCTTCGATTCCCAGTCATCCGCCGGCTTGATCTTCCAGAAGCTCTTGTCCGGATAGGTCTTGTCGAACACGGGGTCGGCGACCGGCCCGAGATGGCACTCCACGCAGATGGCGGCGTAAAGCTTGCGGCCGCGCTCGACGCGGGCCGAGTCGACCTTCCAGGCGTCGTCGCCGGCGAACAGCTTCTCCGGCCATTTCGGCGAGGAGAGGCCGCCGAAAGCTGGCGTCGTCGTCGCGAACGGATCCGGGCCGCGCAGCATGTCCTCGATATGCGCCAGGTTCTCGATCGCCATCGACGAGCGCCACAGCCGGTCGCTCGCCGTTTCCGGCGAGAAATTGATCTGCGCCGAAACGCCGAGCGCCTCGCCAGCATTGCGGATCAAAGGCTGAGAGATCGAGCCGTCATACTGCGCCCAGGAGAACCACGGCACCGTCCAGATCGGCGGGTAGGACACCGGCGCGTCGATGGCCTCCTGGTTGCCGGTCATGTTCGGCAGGCCGCTCACCGCCATGTCGAGATAGAACACCTGGTTGCCGATGCGGTTGAGCGCATCGAGCCGGCCGAAGCCTTCGTCGGTCTCGGTCTGTCCCTTGGCCTCGATCGCGGCCTCGTAGTTCTTGGCCTGCATGTTGAGTGCGAAGTCGGTCGCGGCTTTCAGGTCCTTCTTCAGCTTCTCGCGATCGGCCTCGGTAGCATTCGCACCGAGCACGCGATCGGCGAAGCGCGAGAAGCGGGTCGGCACGTGCTGCGTCAGGAGCATCGCAAAGCCCATCAGCTTTTCGAGCTTGCGCAAATCCACCATTCCGGGGCCGCCGTCGAAGCGCACGCTGACACCCTTGTAGTGGATGCTGCCGGTATGACAGGCGGCACAGGTCAGGCCGATCTTGTCGGGCTGTGCCGCGCCGGTGACCGGATCCGTCGCGCCGGAGAGCCGGGCGAAGCCGACCGGCAGGCCGCCTTCATTGCTGGCGGGCGTCGGCTTCAGGCCGGCGGGCAGCTCCGGCGCGATGTCTGCCTTCGCAGTCGCGTTGGCCGCGTAGCCGAAGGGGCGGAGTGCGCTCGGATCGCCTTCGACGCTCTTCGGGCTCGGGATGAAGCCGAAGCGTTCGAGATAGGCGCTGTCGGAGATCAGCCCCGGCGAGCCGAATGGCGACAGATAAGGCTGCTCCATGGCCATGAACCAGGCATAGGGGATCGGGAAGGTCGCCGTGCCCTGCGTGACGTGATGGAACCAGTGCCGGTCCTTGGTGGTCCAGCCCTGGTCGAGCCAATAGGCGGATTTGGTCGGCTCGACCTCGGGCAGCGCCGGCGGGATCAGCGCCGCGACCTTCTTCGGCAGGATCGCGCTGAGCTTGTCGCTGACCGCGTCCGGCGCGGCGATCCAGGCCGCCAGCAGCGCGACGGCGCCGACCACGACGGTGCCGACAACAGCCTTGCCAATGCGCCAGATGATGCCGGCCGGCTTCGGCTTGGCCATCAGCCGCGTCACGATGCGTTGCGGGAAGCGACGTTCGACAAACAACGTGCGGACATCCGCAACCGAAAGGTAGCGGCTGTCGCCTTCGCCCTTGCCGAGGATGTTCAGCAGCACCGGCCACTCGCCCTGCATCAGCACCGGGAAGTACCAGCGCGCCTGGTTGCCGTCGCGCTGCAGATTGGCCTTCATGAAGGTCTGGATCTGGGCCGCGTTCAGGCCCGGCTCGGTGCCGCCATTGGGATCAGGATAATCGCTGCCGAAGCTCGCGAACCGATCGATCTCCTCGGAGTGGACCTTGGCCTCGGCGTCGAGGATGCGCGAGCCGCCGCCATGCTTGTCGAGCGGTCCGTTGCGCAAATGGTCGAGGTCGGCGCCCGACACCAGGCTCTTCAACAGCCGCACCGGGGAGAAGCCGTTGGCGATCAGCGCCACGCCGAAGGTCTCGATGCCGACGATGCTCTTCTTGAGGCCGGTCTCACCGCTGGCCGCCTCGACCTTGCCGGCGATCGTCTTCAGCGGGACGCTGTGACCATCGACGAAGCCGCCCGCGACGAGCGCGCGCAGGAAGGGGCAGGGATTGTTGGGCGAAACGGGGGTCTGTCCGGGCAGGGCGTCACGGACGCGGGCGCTGTCTTCTTGCATCGAACGACATCCTTGCAAAGTACCTGGGATGAAAAACGAAGATCACGCAAGCAAACAATGGCGGCGCCGAATTGCGCCGAAGAGCGTGCGAAGCGCACGCCG
>NZ_CAFJ01000505.1 GCF_000239795.1 Bradyrhizobium sp. STM 3809 | reverse complement strand
TTTGGTCTCGGTTGAAGAACAGCGCTTCCGCGCCCCTTGCCCGGGACCTTCAGACATTATGGCGCTCTCGCGGCGAAAATCCGCGGGAGTGTTGTTTTCAGGTCATTTACTTGGGTGAGAAGTTTTCATTTCCTCAAGTCATCCGTGTGATCCCGGCTGGAAAGCGGCCGCCGCGGAATGGGCTGAGGGGATGGCAATGCGGACTGAAACATTTGGGCTGGCCATGAAGGCAGCCATGATGGCTGCGTCCGCCACTGGTGCCGTCATCGGCGTCATGGCGGCGATGACCACGACAGCATCGGCGAGGCCCGAACTCGTCGGCATCGCCGGCGACTATTCGCCGGGAACGATCGTGGTGAAGACCAGCGAGCGCAGGCTCTATCTCGTGCTCGATGGCAGCCATGCGATGCGCTACCCGGTCGGCGTCGGAAAGGCCGGGCGGCAATGGGCCGGCACCACCAGGATCGACGGCAAGTACAAGAATCCCGCCTGGGCGCCGCCCGCCGACGTCAAGCGCGACAAGCCCGAGCTCCCTGACGTGATCCCCGGCGGCTCGCCGCGCAACCCGATGGGTGTCGCGGCGATGACGCTCGCCGGCGGCGAATATGCGATCCACGGCACCAACGTGCCGAACTCCGTGGGCGGCTACGTGTCCTATGGCTGCATCCGCATGCTCAACCAGGACATCACCGATCTCTATGACCGCGTGTCGATCGGCACAAAAGTGGTGGTGACGCGCTGAGGCGACCCATCCCGGCCGCCGGTCCGTTGGGCGCGGCGCAGGCCTCGCGCCAAGCGTTCCAGATATGGAACTTTTCATCTGTAGTTGTACGGAGAGAGGTATTTATATCTTGTTCATGATGGTTGCGCCTACTACTCCAATACAACTTGGGGGAGTTGGCGCATCATGGCAGGTTTTACGTTCCGGATCGGGACAAAGCTCGGACTGACGGCGGCGATCGGCGTCGCCCTGGTCGGCGGAATGCTCGGCAACCAGCTCTATGGCGATCAGCTGATCGCCGAATCCAGCCGCTCCGTTGCCGCGAACTACACCAACAAATCGAGCGCGCAGACCGCAGAGGGCGCGATGCTCCGCGCCCAGCTGGCGTTGCGGGGCATCGGCACCGCGCGCAGCGCCGCCGAGCTCGATGACGGCCTGCAGGCGTTCCGCAGCAGCGCCGCCGCCGCCGCAACCGAGGTGGACGCCACCGGCAAGCGCGCCAAGCGTCCGCAGGTCAAGGAGCTGTATCAGGCCACGAAGCAGCTGATCGATCAGTACATCGCGCTGGGAAGCGATCTCGCTGCCGGCCAGAAGGCGGCGGTCGACGCGCTCACCGCCAGCGGCCAGGCGGCCGACGGCTGGGCCCGCGAGATGGGCCAGCTGCAATCGTCGCTGGCGGCCGGATCGCCCGGCCAGGGTGATTTGCAGAGCGAGCTGCGCGGCGCCGACACCCTGTTCAATGCCGCCCGCGCCGCGCTCTGGCAGTTTGCCAGCGGCGACGCTGCCGCGAAGGCGGAGCTCGCGCAGCGGCTCGACGGCGCCCTCGCCATGCTCAAGCGCGCACGGGCGGCCGCGACGGACAAGCCGCTCGCTGCCGGCCTCGATCAGCTGGCCGGAGCCGCCGAACGTTTCAGATCCGACGCGACCCGTGTCGCCGTGCTGCAGGACGGCAAGAGCCGCCTGCTCGCCGAGCGGCTGATGCCTATGGCGGCGGAGATCGGCGAGAAGATTGCGAAGGCCGTCGCGTTCGGCGAGGAATTCGCGCAGGAGCGCCGCAACGAACTGCTGGCCACGCTCACCTCGGTGCGCGATGTCGCGCTCACGGTCGGCGCGCTGGTGGTGCTGGTGCTGATCGGCTCGGCGCTGTTCTCGGTGCTGACGATCGCACGTCCGATAAGGCGCATCGGCGAGGTGCTGCTCGAACTCGCCGGCGGCAACAAGGCCGTCACGATCCCGTTCACGGAACGCGGCGACGAGGTCGGCGACAACGCGCGCGCCGCGCGCACCTTCAAGGACAATCTGATCCGCATTGAGCGGATGGAGGCCGAGCAGAAGAACCAGGAGGCGGCAGCCGCGGCGGGGCGCAAGGCCGAGATGATCAAGCTCGCCGATGCGTTCCAGAACGCGGTCGGCGGGGTCGTCGGTTCGGTGTCGGCAGCGTCGAACCAGCTGGAGAAGGCGGCCGGCACATTGTCCGGAACCGCGGACGACACCCAGAAGCTGGCCGGAATGGTGGCAGCGGCCTCGGAGGAGGCGTCCACCAATGTCGGCGCGGTCGCCTCCGCGGCCGAGGAGATGAGCGCCTCGGTCGCCGAGATCGGCCGCCAGGTCCACAATTCCAGCCGCATCGCCAGCGAGGCCGTGAAGCAGGCGGAGCGCACCGATGCGCGCATCAACGAGCTGCAGGCCGCCGCCGGCCGTATCGGCGACGTCGTCAAGCTGATCACCGCGATCGCCGAGCAGACCAACCTGCTGGCGCTGAACGCCACGATCGAGGCGGCACGGGCCGGAGAATCCGGACGCGGATTCGCCGTCGTCGCCAGCGAGGTCAAGGCGCTCGCCGCGCAGACGGCCAAGGCGACCGAGGACATCGGCGCCCAGATCATGGGCATGCAGGCGGCGACGCAGGAGTCGGTCGCGGCGATCAAGGAGATCGGCACCACCATCACGCAGATCTCCGACATCGCGGCGACGATCGCGGCCACCGTCGAGCAGCAGGGCGCGGCGACGCGCGAGATCGCCCGCAATGTCGGCGAAGCCGCCAAGGGCACGGCGGAGGTCGCCGAGAAGATCACCCACGTCAATCAGGGTGCGAGCGCCACCGGCGCGGCTTCCGCGCAGGTCCTCACCTCGGCGCGATCACTGGCGCGCGAGAGCAGCGGCCTCAAGAGCGAGGTCGAAAACTTTCTCAGCACCGTGCGGGCGGCCTGAGGGCGCCGGAATTCACAGCGCCAGCACCTCATGACCAATCAAATCGCGGGGATGCGCGCATGAATCTTCATCTGGCGCCAACCGATTCGCTGCAGCGCATGGCCGATCTGGTGCGGGCGCGGCACGCCTCGCTCGACACCATGCCGCTCGAGCCCGACGGCACGTTCCAGCGCCGCGGCACGACGCTGCGCGCGTTGACGACGGAGGTCACCCGCTGCCTGGGCGAGGGCTTCCGGGGGCGAGCCGCCGATGATTTTCCGCACCTGGTCTGCGCCTGGGGCAAATGCCGGGTCGGCTCGACGCCGCTCACCAATCTGTTCGGCATGGCCGGCCTGCCGTCCTACTACCAGCCCGTGAAGGGCATCCTGCGCCACGCCCTCGAAGGCACGGAGGGCGTGCCGTGGCTGCTGCCGCTCGCGACGGCGGAATCCCATGTCTTCGCCAAGGAAACGGCGGGCCCGTATGTTCTGGCCGAGAGCCTGTTCAATCCGCTGCAGGCGGTGGTCGAGGCCGGCTATCCGCCCGAGCGGATCCAGCTCGTCGCGCTCGATCGCGATCCGGCCAGCGCGCTCGCCTCGTGGCTGGACAAGTGGTCGGGCCGCGCCGCTCCGCCGACGCTGCTGTTCAACTACGTCGCCGCGGCCCTCAACCTGATCCGGATCGAATCCTATGCCGCGCAGGTCGGCATCCCGGTCACGCACTATGTCTACGAGGCCAGCAGGGATGCGGCGGCGACGGTCCGCCTGATGTTCGATCGTCTCGGCCTGGCCGAACGGTTCTCCGAGCAAAGCGTGACGGACTGGAACGAGATGGGCGAGCTCGAATCGGAGCACGCACGGATCATCTTCTCGGACGTTCCCGCGGCCTATCCGACCGCCGGCATCCACGGCTCCGACAGCGCCTACCGCTATCGCGCGCGCGACACGTCCGATCTCGGCGACGCGGTGTGCGAGGTGCTGGAGCGCTGCGGGGTCTACGAGGTCTACCGGGCTTCGGTTGCCGGATGTGTCCGCGATCTCGCGCTCGATGCCGCCACCGCGACGCGCCTGTTCGGCGACGCCGCCGCACGTCCCGACTCCGGCGAGTCCGCCTTTGGAACGCCTGCGCGCCCCGCAACGGCGCCGATCAGAAATCCGAGATGATGCCCTTGTTCTCCCAGTCGCCGTAGCGGGTCGGTTCCGGCCCCTTCGGTCCCTGCAATTCCCTGGGCATCGGCTTGGCCTGTTCGGCGGCAAGGCGCCGGCGCTCCTCAGCCTCCGCCAGCGCGCGTTGCGCGGCCGGCGTCAGCGGCTTGCGCGGGGCATCATTGCTGGCCACCAGCGTCAGTGACGGCTTGCTCGACGATTCGTTGCTCATCTTACCATTCCACCGTTGAACCGGTCCGTTCCCAAGCTCATCAGATCGTGTGCGCGCGAACGATAAAACAGGTCTAAAAAAAGCAGAGCCGATTCTTACATTCGGCATATTCCGGTGGCAGAGGACCCGCAAGCTGATGGCATGCACCCGATCGTCGCGGAACTGCCTTTCTTCTTTTCGCGAGTAATCTCCAGGCATGCCCCCGCCGCGTTTTGCGACACCTTCTGAAGTCCCGGGTCTTGCCGCGCGGCGTATCGCCGCCGACGTCATCGACGGGGTCCTGCACAAACACCGAACGCTCGATGACCAGCTCGATGGCACAGGCGCGCATCCCGGCCTGAAGCAGCTCGCCGACCGCGACCGTGCGTTGATGCGCCGGCTGGTCGCGACCACCTTGCGCCGCCTCGGCACGCTCGGCCATCTGCTGTCGCGGCTGCTCGATCGCGGCGTCCCGACCGACGCGCCGCGGGCGCAGAGCGCGCTGCTGATCGGCGCCGCGCAGATCCTGTGGATGGACGTGCCCGACCACGCCGCCGTCGACCTGTCGGTCCGGCTGGTGCAGGCCGATCGCCGGGCCGCGAAATATGCCGGTCTGGTCAACGCCGTGCTGCGCCGCTGCGCGCGCGAGGGCGCGAGCCTGCTCGAGGATGCCAAGGGCCAGCCGCTCGACATCGCGCCCTGGCTGCTGCGACGCTGGACCGACCATTATGGCGAAGCCACCGCCAGGGACATCGCCGCGGCGCTCGGCCAGGAGCCGTCGCTCGACCTCACGGTCAAATCCGACCCTGCGCAATGGGCCGCGCGGCTGCACGGCGAGGTGCTGCCGACCGCGACCGTCCGCACCCTGCTGCACGGCTCGGTCACGGTGCTGCCGGGCTTCTCCGAGGGACAGTGGTGGGTGCAGGACGCGGCCGCCGCGCTGCCGGCCCGTCTGTTCGGCGACGTCGCCGGCAAGACCATGGCCGATCTCTGCGCCGCGCCGGGCGGCAAGACCGCCCAGCTCGCGCATGCCGGTGCCCATGTCACCGCCATCGACCGGTCGCCGGCCCGGATGAGCCGGCTCAAGGACAACATGACGCGGCTGCAGCTTTCGGCCGAGACCCTCGTGGCCGATGCCGCCGAGTGGCAGCCGGCGCACGCCGGCGGCTTCGACGGCATCCTGCTGGACGCGCCCTGCACCTCGACGGGCACGATCCGGCGGCATCCCGATGTCGGCTGGCTGCGCAGCGAGGCGGACATCGGCGCACTGGCCGCCACTCAGCTGCGGCTGCTGACCAAGGCCGCCAGCCTGCTCAGACCGGGGAAAACCCTGGTCTACTGCACGTGCTCGCTCGAACCCGAGGAGGGCGAGCACGTCGTCGACGCCGCTCTCGCCGCGAGCACCGATCTCCGGCGCGTCCCGATCACTCCCGGCGAGATCGCGGGGCTGGCCGAACTGGTCACGCCCGCGGGCGATCTGCGAACCCTGCCCTGCCATCTGCCGCACCAGGACCCCCGGCTCGGCGGCCTGGACGGTTTTTATGCCGCAAGGCTGGAGCGGCGGCCATGAGCATGGCATCGTGTGGACGATCGATGGCTGCGCCGTGGCGGTAGCCGATTGAGGTCGTGGGCGTTGCGTTAGTCGTTAATTCCTGATTTTGCACCAGTTTCGGGTCCTGCGATGGTGCTGCACCGGGACCGAAAATGGTGTATCGGCGGCATTTGCGAATCTCTGAAGGGGATCCGCGACCGAACCCCCTCTCGATTGAAGGATTGGCGTGTCCGCCGCTCAACGCAGACGCATATCGACATTGGTGATGGGCCGCTTCGCGCGCAGCCTGATGTCCAATGTCAGCGGCGTGTCGGTATCCGTATCCGGATTATGGCCGGGCCGGGCCGACCGGCTGATCATTGCGCCGCATGACCTGCGCACGTCCGACGCCACGCGGGCGGCCGAGATCTATGCCGGGCGCTTCGTCTTCGCCGGCAAGATCGTAACCTGCCACGGCCGTTCGATCTTCGACCTGGAGCCGCCGTCGGAGGACTGGGAGGTCGCGCTGCTCGGCTTCGGCTGGCTGCGGCATCTGCGCGCAGCCGATACCGCGCTGACCCGCGCCAATGCCCGCGCGCTGGTCGACGACTGGATCACCAACCAGATCGGCCGCCATCCGCTGAGCCGCCGCGCCGACGTGCTGGCGCGCCGGGTCATCTCGCTGCTGTCGCAGGCGCCGCTGGTGCTGGCCGATTCCGACGGCAAGTTCTACCGGCGCTATCTGCGCGGCCTGACCCGCGAGATCCGTTTCCTGCGCTATTCGACCATCGACATCCCCGATGGCGTGCCGCGGCTGCAGGTCCTGATCGCGCTGTGCTACGCGGCGTTGTGTCTCGCCAACCAGGCCAAGCATATCCGCGGCGCCAGCCGGAAGCTGTCCGACGAGCTGCAGCGGCAGATCCTGCCCGATGGCGGCCACGTGTCGCGCAACCCGGGCGCGCTGATCGAGCTGCTGATCGACCTGTTGCCGCTGCGCCAGACCTTCGCCGCCCGCAACATCGCGCCGCCGCCGGCGCTGCTCAACGCCATCGACCGGATGATGCCGATGCTGCGCTTCTTCCGGCATGGCGACGGCAACATGGCGCTGTTCAACGGCATGGGCGGCACGCCGTCGGACCTGCTGGCGACCCTGCTCGCCTATGACGACACGCATGGCACGCCGATGGCGAGCATGCCGCATTCCGGCTTCCAGCGGCTCGATGCGGGAGCGCTGACGGTCATCGTCGATACCGGATCCCCGCCGCCGCCGCATCTCAGCCACGAGGCGCATGCCGGGTGCCTTGCCTTCGAGATGTCCTCGGGCACGAGCCGCATCGTGATCAATTGCGGCCTGCCGTCGACCGGCCGCGACAACTGGCGGACCTTTGCGCGCTCCACCGTGGCGCATTCGACGCTGACCTATCACAACACCTCGTCCTGCACCTTCGTCGAGATGTCGGCGATGAAGCGCCTGCTGCACGGCGCGCCGATCGTGTCGGGGCCGACGCGGGTCGAGAATTTCCGCGAGATCGTGCCCGACGGCACCGTGCTGTCGACCTCGCATAACGGCTATGCGGCGAAGTTCGGCCTGATCCATCGCCGCGTCCTGGTCGCGGCCGAGGACGGCGCGCGGCTCGACGGCGAGGACACCGTGACGCCCGCGCAGGGCGCGCGGCTGCGCGGCGGCGGCTCGGACTACACGCTGCGCTTCCACCTGCATCCCGGCGTGAAGGCCAGCCGGCTCAGCGACGGCCGTGGCGCCATGCTGGTGCTGCCCAATCGCGAAGTGTGGACATTCGAGACTTTCGAGGATCGCGTCGATCTCGAGGACAGCGTCTTCCTCGCCGGCAATGACGGCCCGCGCCGCACCACCCAGCTCGTGATCCGCCAGGACGCCCAGCAGGCCCCCTCGATCCGCTGGAGCTTCGTGCGCTCGTCGACGTCGCCGAGCGAGACCAATGCGCGGAGGAATGCAAGGCGGGAGCCGGAGCTGCCGCTGTAGGCCGCGGCAACAGTTCTGTGAGCATCGTTTTGCAAGCGTGAGACGAACTCTCTCCTCGATCGCGCTGCCCTCCCTCTCCCCGTTCTTCACGGGGAGAGGGTCGGGGTGAGCAGCCGCACGGGCGGTGCATGATCCAGGGCAGCGAAGTGCGAGTCCTATGGAGCTACGATGTGGCTTCGTATGTGCCAT
>NZ_CAFJ01000506.1 GCF_000239795.1 Bradyrhizobium sp. STM 3809 | reverse complement strand
CGGGGCTTGCGGCAGCCGCGGCGGGGTGGAGGCCGGCGGCCCTTCGGCGGCCGTCTCCTCGGCCGTGAGCGCGGCGGGCTGCCGGGCGACCTCGGTCACCTCCGGCAACGGCGGCGGCACCGGCGGGGCTGCGGCGGGCTCCTGGAGCGGGCTCAAGGACGGCGCGGCCGGCACCACGGGTGCAGCGCCGACGGCGCCGGCGGCTTCCAGCCTGGCCAGCCGGGCCTGCACCTCGGCCAATCGGTCGGAGGTACGACGCGCGAAAGCGAGCGCCGCGAACGCGACCAGGAGGGCAATCCAGTCCAGGGGCCAGTCGAACATCACGGGGGTCGCAGTCCTGAAATCGATGGCGCCCGCCGGCGTCATGGGAAGGGAATGACAGCCCTGTCGGCCGTCTCGGCTGCGCAGCGATTCGCCTTGCGGCACGGCGTGCCGTCACGATGGCTGCAGTTCCTTGAGTGTCAAACGGCGACGGGGAAGTTCAAGCCGCGCAGGTAAGCCGCTACGCGGCCCACGGCTTTCGCCCGACCGTCGTTCCGGGGCGCGCAGCGCGCGAACCCGGAACCCAGAGGTTCGAGCCCGGGCTCATTCGGGATCGAGGTCATCAGCTCGAGATTCCCGGTTCGCTGCTAGCGCGGCGCCGGGAAATGACGGGGCGGGTCACTCCAGCTCGATGCGGAAGGGCTGGCTGTCGACCATCATCGCGCCGGGCCCGATGGCGTCCAGCGCGCGCACCATGCGGCCCTGGCGGCCCAGCGCGCGGTCGGCGAGGCTGACGATCAGCCGGTTGGGCGAGGCGATCGGCGAGGCATGGCGGATCGCCCAGGCAATGTCGAGCTCGTCGCGCTGCGGATTGAGCGCGCAGGCGGCCGCGAAGGCGCTGGCGGTCGATCGGCTGATGCCGGCATAGCAGTGGATGACCAGCGGCGCCGTGCGGTCCCAGCCGCGCACGAACGCCAGCACCTGGGCGACATGGTCGTCGCTCGGCGCCATGAAGCCCGGCAGCTGCTCGGTGATGTCGTCGACCGACACCCGCAGATGGTTCTCGGGCCGGATGCTCTCCGGTCGCTGCACCTGCTCGACATTGGCCATGATGGTCAGCACGTGGCTGGCGCCGGTCAGGCGCACAGTCTGGGGCAAAGCGGCGAGGGAGCAGACGTGGATCATGGGATGCCTTTGGACGCTCGAATATACGATCGGGCGCAGCAGGGCAAAAGCGGCTTTGGGATGCCTGCCGTGGGGCGGGCGCATGCGTGCCCGGCTCAGATGGGGGCCATGCAGGCGTGGGCCGTCAACGGCGTCTCAGCACGAACTCAGTACCAGGTTGAACCGGGTCAGGAACCGCTTCTCCGCCTTGGCGGCGCTCCAGGGCGTCAGATAGTCGGTGACCGTCGTGTCCGGCAAGCCGGGGTCGCGGCCGAACAGCCGCTTCGCCTCGCTCTCGGAGAAGCCGGCGAGCCGGGTGGCCTCCAGATAGGCCGCGCCGCGGTCGGCCGCCTTGATCTGGCGCTCGATCTCGGGCGCGAGCTCGGCGGCCAGGCCGAAGCGGATGTGGATCGCGCCGAGCAGCCGCTTCTCCACGGATTTGTAGCTGCCGCCGAGCACCGCCTTGAACGGCGAGATCATGTCGCCGATGACGTATTCCGGCGCGTCGTGCAGCAGCGCCGCGAGCCGCAGCTTCGCATCGATGTTCGGCTTCTTCGCCCGCATCACCGTCTCGACCAGCAGCGTGTGCTGCGCCACCGAGAAGATGTGCGCACCCGAGGTCTGGCCGTTCCAGCGCGCCACGCGCGACAGCCCGTGCGCGATATCGGCGATCTCGACATCGAGCGGCGAGGGATCGATCAGGTTGAGCCGCCGGCCGGACAGCATGCGCTGCCAGACCCGGTCGTGCCCGCTCGGGGCCTTGTCGCTGGTCATGTGGCGGGCTTGAGGCGCGGGGCGCGGCGCTTGCCGCTGCAGGTCTCGTGGCAGAAGCAGCTGACGAGATGGTCGTTGACCATCCCGGTCGCCTGCATGAAGGCATAGACGATCGTAGGCCCGACGAACTTGAAGCCGCGCGCGGACAGCTCCTTGGACATCCTGATCGACAGCGGCGTCGAAGCCGGCACGCTGGCGGTGGTCTTGAACGCATTGACCTTGGGCGCACCGTCCATGAAGCCCCACAACAGCTTCGAGAAGCCGGGGCCCTTGTCCTGGATCTCGAGCCAGGATTTCGCGCTGAGAATGGCGCCTTCGATCTTGGCGCGGTTGCGCACGATGCCGGCATCGTTCATCAGCGCGTGGATCTTCTTGTCGCTGTAGCGCGCGATCTTCTCCGGCTGGAAATCATCGAAGGCGCGGCGGAAATTGTCGCGCTTGCGCAGGATCGTGATCCACGACAGCCCGGCCTGGAAGCCGTCGAGGATCAGCTTCTCATAGAGCGCGCGGTCGTCATACTCCGGCACGCCCCATTCCGTGTCGTGATAGGCGACATAGAGCGGATCGCTGCCCGGCCAGGGGCAGCGCGTCAGGCCATCGGGATGGACGACAGCGGCACGGCCCATCGAGCGGCTCAGGCGACCGTCTGCTTCGGCGCGCCCTGCAGCGCTTCGGGGTCGGCGATACGCACGGTGAGCCCGCCCGCCGTCAACGGCGTGCCGGCCTCGATCGCCTCGGCGGCGCGATCGATCCGGACCAGCGCCATGCCCTTCTGCTGCACGGCCGAGCCCATGGTGCCGACCGTCTTCTCGCCGGCGAGGATCGGTGTGCCCGGCTCAGGGCTCGCTCCGTCGAGCAGCACCTTCGCGGCGCGGGTCCGGGTGGTGCCGCGATGATGCATGCGGCTCACGACCTCCTGGCCGACATAGCAGCCCTTGCCGATGTCGACGCCATGCAGCCGGTCCATGTTGGTCTCGTGCGGGAACGCATCGCCATACATGAAGTCCAGCCCGCCGCGCGGCACGCTGCACTCGATGCGATGCGCCTCGTAGGTCGCAGCGTCGACGATCTCGGCGCCGACCTTGGCGGCGATGTCCGCGAGCCCAGCCTGCGGCGCAATGACGCGCGCGCCGAGCGCGGCGTGGCGCGGGTCGGTGAAGCTCGGCCCCGCCGTTTCGCCGGCGGCGCCATCCCAGAGCGCGATCACGCCGAGCTCGGCGGAGAGGTTGCTGACCGCCACCTTCGCCCTGAGCTTGTAGATGTTGAGCTTGTCGGTGAGCGCCTGCGCCAGCGCGCGGGGAACATCGAGCAGGAAGCGCTCGCCGCTCTCCGTCGCCGGGACTTGCGTCACCAGGAAATCGACGATGATCTTGCCTTGCGGCGTCAGCAATGCGCCGAACCGGGCCTCGCCCGGATGGAGCTTGCCGACATCCGTGGTGAAGAGACCGTTGAGGAACTTGCGTGCATCGTCGCCGCTGACCTGGACCACGCCCCGGTCGTCGAGAAACGTCGCCTTCATTCGAAAAACCTCTTGCGACACGCCGCACCGAAACGTAAGCCGCCCTGGCATAAACCACAAGGCTGAAACACCGCACTGCGGTGGCTTCATTCTAAAGACCGAGACACGGGCGGCCTCGCAGACCAGCAAATGGGCAGGCGCGCAGCATGATCGATCTGCCTTGGGGTGATCGGGAGAATGAAATCCTAGAGGGGTTCATGAGCCAGCGCTTCGACGTCATTCTGAAATCCGGCACGGTGGTCAATCAGGACGGCGAGGGCGTCCGCGACATCGGTATTTCGGGTGGACGAATCGTGGAGATCGGCGATCTCGGCGCGGCTTCCGCGGCCGAGATCATCGACTGCAAGGGCCTGCACGTGCTGCCCGGGGTGATCGACACCCAGGTGCATTTCCGCGAGCCCGGCCTCACCCACAAGGAGGATCTCGAAACCGGCTCGCGCAGCGCCGTGATGGGCGGCGTCACCGCCGTGTTCGAGATGCCCAACACCAATCCGCTGACGGTCACTGCGGAGGCCTTCACCGCCAAGGTAGAAGCCGGCCGCCATCGCATGCATTGCGACTTCGCCTTCTTCATCGGCGGCACCCGCGAGAACGTCGATCAGCTGCCGGTGCTCGAGCGCGCCGAGGGCTGCGCCGGCGTCAAGGTGTTCGTCGGCTCCTCCACCGGCTCGCTGCTGGTCGAGGACGACGACAGTCTGCGCCGTATCTTTCAAGTGATCCGCCGCCGCGCCGCCTTCCACGCCGAGGACGAGTACCGCCTCAACGAGCGCAAGGGACTGCGCGTCGAGAACGATCCGCGCTCGCATCCGGTCTGGCGCGACGAGGAGGCGGCGTTGCGCGCCACCCAGCGGCTTGTCAATCTGGCGCACGAGACCGGCAAGCGCATCCACGTGCTGCACATCTCGACCAAGGAAGAGATCGTGTATTTGCGCGATCACAAGGACGTCGCCACCGTCGAGGCCACGCCGCATCATCTGACCTTGGCCGCGCCCGACTGCTACGAGCGGCTCGGCACCTACGCGCAGATGAATCCGCCGGTGCGATCGGCCGATCATCGCGACGTCATCTGGTGGGGCGTCCACCAGGGCATCGTCGACATCCTCGGCTCCGACCACGCGCCGCACACCGCCGAGGAGAAGGCGAAGACCTATCCGGCCTCGCCCTCCGGCATGACCGGCGTGCAGACGCTGGTGCCGATCATGCTCGACCACGTCAACGCCGGCCGGCTGTCGCTACAACGGTTCGTCGACCTCACCAGCGCCGGCCCCGCGCGCATCTACAACATCGCCCGCAAGGGCCGCATCGCCGCCGGCTACGACGCCGACCTCACGGTGGTCGACCTCAAGCGCAGCGAGACCATCACCAACAAATGGGTCGCCTCGAAAGCCGGCTGGACGCCCTATGACGGCGTGCGCGTGACCGGCTGGCCCGTCGGCACCTTCGTCCGCGGCCGCCGCGTGATGTGGCAGGGCGAGCTGCTGACTCCGGCCACCGGCGAACCGGTGCGCTTCATGGAGACGCTGCGGCCGTAACGGCGCCGCTCTGCGCCATGTTACTCCGTCATTGCGAGCGAAGCTTCGCTCCGCTCGCAATGGCGCGGATTCGTTTGATGCCGTGGAGCGGCGTTACGCCTCGCCGCCGGTCACGTGAACAGCTTGTCGATGTCGTCCTGCGAGATCGCGACGCCCGTGCGCTGCGGCCCGTTCAGCAGGCTTGGTGTGCTCGGGGCCGAAAGCTCGGCGGCCATCCGCGCCAGCTCCTCCTTGCCCCAGATGCGGACGAGCCTGTTGATGTGCTCCTCCATGAACTTGAGCGACTTGACGACGCGCGTGATCCGCTGCCCCGTGAGGTCCTGGAACGCGCAGGCCTCGAACACCTTGTTGGTGCTGTCGACGATCTCGTCGCAGACCGCCGCGGTCGCCGGGTCCTTGGCGCCCTGCAGCTTGCCGACGCTGGCGCTGATCGCCTCCATGCTTTCGAGAATGGTGTTGCCGGCGGCTTCCGTATTTTCCACGATCGCGTCGAGGGTGTCGGTCATCGACGCGAAGCTGCTGTTGTCGCCCTGGAGAGCGGCGAGTTCTCGCCGCATGCTGCTGATCTGGCCGAACATCTCGACCAGGTAGGTCTTCAGCAATTTCTCTTCTTCCGGCGCAATCATCAGAAATCCCCGACTTTCCCTTCAACGATTACAATTCATTTACGAATCTCGGCCTGCGTGTCTGCAACGACGTGGCGGATTCGATTCGGCGGAGACGATGTTCCGGCGCGCACAGAGTTGTCGACGCTGACAGGGTAGTATCAGCAAAGAAGAACTACTAAATCATTTCGATAAAATCCGCGCGTATCACTATCCAGGCGTTACCGGTTCGCGGCCGGCAACAATCTCGCCAGGCGCCTTCCGCCGGCCGGCATTCAGGCGCCCATCAGATGCCCCCCGGTCGCGGGGCAGGGCTATCCGCCATGGGCCTCAGCCGACGCGCCCAGCCTTTCCTGCGCCCTCGCTATTTGCGAGCGACCAACGCTGGTCATCGCTCGGACGCAACGCGCCGCGAGGCCCCGATGCTATTTGACAGGTGCAGGATGATCGCCTGATGCCGCGTGATCCGGTGATGCTGCGGCAACCCGCCGATGTCATCCCGGCGAAGGCGGGAATCTATTACTCACCGGCAGTCGCGATCAACCGAGAGGTCACGGCCTACGTGCGAACGCGGGCATGACGGACAAGGCAGTCCTGTAGCCCGGATGAGCGCAGCGATATCCGGGTTCACCGATACGGTCCAGGAATCCCCGGATGTCGCTGCGCTGATCCGGGCCACGCTGAAAGGACGCGAAAGCCTACTGCGTCGCGCGGGACAGCGAGAACTCGCCATTGCGGACGCGCTCCGGCATGCCCTCGACGAAGGTCGCGACCGCGTCCTCGCCGTAGGTGGTGACGAGCTCGGCCAGCGCCGCGAACAGGCTGGCCTGCGCCAGGCAATCGCCGTCGACGCCGTCATGGCGCGCCTCGGCCCAGGCCTCGTTGAGGTAGCTGAGCGCGGCCTGCTTCTGCTCGTGATCGGGCAGGGCGGCGGGAAGGGCACTGAAGGTAACGGGGAAGCTCATTGAATTCAGTCTGGCGGCGCGCCGTAGCGCAAGGAAATCCGAACGCGGGCGCGCCGGACAAAGGCAGGTTTATCACGGGGAACGCGGACGCCTAGGCCAGTTCTTTAGGAAAGGTTAACAAGGTTAACACAAACGTGGATAACGCGCCGGCGCCGTCAGTTGGCGTACCGGGCGGTGAGGTCGCGCGAGATCTTCGAGCCCTCGTCGATGTAGCGGCGGATCGCCACCATCGCCGCCGGCGTGCAGGTCCGGTAGGTCTGCTGGAAGCCGTTATAGCCGCGGTTGAAGCCGGCAATCATGCGGGCACGGCGCTCGCCGGAGGGAGTCTCGGCGTCGATCAGGGCCTGCATCTGGTTGCGCCATTTCGCGCCTTCATTGCTGCCGCAGATGCCGCGGAGGTAGTGAAGTGTGCCGAGGATCTCGGCCAGCCGCTGCAGGTCGCCGTCGAACGGCGCAGCCGCATCCTGCGCCCGCGCCGGCGCGGCGGCACAGGCCAGCGCGAGCATGGCGATGGCCAGAAGGCGCGTGAAGAGGCGGGAGGGGATGATCGGACGCACGGACGTCATATGCCTTCGCACGACGGCGGACGCAAGGCAGCGCTACAGCAGCGCCCGGGCGGCGGCGATGATCTCCGGCAGGCCGTCGGTCAGCGCAAGGCCGTCCAGCGCCTCGGGATCGCGCCATTGGGCGTCGTCAAGCTCGCCGTTCAGCCGGGGCTCGCCGGCCTGCCAGCGCGCGGCAAACGGCAGGATCACGTAATGTCCGCCGCCGCCCGTGCCGCCCTGGCTCGCCGGCAGCACCTCGCGCCAGCCGGCAAGGCCGAGGATGGCGATGGAAAGCCCGGTCTCCTCCATCACCTCGCGCGCGACCGCCGCGTGCAGGCTCTCGCCGAACTCGACGCGTCCGCCTGGCAGGGTGTACGCACCCTTGGCCGGCGACCGCGCCCGGCGCACGATGAGGATCCTGCCCGCCCGGAAGATCGCGGCGCTGACGGCGAGCTGAGGTCGGGGTGGGGCGGGATCGGTCATTTCGGCGGCTCCGGAGGCGGTCCGCACTGTACCGGGAAGACCGCCGCAATGGCAGCCAGCTCAGAAGGCGGCCATGATGGCGTCGACGGCATCGACCTCGTCGACCTCTGCCACCGGTTCCGGATCGAACTCGATGTCGCCATTGATGATGCCGCCAGCCTGCGACACCAGCGGCTTGACCCACCCGGCCGCCTGCTCGGCGAGCTTGGCCTTGGTGGAATCCTGCTTGGCCTCGCGCATCGCGCTGCCGACCGCGAGCAGGATGTCGGTCATGGTCTTGGTCAGATGATCGAAGCGGTCGCGAATCGACGGATCGGCCTGCTCATAGGCCTCGATGACCAGATCGCGGGCCTTGAAATTGGTGTGGGTGAAATGTTCTGGATAGGTCAGCGGCGACCACGCCAGGAAGTCCTCGGCGCATTCCGGGATGTCCGGAATCATTTCGAGCAGCATCACGGCTTCGTTGAAATGATTCAGGTAGTCGGTGGCAAGCCCGGTGCGCGGATTGATGTTGGCGGCGCGCAGGATCGCGGCCCGCGCCGGATCAATGGCGCTGCCCGCCGGTCGTGGGGTCGTGCGATCGGAAGGCACGGATTGGGTAGCCGCTGCGGTCATCCGCTGCAGTGTTCCCAACCCCGGTTAAAAGGTGCTGAACACACCAGAATTTGAGTGAGATTATGTGTGGACGCTTCGTCATCACTTCACCACCCGCGGCGCTCAGGCAGATCTTCGGCTATCAGGAGCAGCCGAACTTCCCGCCGCGCCACAATATTGCTCCGACGCAGCCGATTCCCGTAGTTTTCCTGGATCAGGAAGTCAGGCATTTTCGTCTGATGCGCTGGGCCTTCATGCCGTCATGGGTGAAGCATCCCCGTAGTTTCACGCTGCTGATCAATGCGCGTTCGGAGTCCGTACGCGAGAAGCCGGCGTTCAAGAATGCGATTCGGCGGCGGCGTGTGCTTGTGCCCGCTGATGGGTATTACGAGTGGCAGGTGATCGATGGCCGCAAGCGGCCGTTCTTCATTCACCGCGCCGATCGCGCGCCATTCGGCTTCGCCGCGCTCGCCGAGACGTGGATGGGGCCGAACGGCGAGGAGGTCGACACGGTGGCGATCGTGACGGCGGCGGCGAGCCGCGATCTCGCCACGCTGCATCACCGGGTTCCCGTCACGATCCGACCGGATGATTTCTCGCTATGGCTCGACTGCCGCAACCACGACGCCGACGACATCGTGCATCTGATGGTGGCGCCCAAGGAGGGCGAGTTCGCCTGGTACGAAGTCTCGACCCGCGTCAACGCGGTCGCCAATGACGACGAACAATTGCTGCTGCCGATGACCGAGGACATGCGCGCCGCCGAGGACGCGCAGCGCAAACCTGCGAAGAAGGTTGCATCGCGCAAAGCTTCAACTGCACCGGCGGATGACGGACAGGGGAGTTTGTTCTGAGACAGGCTGCATCGGCTGAGAAGGTCGTCATCCCCGCGAAAGCCGGGATCCAGTACGCCGCGACTTCTCATGTTGAAACGAACAGCAGCGGACTACTGCGTCCCCGCTTTCGCGGAGGACGACAGCGGAGGTCGTCGCAGAAGACGACGGCCTAAGGAAAAATCCGCAGCGCCGCGTGCTGCAGCAGCATGATGGTCTTGGCGTCCTGGATGCGCCCATCCGCGATCATCGCGAGCGCCTCGTCGATCGAGAGTTCCAGCACCTCGATCTCCTCGCCCTCATGTGCGAGCCCGCCGCCGGCGCTGACGCGCATGTGCGGCTCGTACGCCGCAACAAAGAAGTGGATCTTCTCCGTGACCACGCCCGGGCTCATGAACGCCTCGAAAACATATTGCACGTCGTGCAGGCGAAACCCGGTCTCCTCCTCGGCCTCGAGGCGGATGCGCTCCTCCGGCGAGGCATCGTCGAGCAGCCCGGCGGCGGCCTCGATGAGCAGATCGTCATAGCCGTTGAGGAAGGCGGGATAGCGGAACTGCTTGACCAGAATGACGCTGCGCTGGGCGAGATTATACGGCAGGATCGCAGCTGCGTTGCCGCGCTCGAACACGTCGCGGCTCTGCATCTGCCAGGTGCCGTCGTCGCGCCGCCACTCGAATCTGGTCGAGGTCAGCGTGCCGTAATGGTCGGAGAGCACCCGCCGTTCGTGCACGCGGATGCGGTCGGAGATGCTCATGCGGGACCTCTACTTCATGCCGGGCGTCGGCGGCCTTCCGTCGAGCCATTTCGAGAACACGACGCTGTCCTGCACGGCATAGTCGAGCGCCTGGTAGAACGCCTGCACCTTGGTGTTGTCGCCGCGCACCATCAGCATCAGCTTGGCGATGCCGCGGCCGCGCAGCCAGTCCTCGGCGGCGGCCATGATGGCGCGGCCGAGATCCTGGCCGCGATGATCGGGATCGACGCTGACATAGTAGACCCAGCCGCGGTGGCCGTCATGCCCGACCATGGCGGAGGCCGCGATCGCGCCGCCAGAGCGGCCGACCAGCACGGTGGAGTCGTCGCCGCGGCGGGCGAGCGCGATATCGGCGGCCGGATCGTTCCACGGCCGCGTCAGGCCGCAGCGCTGCCACAGCGCGATGACCGCGGGCACGTCGGCATCGGTGATGTCGGAGATGGCGAGAGCAGGGGCACTGTCCATGTCGAGAACCTAGAGAACCTTGCCCGGGTTCATGATGCCCAGCGGATCGAACTGCGCCTTGATCGCGCGCATCAGCGCGATCGCGGTCGGGTCCTTGACATCCGGCAGTTCGTCGCGCTTGAGCACGCCGATGCCGTGCTCGGCCGAGATCGAGCCGCCCATGCGCAGCACGATCTCGAACACGACCGCATTCACCTCGTGCCAGCGCGCGAGATAGTCGGCGGTGTCGGCGCCGATCGGCTGGCTGACATTGTAGTGAATGTTGCCGTCGCCGAGATGGCCGAACGGCACCGGGCGTGCGCCGGGCACCGCCTTCACCACCGCTTCGTTGGCCTCGGCGATGAACGCCGGCACCGCGGCCACCGGCACCGAGATGTCGTGCTTGATCGAGCCGCCCTCCGGCTTCTGCGCCCAGGAGATGTCTTCGCGCAGCTTCCAGAACGCCATGCGCTGGGTGAGATTGTCGGCGATCACGGCGTCATCGACGATGCCGCCCTCGAAACCCTGCTCGAGGATGGTCTCCAGCGTGGCGCGGGCGTCGTCGCGCGACGACGACAATTCCATCAGCACGAACCAGGGATGCTGGCCCGACAGCGGCGCGCGGTTGCCGGCGACATGGCGGATCGAGAAGTCGAGCGCAATATGGGCGATCAGCTCGAAGCTCGTGAGGCTGCCCGCCGCCTCGCGCTGGGCGATGGCGAGGAGTTTCAGCGCATCCTCCGGCGACTTCAGCCCGACGAAGGCCGTCTCGATCGCGCGCGGCTTCGGGAACAGCTTCAGGCTTGCCGCGGTGATGATGCCGAGCGTGCCCTCGGCGCCGATGAAGAGATTGCGCAGGTCGTAGCCGGTGTTGTCCTTCTTCAATTTCGACAGCGCATTCAGCACCCGCCCGTCGGCCAGCACCACCTCGACACCCAGCGCCATCTCGCGCGCCACGCCATAGGCGAGCGCGGCGGTGCCGCCGGCATTGGTCGAGAGATTGCCGCCGATGGTGCAGCTGCCCTCGGCGCCGAGCGACAGCGGGAACAGCCGGTCGACCTCGGCGGCCTTCTGCTGCGCGACCTGCAGCACGACGCCGGCCTCGGCGATCATCGTGTTGGACGCGGTGTCGACGCCGCGAATCTTGTCCATGCGCTTCAGCGACACCACGACCTCGCCATTGTGCGGCGTCTGGCCGCCGACGAGGCCGGTGTTGCCGCCCTGCGGCACCAGCGCGATGCGGTGCGCGGTTGCGAGCTTGCAGATCGCCGCGACCTCGGCGGTCGAGCCGGGACGCAGCACCAGCGGCGAGCGGCCATGGAACAGATTGCGCTCCTCGGTGACGTAAGGCGCAACATCGTTCTCCGCGGTCAGCGCCTGGCGCTCGCCGACGATGGCGGCGAATTGCGCGATCAGCTCGGGGGGCAGCGGCGGGAAGGCAGGCTGGCTGATGTTCATGATCGGTCGCTTCCAATGTTATCGCGGCGCGGCGGCGCGGCGCAGCCGGTCGTTGATGGCCTCGCCGAGCCCGTCGTTCGGGATCGGCATCACGGCAATGCTGCGCGCGCCCTTCGCATCGAGGCTGCGAAGATAGCCGAAAAGATGCGTCGCCGCCTCTGCCGGATCGCCGGTGGGCGAGAGGTTGAGAATCGCGGCGGCCTGGCCGGCGCCGGGCAAGGGCGCGGGACCGAAGGCGAGCAGTGCTTCGCCGGGCGCGATGTCGGTGGCATCGAGGCGGACGGCGGCCCGCGGCGCATAATGCGAGGCCAGCATGCCCGGCGCGAGCGGCTGTTCCGAAGCGTGCGTCTCGGCGGCAGGCCGGCCAAGCGGCCGGCCGAGCACGGCCTCGATCGCCTCGCTGGGAACTCCGCCCGGGCGCAGCAGCGTGGGCTCGTCGAAGCAGCCGATGATGGTGGATTCGACGCCGACGTCGACCGCGCCGCCATCGAGGATCAGGTCGATGCGACCGGACAGGTCGGCGGCGACATGCGCTGCGGTGGTCGGCGACACATGGCCGGAGATGTTGGCCGAGGGCGCCACCACGGCGCCGCCGAACGCGGCGAGCAGCGCTCGCGCGGTCGGGTGCGCCGGCACGCGGATCGCCACGGTGTCGAGGCCGGCGGTGGCGAGATCCGCGACGGGGCACCGGTCGGCCTGCGGCACCACGAGGGTCAGCGGCCCCGGCCAGAAGGCGGCGGCGAGCCGCTCCGCCGTGGCGTCGAAGCGGCCGATCCGCCGTGCGGCGGCGACATCGGCGACATGGGCGATCAGCGGATTGAAGGCAGGGCGGCCCTTGGCCTGGTAGAGGTGCGCGATCGCCGTGGCATTGGCGGCGTCGGCGCCGAGGCCGTAGACGGTCTCGGTCGGGAACGCGACCAGCCCGCCGCGGGCGAAAATCGCCGCGGCCTGCGCGATGCCCGCCGCATCGGCGGGCAGGATTCGGGTCTCGATCGCGGGTCTGTCTGGCGCGGGCATCACGGGTACGTCACGAGGGAGAGCGGTCGCGCTCGGCTATAGCGGGCGGGGACGCCCGAATGAAGCGCGCAAATGCGGCGCTGGGCTGCGATCGCCCGCCAATTCGCCGGCAAAGTCCCAGGACCTCAAGCAGTTAACCGATACTCCTGACGTCGGAGATTTCGATGCGATTTCCTGCCTCGTGTGCCTTGCGAAGACGGAAACCCGACGCTATAAGCCGGCTTCCCAAGTCGGAGCGTGGCTCAGCCCGGTAGAGCACTGCGTTCGGGACGCAGGGGTCGCAGGTTCGAATCCTGCCGCTCCGACCATTCTTTCAAGCACTTACAGTTGTGCTTTCCCGAGACCGCAACGGAACGGCTCTTTGAGCCATAGCGCGGCGTTCAACTCGTCGTATTGCAACGCGCCACCAGTCATCCCGATGCGAGGGGGGTTTTCGCCGCGTCGTGACGTGACGGCTCCGTGTCTTCAGCCTCATCCAATTTCTGAACAGGGAGCGCGATCGAAACCCTGCGGCTCATACCGCCGATGGAAAGGGCGAGCCAATGCTGGGCGATTGCCGGCCCGCGGACCATGTTGGCGGACCATGTGAGCGCCGGCGAAAGCTGTACTGAGCGCAACGGCCGAGCGGAGGGCTTTCAGCGGCGCGCGCCGTTTTCGGACGGGGCTTTGTGGATCGTGATCATCTTGCAGCCGCAGGCGTTTGGACACGCAAGCTGCAAGAGGTGGTGATCTAGACAACCGGCTGGCCGGTCGCCTTGGCGATCGCGAGCAATCCGATCGAGATCACGAGGGTCAGGATCAGGGCGACGCGCGACCAGATGCGCCGGCATGTCTCTGCTGGCGTCACGTCAGTCCATCGCCATTGCGCCAGCAGATCATTCAGCTTCGTTGCACGTTGTACTTCAATTTTGTGGTGCACCTCACCCCGGAGACCAAGGTCTGGGGATGCGCTCTGACCACGCCCGGTCGAAGCTGACTTCAGCGTCTCGAGGGAATAAATCCGAACCGCGCGCATGAGATCGAGATCGACTATTTGGCTCGTTCAGAGAGGCTCTGTTGGAGTGCCTCGTACAGCTCATGCTGATCTCGTGTGAACGTCCTCGTTCACTGCGAATGCGAGCAAGCAACCGGCCAAGTATATTCCAAAGGTATATCAAAATACTGCAGGCGGCCTTGTGCTGTGTTCCAACAGGCCGCAGTGATGCGTGAACCCATGATCGACCTCCTGGAGCACACGTGTCCAACGCGGCTGAAAACCCCTGCATCATTTGCGTCGCCATTACGGGCTCGCTTCCGACCAAGGAAAACAATCCCGCCGTCCCGATCTCGATCAGCGAGCAGATTGAAAGCACACATGAAGCTTTCGAAGCAGGTGCCAGCATTGCGCACTGTCATGTCCGCGACGACGATGGAAAGCCTACATCGGATCCTGAGCGTTTCGCGCGATTGAAGGAGGGCCTGCAGAAGCACTGTCCGGGCCTGATCATTCAATTGTCGACTGGCGGACGATCCGGTGCGGGGCAAGCCAGGGGTGGGATGTTGTCCTTGCGGCCGGACATGGCCTCGCTGTCGGTCGGTTCCAACAACTTTCCGACGCTCGTCTATGAAAATCCGCCCGATCTCGTCGACTGGCTTGCCGGTGAAATGCGCAAATACGACGTCAAGCCGGAGATCGAGGCCTTCGATCTCGGCCACATCGTGCAGGCCGCGCGGATGCAGCAGGATGGACGTCTCAAAGGTCCGCTTTACGTGCAATTCGTGATGGGCGTGAAGAACGCAATGCCGGCGGACAAGCCGATCTTCGACTTCTACATCGAGACCCTGAAACGCCTTGCGCCAGATGCGCAGTGGTGCGCTGCCGGGATTGGGCCTGAGCAGATCAAGGTCAACGAATGGTCCATCGCAGCGGGTGGGCATACGCGAACCGGGCTGGAAGACAATGTCAGACTCGGACGAGACCGGCTTGCGCCCTCGAATGCCGCGCTCGTGAAGCGCGCCGTCGCGCTTTGCGATCAATACCATCGGCCAGTGGCCACCTGGCGACAGGCACGCGCGATTCTCGGCCTCGAGAAGGCAGCTTGAGAGGACACGACGGATGAAGACGTACGACACCGCGCAGGAGTCCCTTCAGGGTCTCCTGTTCGACGGCATGACGATCGCAGCCGGCGGCTTCGGCCTGTGCGGCATCCCCGAACTCCTGATCGCCGCGATCCGGGATGCCGGTACGAAGAATCTTACTGTCGCCTCCAACAATGCGGGTGTTGATGATTTCGGTCTCGGCATTCTCCTTCATACCCGCCAGATCAGGAAGATGATCTCGTCCTACGTCGGCGAGAACGCAGAATTCATGCGACAATATCTGGCGGGTGAGCTCGAGCTCGAATTCAATCCGCAAGGCACGCTGGCCGAGCGCATGCGCGCGGGTGGGGCCGGAATTCCGGGCTTCTACACGAAGACGGGCGTCGGCACCGTTATCGCAGAAGGCAAGGAACACAAGGAATTCGATGGCGAAACCTACATTCTGGAACGCGGCCTTATCGCCGATCTTTCGATCGTGAAGGCATGGAAGGCCGACACCTCCGGAAATCTCGTGTTTCGCAAGACGGCGCGCAATTTCAATCCGCCGGCGGCGACCTGCGGAAAGATATGCGTTGCCGAGGTGGAGGAGATCGTTCCTCTCGGCTCGCTCGACCCCGATGGCATTCACCTGCCCGGCATCTACGTGCACCGCATTGTGCAGGGGCAGCATGAAAAGAGAATCGAACAACGCACAGTTCGCAGGCGCGCGTGAGGAGATCGGACATGGCTTGGGATCGCAATCAAATGGCTGCGCGCGCCGCGCGCGAATTGCAGGACGGCTGGTACGTCAATCTCGGCATCGGCATTCCGACGCTGGTCAGCAACTACATTCCGGAAGGGATCACCGTGACCCTTCAATCGGAGAACGGCATGCTGGGCATGGGCCCGTTTCCTCATGATGGAGAGGAAGATGCCGATCTCATCAATGCGGGCAAGCAGACGATCACCGAACTGCCGCAGACCGCCTTCTTCGACTCAGCCCAGAGCTTTGCCATGATCCGCGGCGGCAAGATCGCCATGGCGATCCTCGGTGCGATGGAAGTCTCGGAAAAAGGCGACCTCGCCAACTGGATGATTCCCGGGAAGCTCGTGAAAGGCATGGGAGGGGCAATGGATCTCGTTGCAGGTGTCGGCCGGGTGGTCGTCGTCATGGACCACACGAACAAGGCCGGCGAATCCAAGGTTCTCAAGGAATGCATCCTGCCCCTGACGGGCAAGCGCGTCGTCGACCGCATCATCACCAATCTCGGCGTACTCGATGTCGTGCCCGGCGGGTTGAAGATCGTCGAATGTGCAGATGGTGTGAGAGAGACGGAGCTCCGCGCCGCGACGGAAGCAACCATTGTCGAGTGAAGCGAGCGGGGCGGCTCAGGCCGCCCGCTCGCCGATATGTGATCGGAGCGCGTCGATAACAGCATCAGGTCGCTCGACGGCCAGCAGATGCGCGGCGGGATCGAGGACTACGAGATGCGAATCCGGTATGCTCAGATGCATGTTCCGCGACATCTCCACCGGCGTTGCCGGATCCTGCGCGCCGGCGATAATCAGCGTCGGCGTTCGGATCTGTCCGATGTGTTCTCTGAAATCCATCCGGCCGATCGCTTCGCAGCAGCTCGCATATCCCTCGGCGTCGGCCTCCGAGAATTCGCGCGCCACGCGGTCGATGGCGGCGCGCGAACCGGCGGTGAAACCGGGCGTGAACCATCGCTGAATTGTGGCCTCCACGATGGCCTTTGTGCCCTCGCGCCGGACCAGAGCCGCCCGCTCGTTCCATGCAGAGGCCGGCGGCATATACGAGGTCGTTGCCATCAAGCTCAGGGAGTGCAAGCGGGTGGACGCTCTCAGCGCGACGGCCTGGCCGGTCATGCCGCCCAGCGAAAGGCCGGCAAAATGGGCCTGCTCGATGCCAAGATTGTCGAGAATGTCGACGGCATCATCGGCCAGATCTTCTATGCCAAAGGCAGAGTGGCTGCGGGTCGAGGCGCCATGACCGCGTGTGTCATATCTGATGCAGCGAAATTCACTTGAAAGCTCGGCGACGACAGCATCCCACATCCGATGTGTGGTGCCGAGCGAGTTCGAGAACAGGATGGCAGGAGCATCTGCCGGTCCCGATTCCGTGACGAACAGCGTCACATGGGCGTTCTGTACGAATGGCATCCTGTGTCTCACACGCCGGATTGTTCCTCGGACTCTCCCGGCCCGCGCTGACGGTGCCAACGCGCCGGCTCGCGTCGCCCTCAGCCCTGATCGCCTCCGCCGACAGGCAGCACCGTGCCGGTGATGTAGGCGGCTTCCTCGGAGGCGAGGAAAAGAATGGCCGCGGACATCTCGCGCAACAATCCGTAGCGCTTCATGGCGCTCGACTGCACGGTCTGATCGACAACCTGCTGCATCCAGAGCTTTTCCTGCGCCGTCTGCTTGGCAGCATTGCGGGGGATCTGCCGCGGCGGCGCTGTCGTCCCACCGGGCGCGACGGCGTTCACGCGAATATTCTTCGTGCCGACCTCGATGGCCAGAGACGCAGTCAACGCGTTGACGGCCCCCTTGGCTGCAGAATACGGCACGCGATTGATCCCTTTCGTCGCGATCGACGAAACGTTCACGATCGCGCCGCGGCCCTGTTCAATCATGTACGGAAGCGCCGAACGGCAGCCCCAAAGTGTCGGGAAAAGCGAACGATTGATTTCGGCCACGATCTGGTCTTCGGTGAAATGCTCGAATGGCTTCATCCAGATCGCGCCGCCGACATTGGTCACCAGGATGTCGATGGCCCCGTAGCTGCAGTTCGCGCGCTCCATGACTTGTTCGTTGCCGGACCAGGTCTCGAGGTCGGCCTCGACGGCGATGCATTGGCCTTGGCCGTGCTCGGAATTGATCTGCCTTGCGACCTCGTGCACGAGCGGCGAGCGATCGACCAGCGTCAGGTGCGCGCCCCCCGTTGCGGCCTCGACCGCGACCTGCCGTCCGATCCCCTGAGCGGCACCGGTCACGACCATGCTCTTGCCGGAAAAGCGATCCTTGACTGACATCACTTGCTCTCCGACGGATTGAACTTCTCGAAGTGGAAACTGGCGGGCGAGATGTTCTTCTCGGCAAAATAGGCCCGAACCGCATCCACCATCGGAGGCGGGCCGCAGAGATAGACATCGACGTCACCGCCGAACAAAGCGCTGTCGGGCATGTGATGGGTGACGTAGCCTTTTCGCTCGTGCCGGCTTGCCGGATCGGCGACCACGGTCGTGAATGTGAAGCCCGGAATTCTCTTCGCGAGGCCCTCGAGAGCCGCGACCTCGACGAGGTCCGCGTCATTCGTTACGCCATAGATCATGTGGACCGGATGGGTCGGGATGTTCGCCTCGAGATGTTCGAGCATCGCAAGAAACGGGGCGAGCCCGGTGCCGCCGGCGAGGAAGAGAAGAGGGCGCGTGACCGCACGGAGATAGAAGCTCCCGATCGGGCCGGTCAGGGTCAAGGCATCGCCGGCTTTCGCTTGGGACGCGAGGTACGTCGACATCAGTCCGCCCGGGATGTTGCGCACAAGGAAGTCGGCGACACCGTTCTTGATCGTTGACGAGAACGAATAGGACCGCGTCTGCGCGGATCCCGGGACCGATACATTGACGTATTGGCCCGGAAGATAGCGCAGCGCATTGGCCGGTTCGGTCCGGACCGAAAATCCGATCGTCGATGGTGAGAGCTGGCGGACGTCGACCATCGTTGCGGCGACCGTCGCAGGTTTCGTCTTGCAGACGGCGGACGATGCCGGGATGCGAATGACGCAATCGGACTTGGCCTTCATCTGGCAAGTCAGGACGAAGCCCTGCGCGGCCTCCTCCTCCGTCATCGCATCGTCGATATAGCCGCCGAGCGAATACTCACCGCTCTCGCACTGGCATTTGCAGGTTCCGCATGCGCCGTCCCTGCAGTCCATCGGGATATTGAGGCCGAGCCGATATGCGGCATCGGCAACCAGTTCGTCCGGCCGCACGTCGATGAAGCGGGTGATCCCGTCCTCGAAGTTGAGTGCGATTCTGTTCATCACGGTCCTCCCCGCATATTGTGCTTATTAGATGTGGTAGATATCCACGACGTGATGGATGTAGTCGTTCTTGAGGACGACCTTCTTGTTGGTGATGAGAGGCGCCGGCTGCGTCGTATCGATCGTGTAGTACGACGTCCCCCAGTAGGAGTCCGTTGTCTTGTAGCGGAAACTGAGATTGAACCAGTTGAACCGGACCTTCAACGAGCCGAGGCCGCGTTCGACGATCTCGACATTGGAGATGTTATGGGAGGTGCGGGGCACCGGCAGCGAGGTGGCCGAGGACCGTTCGGTATTGATTCTGAAGATACGGTCCTCCAGGCCTTGCTTCGATCCGTAGAAGATCAGCGAGATCTCGCGTTGCGGATCTTCCGTCAGCAGATCGTCGTCATCCCAGGCGGGCATATGGAATGTGACATTCGGCGCATAGAAGGTGAGCCAGGTGGTGAAATCGCGATCGTCGAGGCATCGCGCCTCAGCGTACAGGAACGCCTCAACGTCGGCGATCGTCATGTCATGGCTTGGGTCAGCGCTGCGGATATCGGCGGTCATGGCATTCATGGGGCATCCCTCCTCCATCGGCTGCAGCGCCGGGGCTGCAGCTGTTCATGGAACCTGTTCGAGCTATTCGGCCGCCATCGTCATGGCGGACGCGGAGGCGGCTTCCTTCCTGAGGCCGTCGGTGAGGGCCTGCTTCCAGAAACCGTGCTGGATGACGAAGAGGCCTTCGTCCTCCGTCTTCCGGCCCGAGAGCAGGGGCTTCATGCCGATCGCGTCTGCATCGGCGTCGGGTCCCTTGATCCAGTGAGTGGCGCCGCGTGACAGGTCGTTCCATTGGGCATGACGGGCTCCGAACCCGATCTGACAGGAGCGGAATTCTTCCAGATCGTCGGGCGTGGCCATCCCGGAGGCATTGAAGAAGTCCTCGTACTGTCGGATGCGACGGGCACGCGCTTCGTCGCTCTCGCCCTTCGGCGCGATGCAGTAGATGGTCACCTCGGTCTTATCCACCGAGATCGGACGGTACATCCGGATCTGCGAGGAAAATTGATCCATGATGAAGACGTTCGGATAGAGGCACAGATTGCGGCTCTTCTCGACCATCCAATCGGCGCGCGCCTTGCCGAATTTCTCGGTGAGCTCGTTCAGTACCGGGTAGAGCGGGCGGTCCTGCGGATTTGACCAGTTCGTCCAGAGCAGGATGTGACCATGCTCATAGGCGTAGAAGCCGCCGCCCTGCTTCGCCCAGGATCCGGCATCCATGGCGCGGATTTCGTCGGCCGCTTCGGCGGCCACGGCAGCGGCTTTTCGCTGATTGGTCGTGGCAGCATAATTCCAATGCACCGACGCGACATGGTAACCGTCGGCGCCGTTTTCCGCCTGAAGCTTCCAATTGCCGTCGTAGATGTACGAAGAATTGCCACGCAGCACTTCGAGACCGTCCGGCGACTGATCGACGATGAGGTCGATGATCTTGCGTGCCTCACCGAGATAGTCCTCGAGCGAAGCGACGTCAGCGTTCAGCGATCCGAACAGAAAGCCGCGGTAGCTTTCGAAGCGCGCGAGCTTCGTCAGATCGTGGCTGCCGTTCCTGTTGAAGCTCTCCGGATATCCGGCGCCCTCCGGGTCCTTTGCCTTCAGGAGCTTTCCGGTGTTGTTGAAGGTCCAGCCATGGAATGGGCAGGTATAGGTGGACTTGTTGCCGCGCTTGTGGCGGCAGATCATCGCGCCGCGGTGGGAACAGGCGTTGAGGAAGGCATGAAGCTTTCCGGTGCGATCGCGGGAAATCACGATGGGCTGGCGGCCGATATAGCCGGTCACGAAATCGTTGTTGTTC
>NZ_CAFJ01000507.1 GCF_000239795.1 Bradyrhizobium sp. STM 3809 | reverse complement strand
TCCGCTCCCGCGTCAAGCGGCAGATGGAGAAGACCCAGCGCGAGTACTACCTGAATGAGCAGATGAAGGCCATTCAGAAGGAGCTGGGTGACGAGGACGGCCGCGACGAGCTCGCCGACCTGGAAGAGCGCATCAACAAGACCAAGCTCTCCAAGGAAGCGCGCGAGAAGGCCCAGCACGAGTTGAAGAAGCTGCGCCAGATGTCGCCGATGTCCGCGGAAGCGACCGTCGTGCGCAACTACCTGGATTGGCTGCTGTCGATTCCGTGGAACAAGAAGTCCAAGGTGAAGAAGGATCTGGAGGCCGCGCAGGCGGTTCTGGATGCGGATCACTATGGTCTGGAGAAGGTCAAGGACCGAATCGTCGAGTATCTGGCGGTGCAGTCGCGCGCCAACAAGCTGACCGGCCCGATCCTGTGCCTGGTCGGACCTCCCGGCGTCGGCAAGACCTCGCTCGGCAAGTCGATCGCGAAGGCCACCGGCCGCGAGTTCGTTCGCGTGTCGCTTGGCGGCGTGCGCGACGAAGCGGAGATCCGCGGCCATCGCCGGACCTATATCGGTTCGATGCCCGGCAAGATCATCCAGTCGATGCGCAAGGCCAAGACCTCGAACCCGCTGTTCCTGCTGGACGAGATCGACAAGATGGGCTCGGACTTCCGGGGTGACCCGTCGTCGGCGCTGCTGGAGGTCCTCGACCCCGAGCAGAACACGACGTTCAACGATCACTACCTGGAGGTCGACTACGACCTGTCGAACGTCATGTTCATCACGACCGCGAATACGCTGAATATTCCCGGCCCGCTGATGGACCGCATGGAGATCATCCGCATCGCGGGCTACACCGAGACCGAGAAGGTCGAGATCGCCCGGAAGCACCTGATCCCCAGCGCGATCTCCAAGCACGGCCTGGACTCGAAGGAGTGGTCGATCGACGACGACGCGCTGCTGCTCGTGATCCGGCGCTACACCCGCGAGGCGGGCGTGCGTAATCTGGAGCGTGAGATTTCCACACTGGCCCGCAAGGCGGTGAAGGAGCTCATGATGTCCAAGAAGAAGTCGGTGAAGATCACCGAGAAGACCGTCGAGGAATTCTTGGGTGTTCCGAAGTACCGCTTCGGTGAGATCGAGAGCGACGATCAGGTCGGCATCGTGACGGGCCTCGCCTGGACCGATGTCGGTGGCGAGCTGCTGACGATCGAAGGCGTCATGATGCCCGGCAAGGGCAAGATGACGGTGACGGGCAATCTGCGCGACGTCATGAAGGAGTCGATCTCGGCGGCGGCCTCGTTCGTCCGCTCCAGGGCGATCAACTACGGCATCGAGCCGCCGTTGTTCGACCGGCGCGACATCCACGTCCACGTGCCGGAGGGGGCGACCCCGAAGGACGGCCCCTCGGCCGGCGTGGCCATGGCGACGACCATCATCTCGGTGATGACCGGCATTCCGGTCCGTCACGACGTCGCGATGACCGGCGAGATCACCTTGCGTGGTCGCGTGCTGCCGATCGGCGGTCTGAAGGAGAAGCTCTTGGCGGCCGCTCGCGGCGGCATCAAGACGGTGCTGATCCCCGAGGACAACGCCAAGGATCTCACGGAGATTTCCGATGCGATCAAGGGCGGCATGGAGATCATCCCGGTCTCCCGTCTCGACGACGTCGTCGCCCGGGCCCTGGTCCGCAAGCCCGTGCCGATCGTCTGGGAAGAGGACACCAAGGTGCCCGTGAAGGCCGATGGCGACGAAGCCGCCGGCGGCCTGACCGCCCACTGAGGTCAGAAGCCGTGTAGGGAAACGGCGCCCGTCAGGGCGCCGCTTTCGTTTGTGGGCTTGTTCTAGCACCGAGGAGTGCCGGCTGCGCAGCACCGAGGCGCGGCTTTCCAACCCCCTGCGCTGTTCCGGCGTTGATTGCGGGTCGGGCAGGGGGTAAAGAAGCGCTGCGCAACGGACCGTCCGAGATCACCGGAAATGGCACCGGATCTGTTGCAGGACGGGCGGTTAGCTCAGCTGGTTAGAGCATCTCGTTTACACCGAGAGGGTCGGGAGTTCGAATCTCTCACCGCCTACCACAACTCTTGCTGCGAAGATCTGAACCTAAGCTGCGGCTGCAAGTTGACGAATAAATTTATGATGTCGCCGGTTCGGCACAGACTCCTCATCTGTACGGCCTATATAAGCGTTAAGGAATCATAAGGTACCCTAAGGTGCCAATTCTAGGAGGTGCAATATGGCCGAGAGACAACCTGTATTGGGGCCCGCGCCGGTACACCCGGAACTCGACCGTTTGCTGGAGCAGACGAAGACTTTGACGGTTAGCGAAGCGGACTTGCAAGAGCAGCGGGTAAGCTTCGCTTATGGCAACGCCCCTCAGGCGTCACGGATCACGAAAGAATCGGTCCGCGATGCCTCCAAGAGCATCTTGATGACCCGATAGAAGGAGGAGCCCGGCTTAGCCGGGCTTTTATTTTATGCTGGTACTCGAAAAGGATGATCCAGAACTCTACACGCGCATCCAAGAAAAGAATCTGATTCGTCAATATGACTTACTGACCAATGATATTGAGATCGGGCTGAGGCAGGGCCCAATTGCTTTCGATAAATACATGCTTTGGGCGCTAAACCACGTTGCCGTGGCGAATATTTCGCAATTTGGCGGTCGCTTCCGAAGCGAGCCGATTTACGTTGGAAATCACATTCCGCCTCATTTCAAAGAGGTTCCGGAATTGATGGACCGATTTGTGTCCTTCATTCACGAAAACTGGTACGTGCTCACACCCACCCAGCTTGCGGCCTATGCGCTCTGGCGTATGTTATGGATCCATCCCTTTATCGAAGGAAACGGCCGCACTGCTCGGGCCATCTGCTATTATTTACTTTGCGTCAGGATAGGTCGGTTCTTGCCGGGCAAAGTTATTGTGCCCGAGCGAATCCGAGACAATCGTACGCCGTACTACGCCGCTCTTCGCAGAGCCGACGAGGCATGGGAAGCTGGACACTACGATATCAGTGAACTCGCCGTGTACCTGAGTACTCTTTTAGAAGATCAGCTTCGCGACGCCGCATCGGGTAACTGAAGCTGGGATCTCGATGACCGACTTCCTGCGTCACTGCACCGGCGGACACGAGCGCACGATCGCCGCTGGCACCGACCTGCTGGCGGAAGGCCACAGCACCGGGCATCTCTACATCCTGCTCGAAGGACGGCTGGAGGTGATCAAGGCCGGCGCCACGGTGGCCGTCGTGGGGGAGCCCGGTGCCCTGTTCGGGGAGATGTCGCTCTTGCTGGAGCAGCCGCATACGGCGACCGTGCGGGCGCTGGCCGACTGCCGGATCTATGAGATCCTCGATGCGCCGCGCTTCCTCACAGAACATCCCGAGGCGACGCTTTCGATCGCCCGCATGCTGGCGCAGCGGCTCAACGTCGCCAACACCTATCTCGCCGACCTCAAGCGGCAATATGCCGGCCACGGCACGCATCTCGCGATGGTCGGCGACGTCCTGCAGAGCATGATCAACCTGCCACCGCAGCAGGTCGCGCCAGGAACGGATCTGGAATCCGATCCACGGCTCTGAGCCAGTCGGGCGCTTCCCTCACCGGCTGGGCCGGGCGCTGCAGCGGTGCGGCGAGGTCGATCCATTCGGCTTGCCCCGCCGCCAGCCAGAACGCGTGCTGCGCGCCGGTGTCGAGCACCATGTAGGTCGGCGGGCGACCGGGCTGCCGGCCGGTGTTGAACACCCAGGTCTCCGCCAAGCGATCGAACCAGGAGCCGTCCTTGATGAAGGGCGATTGGTGGACATGGCCTGATATCACCATCGCCGGCCGGTGCCGCGCGATGAAGCCTTCGAGCTCGGTGTCGCCGAAGAAGCGCTTGCCACCCCAGCTGACCGGCGAGTTGGCCGGCGGGGCATGATGCACCCAGATCCAGCGCGCAGGCTGTCGGCCTGCAGCGGCGTCGAGCTGGCGCTCGATCGCGGCTTGCACATGCGGGCCATCCCACCATGGGCAGACCGAGAACAGGGTGTCGCCGATCAGGATATCCTCGCCGTCGGAGGCGATGCCGAGCTCGCGGACGGTCCCGATCCAGGCCGCGATCTTCTCGCCCTCGGCGTTGCGCTCCTCCAGGTCGTGGTTGCCGGAGCAGATGATCACGCGGGTCTTGGCCGCCAGCAGCGCGAGATATTTTTTCACCACGACGATCTGGGCGCGAATGTCGACGATCGACGCGAGATCGAGGGCGTCGCCAGCGAAGATGACGAGCTCGAAATGGTCGGCCGCGGCGACCAGCCAGTCGAGTTGCGGCAAGGTGTAATGGAGATCGGCGACGATGAGGCAGCGCATGAAGACCCCGATGGACGTCCATGCAAATCAGAGACGGTCGGGTCTTTCAAGACGCGCGGGCCGCCGGTGGGGTCCGCAGCCCGGCACCCCGCTAGCGCGGCTGCTGCCGCGTGGGGTAGCGGGGCTGAATCGGCCTGGTCTGATACGACGGGTAGCCCGGACTGTCGGGCTGCGTGATCGGCCGCGACGGCGTGACCGGCTGGTTGAGCGGATCGGAGAACAGCGGGTTCTGCCGGGTCGGCACCGGCCTGCCGCTTTGTCCCCCGGCCGCCTCGGCTCCGCTCGCCGTGGACGAGCAGAGCGCAGCGACAAGCACCAGCCAGGGACCGCATCGACCCATCCATCGTCTCCTTGCAGCGGCCATGTCGCACCTCGCGCATCGCCGACTCTACGGACAATGTCTGCCCGCAAGCCTCGTTCCCTCAGCGTCATATGGACACGGTGCCGCGGCTTGCAACGCAGGAGGTCGGTCGCCACTCGCGCCCGTGCCCGTGTCGCGGGTTCGTGCCTTGACAGGAAAGGCCGCCGCGTGCGGCCATGCCGGCCGATCAGGACCATCGATCAGACAGGCCCATCATGGACATGCCCGCAGGCCACGACCGCAATGCCGACCAGATCGCCTATTGGAACGGGCCCGGCGGCCAGCGCTGGTCGGATCGCCAGGAGGCGCAGGACGTCCTGCTCGCGCCGGTGTCGCAGATCCTGATCGATCACATCGCCGCCAAGCCGGGTGATCGCGTCCTGGACATCGGCTGCGGCTGCGGCGGCCTGTCGATCGCGCTGGCCCGGCAGGTCGCGCCGGATGGAGCCGTGCTCGGCGTCGACATCTCCGCGCCGATGCTGGCGCGGGCGCGCGAGGTGGCGCCGGCCGGGCTGCCCGTCGCGTTCGTGCTGGCTGACGCAACGGTGCATGCGTTTCCGCCCGCGAGCTTCGACCTCCTGGTCTCGCGCTTCGGCGTCATGTTCTTCGCCGATCCCGTGACGTCATTCGCCAACATGCGGCGGGCGCTGAAGCCGGGCGGCCGGGTGGTGTTCGCCTGCTGGCGCGAGCCCAGGGCCAATCCCTGGATGATCGCGCCGCTGCAGGCGGTGTATCGCCATGTCCCGAAGCTGCCGGAGATGGGTCCGGAGGATCCCGGCCCGTTTGCCTTCGCGTCGGAGGCGCGGGTAACGCGGATCCTCGGCGAGTCGGGCTTTGCCGACGTCGCCCTGCAGGCCCACGCGCTGTCGCTCGACATCGCGCGCGGGCAGGGGCTGGACGCCGCCGTGCAATCGGCGTTCGAGATCGGGCCCGCCAGTCGTGCACTGGAGGGGCATCCCGCGGAGACGCGCGAAGCCGCACGCCTCTCGGTTCGTGAACTGCTCGCGCAGCATCAGACGGGCGGCAGCGTCACGCTGCCCGGCTCGATCTGGCTGGTAACGGCGCGCGCCTGAGGGCCGCGCCGGGAGGGCGTCAGGAGCGCTCCTCCCAGATCATCGCCAGATGCACGATGGTCTGCACCGCCTTCTCCATGTCGCCGACACTGACCCATTCCCGTCGCGAGTGGAAGGCGTGCTCGCCGGCGAAGATGTTGGGGCAGGGCAGTCCCATGAAGGACAGCCTCGAGCCATCAGTGCCGCCGCGAATCGAGGTGCGCACCGGCGCCAGTCCGGCGCGACGGATGGCGTCCTCGGCGTAGGTCACGATCTCCGGATGGAGGTCGATCACCTCCTTCATGTTGCGATATTGCGCCTTGACCTGCATCTCGTAGCTGGAGCGCGGGTAATCCCGCATCACGTCCTTGACGATGTCCTCGAGCAGCGCCTCCTTCTGGCGCAATCCCTGCTCGCTGAAATCGCGCACGATGAAGTCGAGCCGTGCCTGTTCCAGGGTGCCCGATACGCCCACCGGATGCAGGAAGCCTTCCCGGGCTTCCGTGGTCTCGGGGGAGCAGGTATCCTTGGGCAGGCGGTCGACGATTGCCGAGGCGATCTTGATGGCGTGCTCCATCTTGCCCTTGGCGAAGCCGGGATGCGCGCTGACGCCGTTGATGATGATCGTTGCGCCGTCCGCCGAGAAGGTCTCGTCCTCGATATTCCCGGCGGTCTCCCCATCCATCGTGTAGCCGAAGTCGGCGCCGAGCTTCTTCAGGTCGACCCGGTCGACGCCGCGGCCGATCTCCTCGTCCGGGGTGAACAGGATCTTGATCGTGCCGTGCTTGATGGCGGGGTTGCTCAGCAGAAATTGCGCCGCGTCCATGATCTCGGCGATGCCGGCCTTGTTGTCGGCGCCGAGCAGGGTGGTGCCATCGGAGGTGACGATGTCCTGGCCGATCTGGCCGGCCAGCGCCGGATGCTCTGAAGGGCGGATCACCTGGCTCGGATCTCCCGGCAGCACGATGTCGCCGCCTCGATAGTTGCGCACGATCTGCGGCTTCACGTCGGCGCCGGAGCAGTCGGGTGAGGTGTCCATGTGCGAGCAGAAACAGATCACCGGAACCGCCTTGTCGGTGGTCGCGGGGATCGTCGCATAGACGTAGCCGTGCTCGTCCATATGCGCGTCCGCCAGACCGAGGGCTTGAAGCTCCGCGGCCAGCAGGCGCCCCAGGTTCTTCTGCTTCAGCGTCGACGGGCAGGTCGGGGAGGTCGGGTCCGACTGGGTGTCGATCACGACATAGCGGAGGAAGCGCTCGGTCACGGAGTGGGCGTAGCTCTGAAACGGATCGGACATGGGCACCACGAGAGAAGAAGAGAGAGGAGGGTTATGATACCTTCGGCGTATATTAATATATCAGATATGGCATGGTTCGCGCTCAGCAGGACCAGACGTGTCAACGCAATTCGGCCCTTTCAGCAGGTGGCCTGGACCGCGTCCCTGCCGCGCGCTTGGCATGATGCTCAATTACGGCAGATTGGGAGATGGACGTCGAGACGATCCATGTCCGCCGATCCGCCGCCTCTTGCTTGGCTCACGTGGCGCCCGCTTCCGCCGACAGTTTCGGACAGCATCTCCTCGCGTCGCGAGGCGGCTGCAACCGCGCGATGGCTTCCCGGCCGAGCGGTCATGGCAGAATTCGCGCGGAGAACCGCGGGGACGGGAGCCCGGCCGGCATTCTACATCGACCGGCCGTCAAGACTTCTCACAAGTTGGAGTTCAATGTCCTTGACTTCGAAACTTCCCCCCTTTAAGTCGCACTCCTCCGCGGATTTCGCGATCACGCGGGAGTAGCTCAGTTGGTTAGAGCGCCGGCCTGTCACGCCGGAGGTCGCGGGTTCGAGCCCCGTCTCTCGCGCCATTTCGATGGCTCCCACCCTCCAAAATCCCCCTCGATCCACGATCCCGCCGCTCAACTCGGCTGATCCCGGCCGCCCGTGGAAGCTGGCCAGGGCAGATGACCGCCGACCGCGTCGACAAAGCAAAAGGCCGCCGAAACGGCGGCCTCGGACAGACTTGGGTCTGGGAACGCCGCCGCTGGTCAGCGGACCATGGGGTCGTTCGTGCTCGTTACGGCAACCGGCTTGCCGGCCTTCACCGGGGCATGCGAGGCCGTCTGGCTGTAATCGACATTGGTGCGGGCCGCGATGCCGAAAGCGGTGACGGCGATCCCGGCAACCAGCGCCACCACGACGATCTTCAGATGGGTCGAGCGGTCTGCGGAATGGAATGAGTGGTTCATGTCGGCCTCCCGGCGTCTCAGAGCGCCACTTTGTTGCCGGGATGTGTACCGCCGCTTTGTTTCGATCCGGTTTCTTCGTTTCCTCAAAATGGTTTCTTCGGTTGCGGAGTTGGTTTTGGCAATCGGCAGTATGCGGACCGGCACCGGCGAGCCGGCCATGGGTGTGACCGGCTGCCCATTCAGGCGCTCACGCGTGGCTGCCCTGCGCGTCCGTCGGCTTGATTCGGCGGCCGCCGATGACCACCTCCGTCGAGAGCGGAAACGCGTGAGGCCATCGGCCATTCGCAACAGTTCGGCTGCTCGATCGCAGCTCCCCGTTCCGCCTTCGCGCCACTCTGGTTTGCGCACAACGCCGTGCGTGGCTGCGATCGCTGACCGAGTCAGCATTCGGTCGACGTCGCGCGCGACACCGTATTGCTGCGGGTCCTGCAGGCGAGTGGGGCGCCCAAGCCGCTACCGCCGCAATGGCCGATGTGTCCGGGTTTCCGCAATGTGGGGAGGGATGGCGACGGCGGGATGGCTTGTCTTGCGCGGCTTGGTGCGCTGCGCTAAGGCTTCGACCAATTCCAATGCAGCGAGTCTGCGGTTTGCACCGAAACCGCAGAGGAAAGTGACGCCGATGACCGGCATCCTCCAGAACTATCTTCCCCTCGTCGTCTTCATAGGTGTCGCAGCCATCATCGGCGTGGTGCTGCTGATCGCGCCGTTCCTGGTCGCCTACCAGCAGCCCGATCCCGAGAAGCTCTCCGCCTACGAATGCGGCTTCAATGCGTTCGACGACGCCCGCATGAAGTTCGACGTCCGCTTCTACCTGGTTGCCATCCTTTTCATCATCTTCGACCTCGAAGTCGCCTTCCTGTTCCCCTGGGCAGTCGCATTCGGCAAGCTCGGCGCGGCCGGCTTCTGGTCGATGCTGGTGTTCCTGGCCGTGCTGACGGTCGGGTTTGCCTACGAATGGAAGAAAGGCGCGCTTGAATGGGATTGAGCCCGACCCCGTCCTCCGGTCCGGTGATCGCACCGGCCCCGAAGGGCATTCTCGATCCCGCGACCGGCAGGCCCGTTGGTGCCAACGACCCGTATTTCCTCGAGGTCAAGCACGAGCTGTCGGACAAGGGATTCTTCGTTGCCACCGCTGACGATCTCATCACCTGGGCCCGCACCGGCTCGCTGATGTGGATGACGTTCGGCCTGGCCTGCTGCGCCGTCGAGATGATGCAGGTCTCGATGCCGCGCTACGATGTCGAGCGCTTCGGCTTCGCGCCGCGCGCCTCGCCGCGCCAGTCCGACGTGATGATCGTGGCGGGCACCCTGACCAACAAGATGGCGCCGGCGCTGCGCAAGGTCTACGACCAGATGCCGGAGCCGCGCTACGTCATCTCGATGGGCTCCTGCGCCAACGGCGGCGGCTACTACCACTATTCCTATTCGGTGGTCCGCGGCTGCGATCGCATCGTTCCCATTGATATCTATGTGCCCGGCTGTCCGCCGACCGCGGAAGCGCTGCTGTACGGTGTTCTGCTGCTGCAGAAGAAGATCCGTCGCACCGGCACCATCGAACGCTGAAGGTTTTCGCTATGGACGACGGCAGGCTCGACGCCCTTGGGCAGACGATCGTGAGCGCGCTCCCGGGCGCGGCGATCGGCCATTCGGTCGCTTTCAATCAGCTCACGGTCACCGTGGAGCCCGCCCGGATCGTCGAGGTCGTGAAGTATCTGCGCGACGATCCCGGCTGCCGGTTCATCAACTTCACCGACATCACGGCCGTCGATTACCCCGAGCGCGCCAAGCGTTTCGAGGTCGTCTACCATTTCCTGTCGCCGACCTTGAATACCCGCATCCGGCTCAAGGCCGAAGCTGACGAGACGACGCAGGTGCCCTCGATCATCGACGTCTTCCCGGGCGCCGACTGGTTCGAGCGCGAGGCCTATGACCTCTACGGCGTGATCTTCGTCGGCCATCCCGACATGCGCCGCATCCTCACCGATTACGGCTTCGACGGCCACCCGCTGCGCAAGGACTTTCCGACCACCGGTTTCGTCGAGGTGCGCTACGACGACCAGGAGAAGCGGGTGATCTACGAGCCGGTGCGGCTCAACCAGGAATTCCGCAAGTTCGATTTCCTCTCGCCCTGGGAAGGCGCGGACTATCCGCTGCCGGGCGATGAGAAAGCGACGAAGTGAGTGGGAGCTTCAGCATGAACGAGCAAAGCCCGGCACTCCGCAACTTCACAATCAATTTCGGCCCGCAGCATCCGGCGGCGCATGGCGTGCTTCGTCTCGTCCTTGAACTGGACGGCGAGGTCGTCGAGCGCGTCGATCCGCATATTGGTCTTCTGCATCGTGGCACCGAGAAGCTGATCGAGACCAAGACCTATCTGCAGGCAATGCCCTATTTCGATCGGCTCGACTATGTCGCGCCGATGAACCAGGAGCATGCGTTCTGTCTCGCTGCCGAGCGCCTGCTCGGCATCGAGGTGCCGCGCCGCGGCCAGCTGATCCGCGTGCTGTATTCCGAGATCGGCCGCCTGTTGTCGCATCTTCTGAACGTGACCACGCAGGCGATGGACGTCGGCGCGCTGACCCCGCCGCTGTGGGGCTTCGAGGAGCGCGAGAAGCTGATGGTGTTCTATGAGCGGGCCTCGGGCTCGCGCATGCACGCCAACTACTTCCGTATCGGCGGCGTTCACCAGGACCTGCCGCCGAAGCTGGTCGACGACATCGACGCGTTCTGCGATCCCTTCCTCAAGGTGGTCGACGATCTCGACCAGCTGCTGACCGGCAACCGCATCTTCAAGCAGCGTAACGTCGACATCGGCGTCGTCACCCTCAAGCAGGCCTGGGAGTGGGGCTTCTCCGGCGTGATGGTGCGCGGCTCTGGCGCGGCCTGGGACCTGCGCAAGTCGCAACCTTACGACGTCTATGCCGAGATGGAGTTCGACGTTCCGATCGGCAAGAACGGCGACTGCTACGACCGCTATCTCATCCGCATGGAAGAGATGCGCCAGTCCGTGCGCATCATGAAGCAGTGCATCGCCAAGCTGCGCGCGCCGGACGGCCAGGGCCCGGTGCTGGTCACCGACAACAAGATCGCGCCGCCGCGCCGTGGCGAGATGAAGCGCTCGATGGAAGCGCTGATCCACCACTTCAAGCTCTACACCGAGGGCGTGCACGTGCCGGCTGGCGAGATCTACGCGGCCGTCGAGGCGCCCAAGGGCGAGTTCGGCGTCTATCTCGTCGCAGACGGCACCAACAAGCCGTACAAGTGCAAGATCCGCGCGCCGGGCTTCGCCCATCTGCAGGCCATGGACTTCCTGTGCCGCGGCCATCTGCTCGCCGACGTCTCGGCCATTCTCGGCTCGCTCGACATCGTGTTCGGAGAGGTGGATCGCTGATGGGCCATGCGCCGATCCAGTTCGATCGTGCATCCGGAGCGCTCGAAGGAGCGAACCTCTGGGAGCGCACGGCTGCATTGGCGCTGTCCACCGGCTCGAAGATCTCCTCGCACTTCTCGCATCGCGGCTACAACCGCTGCGCCAATCTGCTGCGGCTGGCGCTGCCGGAGCGCAACCTTGCGGTGAAGCTCAACCCGGACGCCGTGTTCGAGTTCCCCTATGGCGACGGCTATTGGAGCAAGCTGCTCAACCGCGCCTATCACTATGAGGACGAGCTCGAGCTGCTGTTCCTCGGTTCCGTCGACGTCGACTACACGTTCATCGATGGCGGCGCCAATTACGGCTACTGGTCGGTGCTGGTGTCGAGCGCGCCTTACGGCGCGCACAGGGCGATCGCGATCGAACCGTCCTCGGCGAATTTCGCCAAGCTCGCAAACAATTCCAAGATCAATGGCGGACGCTTCGAGGTGATCAAGTGCGCCATCGGCGAGCGCCGCGGCGTGGCCCATCTCACCGGCACCAAGCACGAGGCTTTCAGCATCGCCGGCGAGAATTCGGGGGGCGAGCAGGTGCCCGTGATGGCGCTCGACGACCTCATCGACGATGGCAAGGTCGCAGCCTCCGGCAAGTATCTCATCAAGCTCGACGTCGAGGGCGTCGAAATCGAGGCGATCAAGGGTGGGGCGCGATTGCTCGCGACCGACAGCATGATCCTGTGTGAGGAGCACGGCCAGGACCGCAATCACACGGTGTCGCGCTACATCCTCGACCAGACGCCGATGCAGCTGATGGTTTACGACCCCGCGAGCCGGCGTTTCGAGACCGTGACCGAATTGTCGATCCTCGACCGCATCAAGGTGTCCGCGCACGTCGGCTATAACGTGTTCGGAACTGCAAGTGCCTTCTGGCAGAATCGCGTCGCTGCGCTCAATGCAGGTGCCGCGCGCCGCATGCAATGAAAGACTAGAGAGCCATGTCCGTCCGCCGTCTCGCCAGGACCTCCAGCCCGCGAGCTTTGCGTTCACGGATGAAAACCTCGCCTTCGCCAAGGCCCAGATCGCCAAATATCCGGAAGGCCGCCAGGCTTCGGCGGTGATCGCGATCCTGTGGCGCGCCCAGGAGCAGAACGCTGGCTGGGTGTCGGAAGCCGCGATCCGCGTCGTCGCCGACATGCTCGGGATGCCCTATATCCGCGTGCTGGAGATCGCGACCTTCTACACGATGTTCCAGCTGCAGCCCGTCGGCAAGAAGGCGCATGTCCAGGTCTGCGGCACGACGCCGTGCCGGCTGCGCGGCGCCGAGGAGCTGATCGAGGTCTGCAAGCACCGCATCCACCACGACCCGTTCCACCTCTCCAAGGACGGCGACTTCAGCTGGGAGGAAGTCGAGTGCCTGGGTGCCTGTGTGAATGCGCCGATGGTGCAGATCTGGAAGGATACCTATGAGGACCTGACGCCGGAGAGCTTCGGCAAGGTGCTCGACGGCTTCGCGACCGGCAACCTGCCGACGCCGGGTCCGCAGAACGGCCGCCAGTTCTCGGCGCCGGCCGGTGGGCCGACCACGCTGAAGGAGAAGACATGAGCCGCGATCGCATCCGCGTTGCGGCCCTGAGCCGAGAGGGCGCCGCGATGAAGAACTGGCGCTACGTGGCGCTGCACACCGTCGCGGCCGCCGCTTTCATTTTCGTGCTGCAGCGGTTCGCGCTGAGCGCGACGCTGGAGTCCAGTCTGCTGTGGGCGCTCGTATTCGGCGGCTGTGCCGCCTTCGTCGCCAACATGCAGTCGAACCGTTGAACTTCGAGGAAGCCGTCTGATGCTCGACGACAAGGACCGCATCTTCACCAATCTCTACGGCCTGCACGATTGGGGCCTGGAAGGCGCACGCCGGCGCGGCAGCTGGGATGGCACCAAGGGGCTGATCGAAAAGGGCCGCGACTGGATCATCAACGAGATGAAGGCGTCGGGCCTGCGCGGCCGCGGCGGCGCCGGCTTCCCGACCGGCCTGAAATGGTCGTTCATGCCGAAGGAGTCGACCGACGGCCGGCCGAGCTATCTCGTGGTCAATGCCGACGAGTCCGAGCCCGGCACCTGCAAGGATCGCGAGATCATGCGGCACGATCCGCATCATCTCGTCGAAGGCTGCCTGCTGGCCAGCTTCGCGATGAACGCGCATGCCTGCTACATCTATGTGCGCGGCGAGTTCATCCGGGAGCGCGAGCGGCTGCAGGCGGCGATCGACCAGGCCTATGAGGCCAATCTGATCGGCAAGAACAACATCCATGGCTGGCCGTTCGATCTCTACGTCGCCCATGGCGCCGGCGCCTATATCTGCGGCGAGGAGACCGCGCTGCTGGAGAGCCTCGAGGGCAAGAAGGGTCAGCCGCGGCTGAAGCCGCCGTTCCCGGCCAATGTCGGCCTCTATGGCTGCCCGACCACGGTCAACAATGTCGAGTCGATCGCGGTCGCGCCGACCATCCTGCGCCGTGGCGCCTCGTGGTTCGCCGGCATCGGCCGGCCGAACAATGTCGGCACCAAACTGTTCTGCATCTCCGGTCACGTCGAACGGCCCTGCAACGTCGAAGAGGCGATGGGCATCCCGTTCCGCGAGCTGATCGAGAAGCATTGCGGCGGCATCCGCGGCGGCTGGGACAATCTGAAGGCGGTCATCCCCGGCGGCTCGTCGGTGCGCATGGTGCCGGCCGAGCAGATCATCGACACGCCGATGGATTTCGACAGCCTGTCGAAGCTGCGCTCGGGCCTGGGCACCGCGGCCGTGATCGTGATGGACAAGTCCACCGACCTGATCCGGGCGATCGCGCGCATCTCTTATTTCTACAAGCATGAGAGCTGCGGCCAGTGCACGCCGTGCCGCGAGGGCACCGGCTGGATGTGGCGCGTGCTGACCCGCATGGCCGAGGGCCGCGCGCACAAGCGCGAGATCGACATGCTGCTGGAGGTCACCAAGCAGATCGAGGGACACACGATCTGTGCGCTGGGTGACGCCGCGGCCTGGCCGATCCAGGGCCTGATCACGCATTTCCGTCACGAGATCGAAGCGCGCATCGATCAGTATTCGCACAAGGCCGATGTCGACGATGTCGGCGTGCGCGATCCCGCGCACATGGTGGCGGCGGAGTAGGGGATGGCGGTCGTATCCGCCAGCGAAGTTTTGCCCCGCGCTTGCGCCCTGATGCTGCGCAGCGCGGTGGTCCGTGGTTTGAGAGAGATGTGAGGCAATGACCAAGATCATCATCGATGGCAAAGAGATCGATGTGCCGGCGGAATACACGCTGCTGCAGGCGTGCGAGGCGGCAGGCGCCGAGATTCCGCGCTTCTGCTATCACGAGCGGCTGTCGATCGCCGGCAACTGCCGGATGTGCCTCGTCGAGGTGAAGGGCGGACCGAAGCCGGTCGCGAGCTGCGCCTGGGGCGTGCGCGACTGCCGTCCGGGTCCGAAAGGCGAGCCGCCGGAGATCTCGACGCGGTCGCCGATGGTCAAGAAGGCGCGCGAAGGCGTGATGGAGTTCCTTCTGATCAACCATCCCTTGGATTGCCCGATCTGCGACCAGGGCGGCGAGTGCGACCTGCAGGACCAGGCGATGGGCTATGGTGTCGACACCAGCCGCTACGCCGAGAACAAGCGCGCCGTCGAGGACAAATATCTCGGCGCGCTGGTCAAGACCTCGATGACCCGCTGCATCCAGTGCACGCGCTGCGTCCGCTTCTCGGCGGAGGTGTGCGGCGTGCCGGAGATGGGGGCGATCGGCCGTGGCGAGGACATGGAGATCACGACCTATCTCGAGCAGGCGCTGAGCTCGGAGCTGCAGGGCAATCTGGTCGATATCTGCCCCGTCGGTGCGCTGACTTCGAAGCCCTATGCCTTCGCGGCGCGTCCCTGGGAGCTCGGCAAGACGCAGTCGATCGACGTCATGGACGGCCTGGGCTCGGCGATCCGCGTCGACACCCGCGGCCGCGAAGTGATGCGCATCCTGCCGCGTATCAATGACTCCGTGAACGAGGAGTGGATTTCCGACAAGACCCGTCACGTCGTCGACGGCCTGCGCACGCAGCGGCTCGATCGTCCCTACGTTCGTGAGGACGGCAAGCTGCGCCCGGCCACATGGCCCGAGGCGTTCAAGGCGATCGCGACCAGGCTGGCGCGCATCGACGGCAAGCGCGTCGGCGCGATCGCGGGCGACCTCGCGGCGGTCGAGGAGATGTATGCGCTGAAGGATCTGCTCGCCAAGCTCGGCTCGACCAACGTTGCCGTGCAGGGCGGTGACAGCTTCGATGCCAGGCTCGGCCGCGCGTCCTATCTGTTCAATCCCACCATCGCCGGCATCGAGCAGGCCGATGCGATCCTGATCATCGGCGCCAATCCGCGCAAGGAAGCGGCCGTGCTGAACGCCCGTATCCGCAAGCGCTGGCGCTCGGGCCAGCTCAAGGTCGGTCTGGTCGGCCCGAAGGTCGATCTCACTTACGCCTATGAGCACATCGGCGCGGGCACGGACTCGCTGAGCGATGTCGCGGCCGGCAAGCACTCCTTCGCGACCGCCTTCCGCAACGCCAAGAACCCGATCGTTCTGGTCGGCGCTGGTGCGGCTGCGCGCCACGACGGCGGCGCGATCCTGGCGCTCGCCGCCAAGATCGCGATGGACGTCAACGCCGTGCGCGACGATTGGAACGGCTTTGCCGTGCTGCACGACACCGCGTCGCGGGTCGGCGCGCTCGACATCGGCTTCAACGGCACCGGTCTCACCGGCGCTCAGATGACGACCTTCGGCACCATGGACGTGATGTTCCTGCTCGGCGCCGATGAGGTCGAGATCCCCGAGGGCGTGTTCACCGTCTACATCGGCACCCATGGCGACCGCGGCGCGCATCGCGCCGACGTCATCCTGCCGGGCGCGGCCTACACCGAGAAGTCCGGGCTCTACGTCAACACCGAGGGCCGGGTGCAGATCGCGGCGCGGGCGTCGTTCCCGCCGGGCGAGGCGCGCGAGGACTGGGCGATCATCCGCGCACTCTCCGAGGTGCTCGGCCGCAAGCTCGGCTACGACTCGCTCGCGGCGCTGCGCGCCGAGATCATCAAGGCGGTGCCGCATCTCGGCCGCATCGACCAGATCGAGGCCGGCAAGATCGCCGACATCAAGGCCCTGGCGGGCAAGGGCGGCAGCCTCGAGAAGGCGCCGTTCAAGCCGCTCATCGACGATTTCTATCTCACCAATCCGATCGCGCGCGCATCGGCGGTCATGGCGGAATGCTCCCGTCTGGCCTCCGGGCAGATGCTGACGGCAGCGGAGTGAGCGTGACCTGATGGCTGATTTGTTCGCAAGCTCGTTCTGGACCGGTTTCCTCTGGCCGCTGATCATCATGATCGCGCAGAGCGTCCTCCTGCTGGTCGTCCTGCTGGTCGCGATCGCCTACATCCTGCTCGCCGACCGCAAGATCTGGGCGGCCGTGCAGATCAGGCGCGGTCCCAACGTGGTTGGGCCGTGGGGCCTGTTCCAGTCGTTCGCCGACCTGCTGAAATTCGTGCTCAAGGAGCCGATCATTCCGGCCGGCGCCAACAAGGGCGTCTTCCTGCTGGCGCCGCTGGTGTCCTGCGTGCTCGCGCTGGCGGCCTGGGCTGTCATCCCGACCAATCTCGGCTGGGCGATCGCCGACATCAATGTCGGTATCCTCTTCATCTTCGCGATCTCGTCGCTGTCGATCTACGGCATCATCATGGCCGGCTGGTCGTCGAACTCGAAGTACCCGTTCCTGGCGGCGCTGCGTTCGGCGGCGCAGATGGTGTCCTACGAGGTCTCGATCGGCTTCGTGATCATCACCGTGCTGCTCTGTGCCGGCACCTTGAACCTCTCGGCGGTCGTCGAGGCGCAGCATGCCCGCGGCCTCGCCAGCCTGATCGGCCTGCCGCAGCTGACGATCCTGAACTGGTACGTCTGGCCGCTGTTCCCGATGTTCGTGGTGTTCTACGTCTCGGCGCTGGCCGAGACCAACCGTCCGCCGTTCGATCTGGTCGAGGCGGAATCGGAGCTCGTCGCCGGCTTCATGGTCGAATACGGCTCGACGCCGTATCTCCTGTTCATGCTCGGCGAGTATGTCGCGATCACCACGATGTGCGCGCTGGCGACGATCCTGTTCCTGGGCGGCTGGCTGCCGCCGATCGACGTGGCACCGTTCAATTGGGTGCCCGGCGTCGTCTGGTTCGCGCTCAAGCTGTTCTTCATGTTCTTCCTGATCGCGATGGCGAAAGCGATCGTGCCGCGCTACCGCTACGACCAGTTGATGCGACTCGGTTGGAAGGTGTTCCTGCCGCTGTCGCTGGTCATGGTGGTCGTTGTCGCGGGCGTGCTGCACTTCGCCGGCATCGCGCCGAAATGAGGCTGTCATGAACATTTCCGCCACCGCACGGTCGCTGCTGCTGCAGGAGTTCGTCTCCGCGTTCTTTCTCGCGATGCGCTACTTCTTCAAGCCCAAGCCGACCCTGAACTATCCGTTCGAGAAGGGCCCGATCTCGCCGCGCTTCCGCGGCGAGCACGCGTTGCGCCGCTATCCCAACGGCGAAGAGCGCTGCATCGCCTGCAAGCTGTGCGAGGCGGTCTGCCCGGCGCAGGCGATCACCATCGAGGCCGGCCCGCGCCGCAACGACGGCACCCGCCGCACGGTGCGCTACGACATCGACATGGTGAAGTGCATCTATTGCGGCCTGTGCCAGGAGGCCTGTCCGGTCGACGCCATCGTCGAGGGACCGAACTTCGAGTTCGCGACCGAGACCCGCGAGGAGCTGTATTATGACAAGGCCAAGCTGCTCGCGAACGGCGATCGCTGGGAGCGCGAGATCTCCAAAGCCATCGCGCTCGACGCGCCGTACCGCTGAGGCCGTCCGATGATCCTTCCTGCGCTCTTCTTCTATCTGTTCGCGGCGGTCTGCGTGGCCTCCGCGGTGATGGTCATCGTCTCGAAGAACCCCGTTCACTCGGTGCTCTACCTGATCCTCGCCTTCGTCAACGCCTCCGGCCTGTTCGTGCTGATGGGCGCCGAGTTCCTGGCGATGATCCTGGTGGTCGTCTATGTCGGCGCGGTCGCGGTGCTGTTCCTATTCGTGATCATGATGCTCGACGTCGACTTCACCGAGCTGCGCGAGGGCTTCCTGCAGTACATGCCGATCGGTCTCGTGATCGGCGGCATCTTCCTGTTCGAGCTGCTGCTGACCGTGTCCTACTGGATCATCAATCCGACGACGCCGAAGTCGATCACGGCGGCGATCCCGACCAACGTCACCAACACCGAGGCGCTCGGCCTCGTGCTCTATACGAAATACGTCCATTACTTCCAGCTGTCGGGCATGATCCTGCTGGTGGCGATGATCGGCGCGATCGTGCTGACGCTGCGCCACAAGGCCAGCGTGAAGCGCCAGGACATCAACGTCCAGAACGCCCGGACGCCCGAGATGGCGATGGCGGTCCGCAAGGTCGCGGTCGGGCAGGGGCTGCAGGACTCGGATGCCGCGGAGTGGGTGAAATGACCATCGGACTGGGGCACTATCTCGCCGTCGCGGCCATGCTGTTCACGCTCGGCATCCTCGGCATTTTCCTGAACCGCAAGAACATCATCGTCATCCTGATGTCGGTCGAGCTGATCCTGCTCGCGGTCAACATCAACCTGGTGGCGTTCTCGACCTTCCTCGGCGATATCGTCGGGCAGGTGTTCGCCTTGCTGGTGCTGACGGTGGCCGCCGCCGAGGCCGCGATCGGCCTCGCCGTGCTGGTGGTCTATTTCCGCAACCGCGGTTCGATCGCGGTCGAAGACGTCAATCTGATGAAGGGCTAGGGGCGCATGATCCGCACAAGTGGGGGCCGGCTCGCCGGCAAGGTCATGCGTAAGGGAACGGGCGAATGATCCAGGCCATTGTCTTTCTGCCGCTGCTGGGCGCGATCCTGGCCGGCCTGATCGCGCTGCTCGGCGCCCATGGGCGCCATCCGAGCGGCGACCAAGTCGAGCATCATGATCACGGCCATGGTGCCGCCGATGCGCATGCGCACGCGCGTGACGATCACGGCGACGACGATCACGGCCATGGTCATGACGATCACCATGTCGCCGAGCCGCCGGCGGCCGGCACCTGGGCCGCGCAGATCATCACGACGGCGCTGCTGTTCGTCTCGGCCGCGTTGTCCTGGGCGACCCTGGTCAGCGTCGGCTTCATGCACCACGAAGCCGGCGTGAAGGAGCTGCTGCCCTGGATCAATTCCGGCGAACTGCAGGTGTCCTGGGCGCTGCGCGTCGATACGCTCACCGCGGTGATGCTGGTGGTGGTGACGAGCGTGTCCTCGCTCGTGCATCTCTATTCGATCGGCTACATGGACGAGGATCCGAACCGTCCGCGCTTCTTCGCCTATCTCTCGCTGTTCACCTTCGCGATGCTGATGCTGGTGACCGCGAACAACCTCGTGCAGCTGTTCTTCGGCTGGGAGGGGGTGGGTCTCGCGAGCTATCTCCTGATCGGCTTCTGGTTCCAGAAGCCTTCGGCGAACGCCGCGGCGATCAAGGCCTTCGTCGTCAACCGCGTCGGCGACTTCGGCTTCGCGCTCGGCATCTTCGCGGTGTTCCTGCTGACGAAGTCGACAGATTTCGAGACGATCTTCGCCGCCGCGCCGAGCCTGGCCGGCAAGACGACGATCAACTTCCTCGGCTGGCATGCCGACGCGCTGACCTTGACCTGTCTGCTGCTGTTCATGGGCGCGATGGGCAAGTCGGCGCAGTTCCTGCTGCACACCTGGCTGCCGGACGCGATGGAAGGTCCGACCCCGGTGTCGGCGCTGATCCACGCCGCGACCATGGTCACCGCCGGCGTCTTCATGGTGGCGCGTCTGTCGCCGCTGTTCGAGCTCGCGCCGCACGCGCAGGCCGTGGTGATGTTCTTCGGCGCCACCACCGCCTTCTTCGCGGCGACCGTCGGCCTCGTGCAGAACGACATCAAGCGCATCGTCGCCTATTCGACCTGCTCGCAGCTCGGCTACATGTTCGTGGCGATGGGGGCAGGGGCCTACTCCATCGGCATGTTCCACCTGTTCACGCACGCCTTCTTCAAGGCGCTGCTGTTCTTAGGCTCCGGCTCGGTGATCTACGCGATGCATCACGAGCAGGACATCCGCAACATGGGCGGCCTGTGGAAGAAGATCCCGTTCACCTTCGCGGTGATGACGGTCGGCACGCTGGCGTTGACCGGCTTTCCGGGCTTCGCCGGCTTCTTCTCCAAGGACGCGATCATCGAAGCCGCCTATGCCGCGCACAATCCGTTCGCGACCTATGCCTACTTCATGACGATCGTTGCCGCCGGCCTGACCTCATTCTACTCCTGGCGCCTGGTTTGGAAGACGTTCTTCGGCGTGCCGCATGATCAGCATCACTATGAAGCCGCCCATGAAAGCCCGATCTGGATGCGGATCCCGCTCTTTGTCCTGGCTATCGGTTCCGCTTTTGCCGGCTGGGTGTTCAAGGACTATTTCGTTCACCCGCACGGCGTCGAGGAGTTCTTCAGCGAGTCGCTGAAGATGAACCCGCACATCCTCGAGGACATGGAGCACATGCCGTTCTGGCTGGGACAGCTGCCATTCATCATGATGGTGCTCGGCTTCTTCGTGTCCTGGCTGTTCTACGTCAGCCGCCCATACCTGCCGGAGGAGCTCGCCGAGCAGCAGCCGCTGCTCTACAAGTTCCTGCTCAACAAATGGTACTTCGACGAGCTGTATGACGTGATCTTCGTCCGTCCGGCGAAGTGGCTCGGCCGCTTCCTCTGGAAGAAGGGCGACGGTTTCGTCATCGACGGCTTCGGTCCGGACGGCGTCTCGGCGCGGGTGCTCGACGTTACGCGCAACGTCGTCAAGATCCAGACCGGTTATCTCTATCACTATGCCTTTGCCATGCTGATCGGCGTCGCCGGCCTGATCACCTGGTTCATGTTCATGGGGGGCCAGCAATGACCACCTGGCCAATTCTGTCTGTCGTCACCTTCCTGCCGCTCGTCGGCGCGCTGCTGATCTATCTGGTCCCCCGGGTCGATGGGGAGCCGGAGCGGCTCAACGTGCGCGTCATTGCGCTCGGGACCACGCTGATCACCTTCGCGGTCTCGGTGCTCCTGGTGCTGCGCTTCGACCCCGGCCAGACCGACTTCCAGTTCGTCGAGAAGTCGAACTGGCTGGCCGCCGGCATCAGCTACCACATGGGCGTCGACGGCATCTCGCTGCCGTTCGTGATCCTGACCACCGCCCTGATGCCGTTCTGCATCGTGGCGAGCTGGAAGTCGGTCACCAACCGCCTGCGCGAATACATGATGGCGTTCCTGATCCTGGAAACGCTGATGGTCGGCACGTTCTCGGCGCTCGACCTCGTGCTGTTCTATCTGTTCTTCGAGGGCGGCCTGATCCCGATGTTCCTGATCATCGGGGTCTGGGGCGGCCCGCGCCGGGTCTACGCCTCGTTCAAGTTCTTCCTCTACACGCTGCTTGGCTCGGTGCTGATGCTCCTGGCCATCATGGCGCTGTACTGGAATGCGGGCACCACCGACATCCCGACGCTGATGCACACCGCGGTTCCGCGCTCGTTGCAGACCTGGGCGTGGCTGGCCTTCTTCGCGTCCTTCGCGGTGAAGATGCCGATGTGGCCGGTCCATACGTGGCTGCCGGACGCGCATGTCGAAGCGCCCACCGCCGGCTCGGTGATCCTGGCCGCGATCCTCCTGAAGATGGGCGGCTACGGCTTCCTGCGCTTCTCGCTGCCGATGTTCCCGCTGGCCTCGCACGACTTCGCGCCGCTGGTGTGGACGCTCTCCGCCGTCGCGATCATCTACACCTCGCTGGTCGCGCTGATGCAGGAGGACATCAAGAAGCTGATCGCCTATTCGTCGGTGGCGCATATGGGCTTCGTCACGATGGGCATCTTCGCCGGCACCATGCAGGGCGTCGCCGGCGGCGTGTTCCAGATGATCTCGCACGGCATCGTGTCGGGCGCGCTGTTCCTCTGCGTCGGCGTCGTCTACGACCGCATGCATACCCGCGAGATCGCGGCCTATGGCGGCCTCGTCAACCGGATGCCGATCTACGCGCTGGTGTTCATGGTGTTCACCATGGCCAATGTCGGTCTGCCCGGCACCTCCGGCTTCGTCGGCGAGTTCATGACCCTGCTCGGCACCTTCAAGGTGTCGATCCCGACCGCGTTCTTCGCGACCTTCGGCGTCATCCTCTCGGCCGCCTACGCGCTGTGGCTCTATCGCAAGGTCGTGTTCGGCGCGCTGACCAAGCCGTCGCTCGCGAGCATCAAGGACCTCACCTGGCGTGAGGGCGTGATCCTGTTTCCGCTGGTCGCGCTGACCATCCTGTTCGGCGTCTATCCGAAGCCGATCCTGGACATGTCGGCGGCCTCGGTGCAGCAGCTCGTCACCAACTACAATACCGCCGTGACGGCCGTGAAGGCCGCCGCGCTGCTCCAATGATGAGACTAATGATGAGACCCCTGGGGTCGGGACAGAGACGATGATCGAGAATCTTGGGCCTCAGCTTTGGGTGGTGCTGCCGGAGCTGCTGCTGGCCTTGGGGGCCATGGCGCTGTTGATGCTGGGCGCGTTTCGCGGGCAGGGGACGACGGGGATCGTCACCGGCCTCGCGGTCGTGCTGCTGATCGTGGTCGGCATCCTCGTGCTCAGGCAGCAGGGCGGCCAGGCGTTCGGCGGCAGCTTCATCGCCGACAGCTATGCGCGCTTCCTGAAGATCCTGGCGATCATCGGCTCGGCCGCGACGCTGATCATGTCGGCGGAGTTTCTGTCCAAGCCGGACCGCCGCATCTTCGAGTATGCGATCCTGGTGCTGCTCTCGACCTTGGGCATGCTGGTCCTGATCTCGGCCGGCGACCTGATCTCGCTCTATCTCGGCCTCGAGCTGATGTCGCTGGCGCTCTATGTCGTCGCGGCCAGCCATCGCGACAACGTCAAGTCGACCGAAGCCGGTCTGAAGTATTTCGTGCTCGGCGCCCTGTCGTCGGGCATGCTGCTGTACGGCGCCTCGCTGATCTACGGCTTCACCGGCACGGTCAGCTTCGCCGGGATCGCGGCGGCGACCAAGACCGGCAGCGTCGGGGTCATCTTCGGCCTCGTCTTCCTGTTCGCCGGCATGTGCTTCAAGGTCTCGGCGGTGCCGTTCCACATGTGGACGCCCGACGTCTACGAGGGCGCGCCGACCCCGGTGACGGCGTTCTTCGCGTCCGCCCCGAAGGTCGCCGCGCTGGCGGTGTTCGCCCGCGTCGCGCTGACGGCCTTCCCCGGCATCACCTTCCAGTGGCAGCAGATCATCGTGTTCGTCTCGATCGCCTCGATGGCGCTCGGCTCGTTCGCCGCGATCGGCCAGACCAACATCAAGCGCCTGATGGCCTATTCGTCGATCGGCCACATGGGCTTCGCGCTGGTCGGCCTCGCCGCCGGCACCGTCGAGGGCGCGCAGGGCGTGCTGACCTACATCGCGATCTATGTCGCGATGACGCTCGGCTCGTTCGCGGTGATCATGGCGATCAAGCGCAACGGCCAGTCGTTCGAGAAGATCAGCGATTTCGCAGGTCTGTCGCGCACCAATCCGCTGCTCGCCTTCTTCTTCGCGATGCTCCTGTTCTCGCTGGCCGGCATTCCGCCGCTCGCGGGCTTCTTCGCCAAGTGGTACGTGTTCGTCGCCGCGATCAAGGCGGGGCTGTTCACGCTGTCGGTGATCGGCGTGCTGACCAGCGTGGTCGGCGCCTATTATTATCTCCTCATCGTCAAGACGATGTATTTCGACGAGCCGCTGTCGACGCTCGATCCGGTCCGGATCGAGCTGCGCACCGTGCTCGCCATCTCCGGCGTGTTCAACATCCTGTTCTTCGCCTATCCCGGCCCGCTGGTCAGCGCCGCCGCGGCCGCGGCGAAATCGCTGTTCTAGATGACCTTTGCTCTCGGCGCCCGTGCCGCCGCCGGCGGCTACGGGCTCGTCGTCTTCGATCAGGCCGGCTCGACCAATGTCGAAGCATTGGCCGCCGCGCGCCAGGGCGCCAAGGCCAGCTGGTTCGTCACGACGGAGCAGACCGCCGGACGGGGCCGCCGTCAGCGGCCTTGGATTGCGCCCCGCGGCAATCTGGCGTCGTCCGTCCTCGAAGTGCTGAACGTCGGCCCGGCCGTCGCTGCGACGCTCGGCTTCGCCGCCGGCCTCGCGATCTCTACCGCCTTGCGCGAGGTCAGCCGCGAGGCCGTCCTGCGGTCGGGCGGCAGCTCGTCACCCGATTTCGTGGTGAAGTGGCCGAATGACGTGCTCGCCGGCGGCCGCAAGATCGTCGGCATGCTGCTCGAGGCCGAGCAGGTGGCGGGTGGGCTTGCAGTGGTGGCCGGCATCGGAACCAATGTGGTGGCGGCGCCGACCGATACTCCGACACCGGCGGTGTCGCTGCGCGATCTCGGCGTAGAGGTGAGCGCCGAAGATCTGTTCAGCGCATTGTCCGACGCCTGGGTCGAATATTTCGGCATCTGGAATGAGGGGCGCGGCTTCGGCGACATCCGAAAGCTGTGGCTGGAGCGCGCGGCAGGGCTCGGCCAGCCGGTCGCCATCAGGTCCGGACATGCTATCATCGAGGGGATTTTCGACACGATCGACGAACAGGGTTGTATGCTGGTGCGGACCGCGGAGGGACGATTGGAGCCGATCACGGCCGGTGATGTTCATTTCGGCTCGGTCGCATCCAAGGGAGCGGTCTAGATGGCACGTCCGGACGAACTGACATTTGCACCGCTCGGAGGTGTCGGCGAGATCGGCATGAACCTGTCGATCTACGGGCTCGGCAACCGCCACCAGCGCTCCTGGCTCGCGATCGATCTCGGCGTGTCCTTCGGCGACGAGGAGCATCTGCCGGGCATCGACCTGATCATGCCCGACGTCAGCTTCCTGGAGAAGGAGGGCAAGAACCTCGTCGGCCTGGTGCTGACCCACGCCCATGAGGATCATTTCGGCGCCATCATCGACCTCTGGCCGCGGCTGAAATGCCCGATCTACGCGACCAAGTTCAGTGCCGCGCTGTTCGAGGCCAAGTGCGAGGCCGAACGGCTTCCGGCGAAGATCCCGGTCAAGGTGATCCCGTCAGGCGGCCGCGTCGACATCGGGCCGTTCAACGTCGAGTTCATTCCGGTCGCGCATTCGATTCCGGAATCGCACGCGCTCGCGATTCACACCGAGGTCGGCACGGTCCTCCACACCGGCGACTGGAAGATCGATCCGACGCCGGTCTTGGGGGCGCCGACCGACGAGAAGCGGCTGCGCGAGCTCGGCGACGCCGGGCTGCTCGCGCTGATCGGCGACTCCACCAATGCCGTGCGCGAGGGCCGATCGCCGTCGGAGGCCGAGGTCGCCAAGACCATCGCCGCCCTGGTGAAGGAAGCGAAGGGCCGCGTCGCCGTCACCACCTTCGCCTCCAACGTCGCGCGCATCCGCGCCGTCGCCGAAGCGGCGCGCGAGGCCGAGCGCGAGGTCGTGATCGTCGGCCGCGCCATGGAGCGCGTCGTCCAGGTCGCGCGCGAGACCGGCTATCTCGACGGCGTGCAGAACTTCCGCGGCATGGATCTGTACGGCCATTTCCCGCCGGACAAGGTGCTGGCGCTGTGCACCGGCAGCCAGGGCGAGCCGCGCGCCGCACTGGCCCGCATCGCCAATGACGACCATCCGCTGGTGACGCTCAACAAGGGCGATACGGTGATCTTCTCCTCGCGCACCATTCCCGGCAATGAGAAGGCCGTCGGCGCCGTCATCAACGGCCTGGTGCAGCAGGGCATCGAGATCATCACCGACCGCGATCATCTCGTTCATGTCTCCGGCCATCCGCGGCGCGACGAGCTGCGCGACATGATCGCCTGGACGCGGCCGCAGCTGCTCATCCCCGTGCATGGCGAGGCGCTGCATCTGAACGAGCACGCCAAGCTGGCGCGCGCCTGCGGCGTGCCGAAGGTCATCACCTGCCGTAACGGCGACCTCGTCAAGCTCGGCCCCGGCGATCCCGGCATCATCGACGAACTGCCGTCGGGACGGCTCTACAAGGACGGCACCATCCTCGAGGATTCGAAGTCGCGCGCCGTGGTCGAGCGGCGCAAGATGTCCTTCGCGGGTTGCATCTTCGTCGCCATGGCCGTCACCGAGAAGGGCGAGCTGGCCGACGATCCCGAGGTCGACATGGTCGGCATCCCCGAGAAGACCTCGGCCGGTGAGGAGATGGACGACATCGTGTTCGACGCGGTCGTCTCGACCTTCGAGGGCCTGCCGCGGGCGCGACGGCGCGATCCCGACGCTGCTGCGGAGTCGGTGCGGCGGGCGGTGCGCGCGGCGGTCAACGAGCAATGGGGCAAGAAGCCGATCTGCCTCGTCCACGTCCTGGACGTCTGAATGTTGGTGATGGTGGTCTTGGTCGTCTGACGCAGGCCAATCGAACGACAAACAATTGGTGGAGGATGCAATGCTGGGCCGGCTGAACCACGTGGCGATCGCGGTCAAGGACGCGGAGAAGGCGGCGAAGATCTATGGCGCCGCGTTTGGCGCGGAGATCTCGGCGCCGCTGCTGCTGCCGGATCACGGCGTCATCACCGTGTTCGTGACATTGCCCAACACCAAGATCGAGTTCATCCAGCCGCTCGGCGAGGCCTCGCCGATCGCGAAGTTTCTCGAGCGCAATGCCGACGGCGGCATCCACCATGTCTGCTACGAGGTGCCCGATATCATCGCCTCGCGCGACACGCTGATCAGGGAGGGCGCCCGCGTGCTCGGCGACGGGCAGCCGCGCATCGGCGCTCACGGCAAGCCGGTGCTGTTCCTGCACCCGAAGGACTTTTCGGGCGCGCTGGTCGAAATCGAGCAGGCCTGAGGCGGGCACGATCATGGCCTATACGATCTCGACCTGGCTCGCGATCTACTTCGTGCTGTGGTGGGTCATGCTGTTCGTGACCCTGCCGTTCGGTGTGCGCAGCCAGCACGAGAGCGGCGGCGTGTCGCCCGGCACCGATCCCGGCGCGCCCACGGTCAGCCTGATGGGCCGCCGCCTGATCTGGACCACGCTGCTCTCGGCCGTGATCTTCGGACTTGCGCTCGCGGCCTATCAGGCCGGCTATCTCAACGTCGAGCGGCTGTCGAGGCTGATGGGCATGCCGTTCTAGCTCGCTTGCATTGCACAACATTCTCGAAGCCGACGCGCGGACGCGTGTCGGCTTTTTTGCTATAGGGAGTGAAAACAAGATCGACAGGGGAGGTCGCGCGTGACGACATCGGCTGCAGCCGGGCAGGAGACGCCAGCGGGCTATCGCATTCTGAACGAGACGGATCTTCGCAGCACCCTCGCGGCGGTGCCGGCCGTCGCCGCCCGGCTCGGCGGACCGGCCGAGCGCTGGTCGGTCACGGAGGTCGGCGACGGCAATCTCAACCTCGTCTTCATCGTCAAGGGGACATCCGGCGGACTGGCGGTGAAGCAGGCGCTGCCCTACGTGCGCCTGGTCGGCGAGAGCTGGCCGCTGCCGCTGTCGCGTGCCCACTATGAGCATCTGGCGCTGACCCATCAGAACCGTCTTGCGCCGGGACTGGTGCCGACCATCGTCCATCATGATCCGGCGCTGGCGCTGACGGCGATGGAGCTGCTCGAGCCGCACATCATCATGCGCAAGGGACTGGTGGCGGGCACGATCTATCCGGCCTTCGTCGAGCACATCACGACCTTCATGGCGCGGTCGCTGTTCTTCTCGTCGGACCTCGCGCTGCCGGCCGCTGCGAAGAAGGAGGCCATCGCCAGCTTCGCCGGCAACCATGCGCTGTGCAAGATCACCGAGGACCTGATCTTCACCGATCCGTATCGGGTCGCCGAGCAGAACCGCTGGACGGCGCCGTGGCTCGACGCGGCCGCCGCCGATATCCGCGCCGATCTCGATCTGCATGTCGCGATCTCCCGGCTGAAGCTGAAATTCCTGTCGAGCGCCGAGGCGCTGATCCATGGCGATCTGCACACGGGATCGATCATGGTCACGGAGCGAGAGACCAAGGTCATCGATCCCGAATTCGCGTTCTATGGCCCGATGGGGTTCGATGTCGGCGCGGTGCTGGCAAATCTCCTGATGGCGTATTTCGCTTCGGCTGGTCACGAGCAGTCACAAGGTGACAGGGACGCTTTCGAGAGCTGGGTGCTCGGCACGGTTGATCAGGTCTGGAGCGGCTTCGCGCAGAAGTTTATCGCGCTGTGGCGCAGCGAGGCGACAGGCGATGCCTATCCGCTGTCGTTGTTCCCCGGCGAGGCCGGCGCGGCGCGGCTGGAAGCCGAACGTCAGGCCTACATGTCGAAACTGTTCCAGGATGCCGTTGGCTTCACGGCCGCCAAGATCATCCGCCGCATTCTCGGGCTGGCGCACAATATCGATTTCGAGCTGATCGAGGATCCCAGGCGACGGGCGACCAGCGAGGCGCGCGCGCTCCGGCTCGCCCGCAAGCTGATGGTGGAGACGGCGTCGTTCACATCGATCGAGGCAGTGACCAAGGCTGCGCGCGACCTGCGCCATTGGCAGCCGGGGTTCTGAACGATCCCAGTCGTCATTGCGAGGAGCGAAGCGACGAAGCAATCCAGAGTGTCCACGCAGCCCTGGATTGCTTCGCTTCGCTCGCAATGACGGAGGTTAACGGGTAGCCCGGATGAGCGTAGCGATATCCGGGTTCTCCGATTATGCGCGTTTGAACCCGGATGTCGCTGCGCTCATCCGGGCTACGGCAGCGCCGCCTCGCCATTGAGGATGATAACAGCTGCGTAGGGTGGGCAAAAGCGCGCCACGCATGATCAACTAGCCTCGCTCTGTCTCGCGCCGTGCCCACCATCGCGCGCCGAGTTTGCTGACGCACGGTGTGCACGCGACGCCTGGCGGCATCGCTTTGCCCACTCTACGGCATCTCGGCTGGTCCGCGGCCTTGGCGCGCAGCCGCTGCGCGTAGACGTTGATTACGAGCGCCGCGAGCAGGATCAGGCCACGGATCAGGATCTTGAGGAAGCTGTCGATGTTGACGTGGTCGAGGCCATTGTTGAGCACGCCGAGCACGAACAGGCCGACGATGGTGTTGCCGATGCCGCCGCGACCGCCGAACAGGCTGGTGCCGCCGACCACGACGGCGGCGATCGAGTCGAGCAGATAGGTGTCGAACTCGTTCTGCTGCGCGCTGCCGAAATGCGCCACGCCCAGCATGCCGCCGATGCCCGAGCACACCGCCGAGATGACCATCACGCTACCGAGGATCAGCTTGACGTTCAGGCCGGAATATTCAGCGGCCTCGCGGTTGCCGCCGACCATGTAGACGTAGCGGCCGAAGCGCGTGTAGGTCAGCACGAGGTGGCCGAGCAGCAGCATCAGCGCGGCGACGACCACGATCCAGGGGATGCCGGCGATCGATCCTGAGCCGAGCGTCGTGATAACAGGCGGCACCTTGTAGGCGATCTGGCCGCGCACCAGCATGGCCGAGATTCCGGCCGCGATCTGCATCATCGCCAAGGTCATGATGAAGGAGGGGATTCCGATCACGGTCAGGCCGAAGGCGTTGACCGCGCCGAGCAGGGCGCACAGCGCCAGCGCGAGCAGGATCGCGGCAAAGCCCGGCAGCGGCACGTTGGCGATGTTGACGTAGGACTCCTGCAGGGTGAAGTAGGCGACGGCAATGCCGGTGACATTGGCGATCGCCGCGATCGACAGGTCGATCTCGGCACAGAGGATGACGAATGTCAGCCCGACGGCGATGATGCCGGTGACGGAGACCTGGGTCAGGATATTGCCGACATTGTCGAGCGTCGCGAAGGACGGGCTGGCGATCGCGAAAAACGCCGTCAGGAAGATCAGGGTGAGGAACGGCGCGATGTTGCGCATCTGCGAGCGCAGCAGCGAGGCGATGCCGGCGCGGCGCGCCTGCGCCTCCGGCATCGGAACGGTGTCGCCATGCGCCATGGACATCTCCCTACGCCGCCTCGAGCAGACGGTCTTTGCTGATGGTTTCGCCGGCGAATTCGCGCACGACCTCGCCGCGCTTGAGCACGATGACGCGGTCGGCCAAGGACAGCACCGTCTCCGGCTCGGTCGACAGCACGATCACCGCAATGCCCTGGTCGCGCAGCTGCCGGACGATCTGGATGACGTCGCTCTTGGCGCCGACATCCATGCCGCGGGTCGGCTCGCACAACACGAGAAGCCGCGGCGGATGGCTGAGCCACTTCGCCAGCGCGACCTTCTGCTGGTTGCCGCCGGAGAGCAGGCCGAGCTCGATCTCGACATCCGCCGGGCGGATCTGCAGCTGCTCGACCTGGCGCTGCGCCAGCGCGCGTTCGCGCGCGGGCTTGAGCAGCAGCGCATTGATGCGATCGAGGATGCTGATCGACACGTTCTTGTAGACCGGCTCCTGCAGGAACAGCATGTCGCGCCGGCTCTCCGGCACGAAGGCGATGCCGGCGCGGCGGGCATCCGCCGTGCTCTTGAAGCGGTTGGCCTCGCCTGACATGCGCAGCTCGCCGGCGTCGGGCGCGAGCTTGCCGAACAGGATCCGCGCCAGCTCGAGCTGGCCGCAGCCCATGAAGCCGTAGACGCCGAGCACCTCGCCGGCGTGGACCGCAAACGAGACGCGCTTCAGATTGCGCGCCAGCGACACGCCATCGGCTTCGACCACGACCGGCTTGCCGGCCGGCGCAGGGGGCAGGGTGATGTCATGCGTGTAGCTGTCCTCCAGCGCGTCGCGACCTTTGCCGATCATCGCCTCGATCAGCGCCGCCTTGCTGGTGTCGGCCGCGCGGGTCTCCATGATCTTGCGGCCGTTGCGGAACACCGTGACCTCATCCGAGATCAGCAGGATGTCCTCGATGAAATGCGAGATGAAGATGATCCCGGTGCCTTGCTCGCGCAGCCGGCGCAGGGCTGCGAACAGCCGCTCGACCTCGGGCGGCGAGAGCGCCGAGGTCGGCTCGTCCAGGATGATGATGCGGGCGCCCGAGAACAGCACGCGGGCGATCTCGATCAGCTGCTGCACGCCGATCGGCAGATCGCCGAGCCGGCTCATCGGATCGGCGTCGATGCCGAGGCGCTTGAGCTGCTCGGCGGCCTCGCGCGCCATCCGGCGCCACTGCACGATCCCCAGCGCATTGGTCGGCTGGTTGCCGAGAAACACGTTCTCGGCCACGGTCAGGTCGGGCGCGACGCTGAGCTCCTGGTGAACCATCGCGATGCCGGCCGCGCGGGCATCGCGGGCGGAGTTGAAATGAACCTCGCGGCCGTCGAGCAGGAAACGGCCGGAAAATCCGGTGTGCACGCCGGCGATGATCTTCATCAGCGTGCTCTTGCCGGCGCCGTTCTCCCCGACGAGACCATGGATCTCGCCGGGGCGAAGCGCGAAGTCGACGCCGCGCAATGCGGTGACGCCGCCGAACGACTTGGTGATGTCCTGCAATTCCAGAAGCGGTGGGCGGCTGTCGGTCATGAGAGGCGACTTCAGATCAGGAAGTGATCCTCCATCCATTGCATGCCCGGAGCATTGGCCTTGGTCACGACCGGACCATCGGTGATCACTTGCTTGGGAATCCCCTGGCCGCTCTTCTCGCCGGCCGTGACCGCAGCCACACCCGCCACGATCGCGCCGCCGTGGATACGGCAGGACGGATTGCGGACGGTCGCGAACATCCGGCCGTCGCTGACGGCCTGGATCGCCGGCGGCATGGCGTCGACGCCGCCGATCAGGATGTTGGTGCGGTTGCGTGCCTTCATGATGTTGTAGGCGGCGAGCGCCATGTCGTCATTGTGGAAGAACGCCGCGTCGATCTGCGGATATTTCGTGAGATAGGTCTCCCACAGCCGCGCCGCCTTCGACACGTCCCAGTCCGCCGGCTGCGTGTCGAGCACCTCGATGTTCGGGAACTGCTTGATCACCGAGTTGAAGCCCTTGGCGCGGCCCTGCGCGCCGGTGTGGCCGAGGGCACCCTGGGTCATGATGATCTTGCCCTTGCCGCCCATCGCATTCGCCAGTGCCTGCGTGACGGATGCGCCCATGAATTCGTTGTCGGGAGCGAGGAACGAGTGGACGTTGATCTGATCGAGCGGCGCGATCAGCGTGTCCATGTCGATCACGGGGATGCCGGCATCGATCATCTTCTGCACCGGCTGCGTCAGGGTTCCGATGCCGAACGCCTGGATCGCGACGAAGTCCCACTTCTGCGACGCCATGTTGTCGATCGCAGCGCGCTGCTTGACCGCGTCGAGCTGCCCGTCGAACCAGGTCACCTCGACATTGAGCAGCTTGCCCCACCATTCCGCGGCCTGCTTGCCTTGGGCGCACCACGTCGCCTGCAGACCGGCATTGGAGAATGCGGCCTTCAGCGGCTTTTCGGAGCGGCCCATCTCGGCGGCGAGCGCAGGATTGATGCCGAAGCCGGCGAGCAGCGCCGCGGCAGAACCTGCAGCCGTTGCCGTCTGCAGAAGATCGCGCCTGGTCTTGACCATGGTCTTGGAGGTTTCGTCAGTGCCGGACATGCCGTGCTCCCTGTCTCATTGTTGTCCGGCGGCGTCATTGAACGCGCCACCGAGGATTCCAGTGTTTCACAACCCCAATCCACGCGCTACAGCCGGATGTTGTGCGATGCATTCAGTGAATTTCGCGGCGCACGCGCGTGTCAGAAAATCGTGATGTGTCCATGCTAACCGACCATCAACTTTCCGCGCCACGCATTTGCTGGAGACGCGCTTTTGGCAACGACGCGCATTGCCGTGGTGTGCGACATTCATCACGGTCAGGACACAGCGACGAAGCGTGGATCGATGGCGCTGCCGCTGCTCGAGCGATTTGTCGCAGAGACCAACGCTGGAAGCTTCGATGCCGTGATCGATCTCGGCGATCGAATCTCGGATGAGGATCCTGAACGGGACCGCCTGCTGCAGAGCGACGTCGCGATGTGTTTCGGCAGACTAGCCGTGGCACACCATCACCTCAGCGGCAATCACGACGTCGCGTGTCTCACGCTCGCCGACAATGAAGCGATCTTCGATCTCCCGAGCGACTCGCGTTCGCTGATCATCGGTGACATCAGGTGCGTGTTCTGGCAGCCCGACGTCCGTCTCACCCGCGCGCGCGGCCTGCATCTCGCCGACGGTGATCTCGCCCGCCTCGAGGCTTTGCTCGCAGAAGACGAGCGTCCGACCTTGCTGCTCAGTCACGTGCCGTTGTCGGGACATGCCCAGACCGGGAACTATTATTTCGAAGCCAATCCCGGGCATGCGACGTATGCCGAGGTCGCCGAAATCCGGAAAGCCATCGCTGACGCGCCATGTCCGATCGTGGCACTGGCCGGCCATGTGCATTGGAATACGCTGACCACGGTCGATGGTACGCCGCACGTCACGCTTCAATCGCTGACCGAGACCTTCATCTCCGGACAGCCAGCCGAATCGTTCGGCGTGCTGGAGGTCGAGGCTGATCAACTGCGCTGGGTCGTGCAGGGCCGTGAACCCCTGTCGCTTACGTTGCCATGGCGCAGGGCAAAGCCGCGCTGGCGCCCGCCGCTGCCGACGTTTGCGGCCTGAGGTCTGCAGAAGCGCCAGCGAATGCGTTCAGGCCGCGTTCATCGCGCTGCGCCTAATGTATTGGAAGAGGAAGATGCAGCCCAAAAAAATAGAGCAGGGCAGCGGGCCCTGCTCGGAAATTGTGTCGACCCTTTGATATCCCGCAAGTTCAGATTTGATCTTGTTAAGCGGGTTGACGCTGCTTTTTGCGCGCCAGGGCTCCTCCCGAGACTTGGACCACCAGACTTCCGCAAGCGTTAGCCTGAGGCCCGAATTGGTAGACGATCTTTTTGCGTTTGTCATCCTTTTCGGCAACGATTGTTCAAATTTCGCGCACTCAAGGAAATGATCGGTAAGTGCTTGCAATTGGCGAGTTTCGCTTTCGATTTTTCCCGTTAAAGGTGTCGAAATACCCTGAACTGCGGGGCCGTGAATGGCCTTCCGGGGTTGTTCTTCAGCAAAGACCGCCAGCGAAATAAGCTGACTGTGCTCCGTGCGACCTCGACTCGGAGCGCGGGCTCGGGCACAAGTTTTCCGTTCATTTGGCGGACCTCGATGCGGCAGCGGCTGCAAGCGTTTCTCCCGATCATGCTGATCGCACTGATGGTGCAGATCCTGGCGCCGATCGGCATTGCCTGGGCCGCCGCGGCCGCCGCTTCCGATCCCTTCCGCGTCCTGGAAATCTGCCATAGTCAACCCGGATCCGATTCCTCCGATGATGAGTCGCGGGCCAGGCTCGGCCAGGGGTGCACGCTGTGCTGCGTGTCGCAGGCCGCCGCGTCCGTGGATGCGCCAAGCTCGCCCGGCGTCGTCTTGCCGTATCGCGCAGCCCGCCCTGTCATCTGGCATGATCAGGTGTTCAGCCGGTTCGCATCGCGTGCAGGCTCCAACACGCGAGCCCGCGCACCGCCTTTGACGATGTGAAGCGTCGTGGCCCCTCGGGGCGCGTTCCTCATTCCTGTCAAAATTAGAAGAATTTCTCCATGCTGATCCGATCATGGCGCGTGGGCCTGTCCGGGCTCGTCATCGCGCTCGTTCCAATCACGTCTACGGCGGCGCACGAAATCGTCGGCAACCGCTTCTTTCCAGCGACGCTCGGCATCGACGATCCGGGCGTCAACGACGAACTCGCTGTCCCGACCGTCAGCAGCGTCAAGACCGGCGACAATCCACCCATCAAGCAGCACGACGTCTCCGGTGAAGTGTCCAAGCGCATCACCGAGGATTTCGCCATTGCGCTCGGTGCGACATATAGCTTCCTGCATCCCACAGATCCCACCGCCGCAGGCGCCAATGGCTTCCAGAACCTGGAGACGACCTTCAAGTACCGTCTCTACAAGGATCCGCTGCACGAGTTCGTCGTGTCGGTCGGTCTCAGTGTCGAGTGGGGCGGCACGGGGGCTGCAAATGTCGGCGCGGATCCGTTCAACACCTACACGCCGATGCTTTATTTCGGCAAAGGCTTCGGCGATCTGCCGGACACGCTGTCCTGGCTGCGGCCGATCGCCGTCACGGGCCAGATCGGCTACGCGATCCCCGGCCGCCACGCGACGACGACGTTTGGCATCGATCCCGATAGCGGCGGCCTGACGGCGGACACCGAATTCCATCCCCGCGTTCTGAACTGGGGCGGGACGATCCAGTACAGCATGCCCTATCTGAAATCGGCGGTGGTCGACCTCGGCCTTCCCGAGTTCATCAATCGGATGATTCCGCTCGTCGAAGCCAATTTGCAAACCCCCATCGCCAACACGATCACGTCGGGACGGCAGACCACCGGAACCATCAACCCCGGCGTCATCTGGGCCGGCAACAAGTTCCAGGTCGGGATCGAGGCTCTGATCCCGATCAACCGGCAGAGCGGCAGCAATGTCGGCGTCATCGGGCAATTGCATTTCTATCTCGATGACATCGATCCCCGCGGCATCGGCCGGCCGTTGCTCGGCAATGCGTCCGCGCCTTCAAGCCCGTTCGGAAGGAACTGATCATGCGCCGTGCATCTCTCACTTTCGTTGCGGGACTGGCGGTCCTGCTCGCCGCCAGCCAGGCGCAGGCCCATGCCATGCTCGACCGATCCGAACCCAAGGTCGGCAACAAGGTCGCAGCGCCGCCGCGCGAGGTCACGCTGTGGTTCACCCAGAAGCTCGAGCCGGCGTTCAGCAGGATAACCGTGACGAACGCCACCGGCGATCGCGTCGATACCGGGAAGACTCGCGTCAGCGGCAGCCAGATGTCGGTGTCCCTGCGCGCGGGCGGCGCCGGAACCTACCGCGTTAACTGGCACGTGCTGTCGACCGACTCGCACACGACCGAAGGTGATTTCAGCTTCCAGGTCGGCGACTGAGGAGCGGCTCGCCTTGGTCTGGTACGGAGCAGAGATCGACGCGCCCCTGGTCGTCACGCGCGCGGTGCATTTCGCCGCGACTGCCATCACGGCCGGCCTGCTGATCTTTCGATCGGCGGTGCTGGCACCGGCGTGTGGCGAACAGAGCGCGTCGCTTGCGATCGACGCGCGGATCCGGCGTGCCGCTTGGGCCGGGCTCGTCCTGATCGCAATGACAGGCGCGATCTGGTTTCTGCTTCAGGCGGCTTCGATGAGCGGGATGTCGGTGCCCGACGCAGCCACCGCGGATACGCTGTCCGTTGTCGGGACCGAGACCCAGTTCGGCCTGATCACGCAGATCCGGGCGATCCTCCTGGTGGTGCTCGCGGTTGGGCTGCTGTATGACCGCTCAGCCCTGCTGCGCCGGCTCTCACTGGCCGCGGCGCTTGGCGTCGTCGCCGCCACGGCCTGGACCGGACATGCCGGCGCAACGGCGGGCGAGGCGGGCACTTGGCATCTGATCGCCGATGTCCTGCACCTCTGGGCCGCGGCGGCGTGGACCGGCGGGCTCGTTGGGCTGATGCTGCTGTTGTTCGGCCTTCGCAGAATTCGCGGTCCGTCGCCGCTGCGCACGAATGCCGTGCGCAGCTTCTCGACGCTCGGGCTCGTCAGCGTCACGATCCTGGCCGCATCGGGGGCCATCAACAGCTGGATCCTGGTCGGATCGCTCGAGGGTCTGCTACATACCGTCTATGGACGTCTGTTGGCGGCCAAGCTCGCCGTGTTCGCAACGATGCTGGCATTGGCCGCCGTCAACCGGCTCTGGCTGACGCCGCGCCTGGCCGCATCCGCCGAGAACCGCGCCGACCTCGTACTGGCCTGCAACACGGCAATCGAACTCGTCCTGGCGCTGCTGGTGTTCGCGCTCGTCGGTGCGCTCGGGACGCAGCATCCCGCCATCCACTTCTTCGTCTGAACGCTCGGGAATTCACCAAAGGAGACTGAACATGTCATTCCGCAGCTCAACCATCGGCTCGATCTCCGGCGCGCTCGCCTGTGCCATGCTGACCTTCCTCGCACCGGCCGCGGCTGACGAGGTCAAGGCCGGCGACCTCGTGATCACTCAGCCCTGGAGCCGCGCCACGCCCGGCGGGGCCAAGACCGGCGCCGGCTATCTCACGATCGAGAACAAGGGCAGTGCGCCGGATCGCCTGGTCGGGGTGTCCGGCGAGATCGCGGGCAAGATCGAGATCCACGAAATGGCCGTCACTAACGGCGTCATGACGATGCGGCCGCTCAACCAGGGGCTGACGATCGAGCCGGGAAAGACCGTGGCGTTGGCGCCCGGCGGCTATCATCTGATGCTGATGGAGCTGAAGAGCCCGCTGAAGCAGGGCGACAAGCTGCCGGTGACGCTGGAGTTCGAGAAGGCGGGCAAGGTGGCGGTGACGCTCGATGTGCAGGCGGTCGGCGCCAAGGGACCGGGCGGCGACGGCGGCAGCATGATGAAGCAGCACGAGCATAAGATGTAGCGTCGAACGACAGGTGCGGTCGATGGATCGACGCGTCTTCAACTCGTCCGTTGTCGCAGGCTCGCTCGCGAGCCTGCTGCTGCCGGCGGCAAATGCCCAGCAACCGCCAGGGTCTGCCGGAAAGCCGGTGATCGGCCTGCTGATCTATCCCGGCATGATCCTGCTCGACCTGACCGGGCCGCTGACTGTCTTCAACATCATGCAGGCCGACGTCCGCCTCATCGCAGGCTCGATGGTGCCGGTTGCGACGGATGTTGGAATCCCGGTCAGTCCCGCTCACAACTTCGAGACGGCGCCGGCTGAGCTCGACGTGCTGTTCGTGCCGGGAGGGCTGAAGGGCACCGTCGAGGGCATGAACGATCCCCGGACGCTCGATTTCGTCGCCGCGCGCGGCGCGACGGCGCGCTTCGTCACCAGCGTCTGCACCGGTTCGCTGCTGCTGGGCGCCGCCGGCCTGCTGAAGGGCTACAAGGCCACCTCGCATTGGTACGTGCGCGATCTGCTGCCGCTGATGGGCGCCGCGATGGTGGCGGATCGTGTCGTGACGGATCGCAATCGCATCACGGCCGGCGGAGTGACGGCGGGGATCGATTTCGGGCTGTCGCTCGCCGCGAAGCTGACCAGCGAGGACAATGCCATGCGCATTCAGTTGCTGATCGAATATGATCCGCAACCGCCTTTTTCCTCGGGCTCGCCGGAGCGGGCGGGGGCGGAGGCAACGACCGCGGTGTTGACCCAGCGCGGCCCGTTGATCAGGCAGGCCGAGCAGGCTGCGCGCGCGGCCGGCGGGAGACTCGGCGTGCCATGATGTCGCCGGCGCCCGGTCGTGTTTTTGGGGCAGTCCGGGCCCAGCCGGTCTCGCGGTGAGCTCGGGCCGCATCGGGTATCGTCAGGCCGCAGCGGCCGGCTTTCGCCGTTCATCCTCCGCTTCAGCGAAACCAGTAAAATGATCGGGAATACGGTGGCTTAGCCGCTTTTTCTCAATCCCAGTCTTGTGTTTTGCCGCCTGATCCGGTTTGACTGCGCCAGCCCGAACCGAATCTCGAAGGCCCAACCCATGCGTTTGTCGCGGTTTTTCCTGCCCATTCTCAAAGAAAATCCGAAGGAAGCCGAGATCGTCTCGCACCGGTTGATGCTGCGCGCCGGCATGTTGCGGCAGGAGGCCGCCGGCATCTACGCGTGGCTGCCGCTGGGCTTCAAGGTGCTGAAGAAGATCGAGCAGATCGTCCGCGAGGAGCAGAACCGCGCCGGCGCGCTCGAGCTGCTGATGCCGACCCTGCAGCTCGCCGATCTCTGGCGCGAGAGCGGCCGCTACGACGCCTACGGCCCGGAGATGCTGCGCATCAGCGACCGCCACAAGCGCGAGTTGCTGTACGGGCCGACCAACGAGGAAATGATCACGGAGATCTTCCGGGCCTATGTGAAGTCCTACCGTAATCTCCCGCTCAATCTCTATCATATCCAATGGAAATTCCGCGACGAGCAGCGCCCGCGCTTCGGCGTGATGCGCGGCCGCGAATTCCTGATGAAGGATGCCTATTCGTTCGACCTCGACGAGGCGGGCGCGCGGCGGGCCTACAACAAGATGTTCGTGGCCTATTTGCGCACCTTCGCGCGGATGGGCCTGAAGGGCATCCCGATGCGCGCCGAGACCGGTCCGATCGGCGGTGACCTCAGCCACGAATTCATCGTGCTCGCCGAGACCGGCGAGTCCGGCGTCTATTGCGATCGCAACGTCCTCGATCTGCCGATCCCGCCGGCCTCTGTCGACTATGACGGCGACCTCACGCCGATCATCAAGGAATGGACCTCGCTCTATGCCGCGACTGAGGACGTCCATGACGGTGCCCGCTTCGAGGCCGAGGTGCCGGCGGAGCGTCGCGTCCACACCCGCGGCATCGAGGTCGGGCAGATCTTCTATTTCGGCACCAAGTACTCCGAGCCGATGAAGGCGCTGGTCGCCGGGCCTGATGGCGCGGAGGTCACCGTCCACGGCGGCTCCTACGGCGTCGGCGTGTCGCGCCTCGCGGGTGCCATCATCGAGGCCTGCCACGACGACGCCGGCATCAAATGGCCGGAAGAGGTCGCGCCGTTCCGCGCCGTGATCCTCAACCTCAAGCAGGGCGGCTCGGACACCGATGCCGCCTGCGAGCAGCTCTATCGCGATCTGCTCGCCAAGGGCGTCGACGTGCTCTATGACGACACCGAGCAGCGCGCCGGCGGCAAGTTCGCCACCGCCGATCTCATCGGCATTCCCTGGCAGATCATGGTCGGCCCCAAGAGCCTTGCCGAAGGCAAGGTCGAGGTGAAGACCCGCAGCGACGGCGCGCGCGAGATGATGTCGCCGGCCGACATCGTGGCGCGGCTCGGCGCTGGAACCGTGGCGAGCTGAGCCGTTCGGTCGATCATCGGAATATCCACCGGGGGAGCCAGTGGCCGACGGCCAATCCGGCCACAATCGGCCCGAATCATGGGATGATCGCGCAATGGATGACGCCATGACCGAACCCGTGCAGACCGCGCCCTTCGCGCCCTTCGAGTGGATGCTGTCCGGGCGCTACCTGCGTGCCCGGCGCCGCGAGGGCTTCATCTCCGTGATCGCGGGGTTCTCGTTCCTCGGCATCATGCTCGGCGTCGCCACG
>NZ_CAFJ01000508.1 GCF_000239795.1 Bradyrhizobium sp. STM 3809 | reverse complement strand
GCGCAACGCCCCTTCTGCTTGAGGCGGGATGCGCGGAGATGACCATAATTTCCGAAAAATAGCAAGTAGATTATTTTTATCGGAAGTTGATCGCGCCGCCCGCCGCCGTCGTCCCGGGCTTGACCCGGGAGCGATACGCTGCGGCGGGAGTGATGGGGCGATCTGGCAGACATCGGCGCACCACATCGGCCGGTGGCTATCGTCCCGGGTCAAGCCCGGGACGACGGCGGGGGAGGGGCGCCAGCGTGCGCCCCTGACGCCGATGTCACCCGTGCACGACCGCCTTCGCGATCATGCAATGAATGCCCTTCGAGCCGTTGACGGTCTGCGTCACCCGCAGGTCGGCGGCGAGGCTGCACAGCGTGTAGGCGTCCTCGCGCGACAGATTGCGCTTCTCGCCGAGCAGCACGATCATGTCGCGCAGCGCCTTGACCACGCACTGATCGAGATCGGGGTCCATCGCCATGGTCATGTAGTGCGTCGGCGTCTCGGCGCGCGGATAGTCGAAGCGGAGATCCTTGCGCACGGTGAAACGGAAACGCCCCTGCAGCGCGGTCTCGATCGCGGTGACGCAGACCTCGCCGTCGCCCTGCACGCCATGGCCGTCGCCGCAGGAGAACAGTGCGCCCGGCACGAACACCGGCAGATACAGCTTGGCGCCGGGCCCAAGCTCCTTGTTGTCGAGGTTGCCGCCCATCGCGCGCGGGATCAGCGAGGTGATGCGGCCCCAGGCCGGCGGCGGCGCGGTGCCCATCACGCCGAAGAACGGCGCCAGCGGCAGCTCCAGCCCCCACGGCATCTTGCCGACCATGCGCTCCCGATCGAGCGGGATGTTCATCAACCGGCTGTCGTGGAAATCGTCGGGCAGGGTGCCGGCCAGCGGCCGGATGAAATTGTAGCCCCAGTCCTGGCGCAACTGGACATCGAGGATGTCGACCTCCAGCACGTCGCCGACCTCGGCGCCGCGGACCGCGACCGGCCCGGTCAGGATGTGGCCCGGCACCATCCGCTCGCTGCGCGCGTGAACGTCGAACAGCTCCGGCGGCACGTGAAATTTGCTGGTGTCGGGCACCACGTCCGGCCCGCCGCTGATCGAATCGATCGTGACCTCGTCACCGCTGTCGACCGTGAGCACCGGCTTCAGCCGGGATTCGAAGAAGCCCCAATGACAGGTCTCGGGGCTGGCGTGCAGATGATGATGGGCCATGATCCTCTCATTCGTGCCGGTTCGCAGCACAGCATAGCGCATCACATGGCGTTCGCAGAGAGATGGCGACGCATGGCGGCTGTCGTGTATGAGGGCGGCCGTGGCCTTTCACCCCGCGCCGGAGTCCTGAATGTTCTTCGTCCTGTCCAAGACGCTCGGCCTGCTGGCACTGCCGACCAATTTCATGATCGCGCTCGGCCTCATCGGCGCCCTCCTGATGCTGACGCGGTTCGCCAAGCTGGGGCGCAGGCTCGTGGTGTCGGCCATGCTGCTGCTGGCGGTCGTCGGCCTGACGCCGCTCGGCAGCCTGATGCTCTATCCGCTCGAGAGCCGGTTTCCGAAATGGGATCCGGCCAAGGGCGCGCCGGACGGCATCATCGTGCTGGGCGGGCCCGTCGATTCCGATCTCTCCGCGATGTACGGCATGCCGGTGACGGTGGCGGGCGCCGACCGGGTGATCCAGGCCGCGGTGCTGGCCCGGCGCTATCCGAATGCGCGCGTGCTGTTCACCGGCGGCAGCGCCAATCTGATCGCGACCGAGGCAAAGGAGGCGGATGTCGGCGCCGAGATCCTGGAGAGCCTCGGCGTGCCCAAGGAGCGGCTGCTGTTGGAGCGGCAGTCGCGCAACACCTACGAGAATGCGATCTTCTCCAAGGCGCTGATCTCTCCCAAGCCGGGCGAGCGCTGGCTCCTGGTGACCTCGGCCTATCACATGCCGCGCTCGGTCGGGCTGTTCCGGAAGGCCGGCTTTCCGGTCGAGCCCTATCCGGTGGATTGGCGCGTCGGCCGCGTGCTCGACTTCGACGGCATCTCGCTTCTCGGCCTGCGTCGCGCCGACATCGCCGTGCGCGAATGGGTCGGCCTCCTGGCCTACCGCCTGCGCGGCCGCACGGACGAGCTGTTCCCAGGGCCGACCTAAGCGGTCGTGCCCTTGAAGCCGGCCGCCTTCGCCGCCAGTTCGGCGCGCACGCGGGCGACGACCGGCTCGAAGCGGCGGCCGGCATCCTGCCGGAACAGCCGCGCGCTCGGATACCACGGGCTGTCGTCGCGATCCCTGAGCCAGCGCCAGTCGGCGAGGTAGGGCAGCATGATCCAGGTCGGACGCCCCAAGCTCGCGGCAAGATGCGCGGCGCTGGTGCAGACGGTGACGACGACGTCGAGACAGGACATCAGGGCCGCCGTGTCGGCGAAGTCGGTCAATTCGGCGGTGACGTCACGGATGCGCCCCTCTCGGGCGAGCAGCGCCTGGTCCGCGGTGCGCAGCTCCTTCTGCAGGCTGATGAAGTCGGCTTCGACCTCGAGCAGCGGCAGCAGCGTGGCGAGCGGCATCGATCGGTTGCCGTCGTTGGCCTGATGCGGGTTGCCGGACCAGACCAGGCCGACGCGCAGCCGGTGGTGCGGTCCGAGCCGCTGCTCCCAGAACGCGACGCGATCGGCCGGCGGAGGCGGCAGATAGCTCGCCGGCGGAATGCTGGCGAGCGTGGTGCCGAAGGCCAGCGGCAGGCTCATGATCGGACAATGCATGTCGAAGGCCGGCCGCTGCAGGTCCGGCGTGAAGGCGAGGCACTGCGAGACGCCTTCGATGCCGGCCATCAGCCGCCGCAGCGGCTCGCGCACCACCAGGATCACCTTGGCGCCGCGCGCCGCGACCATCGGCAGATAACGCGCGAACTGGATGTTGTCGCCGTAACCCTCGTCCTCCTCGATCAGGAGGGTCTTGCCTGCGATATCCTCTTGCCCCAGCCATTTCGGCTCGGAGCAGCGCGGATAGTCGGGCGAGAAATCGGGCATGGCCCAGCGGGCCTCGCGTCGCGCCCAGCCGGCTGCGTAGTCGCCGCATTGCAGCTCGATATGGGCGAGCTGCCAGGCTGCCTTGGCATTTCCAGGCTCGAGCGCGAGGATCTCGCGGTAGACCGCGGCGGCCTCCTCGAAGCGCAGCACCTGCAGCAGCGCAAACCCCTTGTTGTGCAGCACGTCCACCAAACCCGGCCGCACTGCCAGCGCCCTGTCGAACCAGGCCACAGCCTCGTCGTTGCGGCGCAGGCAGACGAGGGCATCGCCGAGATTGTTGCAGACCAGCGGATCGGCCAGAGCAAGCGTCTGCGCGCGCTGGCAATCGGCCAGATACTCATCGTAGCGCTTCAGGTGCCGGAACGATCTGGCGCGCATCTGCAGCGATGGCAGATCGCTCGGCTGCTGGGTCAGACACACCGTGAAGGCCTGCACGGCTTCCTCGTGGCGCTCCTGCTGTTGCAGCAGCAGCCCGCTCTGGAACGCAGCCTCGCGATGTCCGGGATTGAGCGTGAGCGCCTGCTGATAGCTCAGCAGCGCTTGGCCGTGGCGGTTGGCCGCCAGCAGCACGGCGCCCATGTGCTTCCACAATTCGGCATCGTCCGGCTTGAGCTGGATCGCCTTGTCGAACACGGCGAGCGCATCGTCGAGCCGGCCCATCTGCTTCAAGGTGAAGCCGAGGCTGGTGAGGTAGTCGATCTTCGGGTTCTGCCGGATCGCCCGCGAGAACCACGCCACGGCATGGTCGTGCTGGCCGCTTTGCAGGGCGATGATGCCCATCAGCGCGAGGCCGTCGGCGTGGGCCGGATCGACCGCCAGCGCCTGCTCGCAGCACATCTGCGCGTCGAGCAGACGGCCGCTGCCGAGATGCTGCAGGCCGGCCTCGTAGAGCGCGATCGGCGAAGCGGGCGGCGGCGCAGCGGGGCCGGGCCTTGCGCTCTTCGCGCCCTTGTTCCGGTCACGGCGGCTCATCGCTGGGTCCTGTCTGAGGATCAAAAATTCATAAGTGATTCCCAGGGGATCGAGAAGGATCATGGTAGGGCGGGCGAACCCGGTCGGCGGAGGGGCTGGCCTCGCGGGCCGCGAGCGTCTAACAAGCGCCCCGAAGCCGACCCAAGCCTCACAGGCCCGGGTCGCGCGGCAGAGAGGGAGCGCCACATGCACCAGCCGAACGCCTCCGAGCGGCTCGATCTCGCGGCGATGGTTGCCGATCTCAACGCCCTGTTGCGGCTGAAGACGACCGTGATCGGCATCAAGATGTTCGCACGCGTCGCCGACATGGAAGCGGTGGAGAAGATCCGCCGGCCGAATGCCGTGCACACCACCGATCAGATCGTCAGCATGGCCGCGCGGCTCGGCTGGACCGTCGGCATCACCGGCGACGACCTCGTCGGCGCGCAGTGCCGCGCCGTGATCGGGCTCGGTCCGCAGGACGAGACCTGGCTGAAGGGAGAGGGCTATGTCGGCGTCTGGCACGGCACCGCCGAGGATGCCCGCAAGCGGCAGGAGGCGCTCGACGTGGTGCCATCAGGCCGCTACCAGGCGATGGCGGTGAGCCCGCTGGCGAGCGGCCGGCTCGATCCGCCGGACATCTGCCTCGTCTATGCGACGCCGGGACAGATGATCATCCTGATCAACGGCCTGCAATATGTCGGCTACAAGAAGTTCGAATGGGGCGTGGTCGGCGAGACGGCCTGCGCCGATTCCTGGGGCCGCGCGCTGAAGACCGGTGAGCCCAGCCTGTCGCTGCCCTGCTTCGCGGAGCGCCGCTATGGCGGCGTGCCGGACGAGGAGATGCTGATGGCGCTGAAGCCGGCCGATCTCGCCAAGGCGATCGCCGGCATGAAGCAGCTTGCCAAAAACGGCCTGCGCTATCCGATCGCGCCCTACGGCATCCAGAACGACGTGCGTGCCGGCATGAGCGTATCTTATGGGAAGAAATAGATATTCGTCATTGCGAGCGGAGCGAAGCAATCCAGAGCTGCGGATGGGACTCAGGATTGCTTCGCTCCGCTCGCAATGACGGCGCAACCGATTTGCAGTTGATCTCCAGGGAACCACAATGACCTCATCCAAATTCGACCTCGTCGTCTACGGCGCCACCGGCTTCACCGGCAAACTCGTCGCCGAATATCTCGCCACGCGCTACCAAGGCGACGGCACGCTGCGCTGGGCAATGGCCGGCCGCAGCCTCGACAAGCTCGCGGCTGTGCGCGATGAAATCGGCGCGCCCGCCGACACGCCACTCATCGCGGCCGATGCCTCCGATCCCGCGTCGTTGAAGGCCATGGTGGCGCAGACCAGGCTGGTGCTGACCACCGTCGGTCCCTATCAGTACTATGGCAACGAGCTCGTTGCCCTCTGCGCCGAGACCGGCACCGACTATGTCGATCTCTGCGGCGAGCCGGTGTGGATGCGGCAGATGATCGACAAGCATCAGGCGACCGCGGAAAAGAGCGGCGCCCGCATCGTGTTCTCCTGCGGCTTCGATTCCGTGCCGTTCGAGCTCGGCGTCTATTTCGTGCAGCAGCAGGCCAAGAAGGTGCTCGGCGCCGCGGCCGCCCGCGTCAAGGGCCGCGTCCGCGGCATGAGCGGCACGCTGTCGGGCGGCACGGCCGCGAGCGCCAAGGCGACGTTCGATGCGGTCGCCCAGGACCTCAGCCTGGTGTCGGTCCTGAAGGATTTCTTCGCGCTCACGCCGGGCTTCAAGGGCCCGAAGCAGCCGACCGGCAACAAGCCTCTCTACGAGGAGGACCTGCAGTCCTGGACCGCGCCGTTCATGATGGCGCTGATCAACACCCGCAACGTCCATCGCTCCAACATGCTGATGGGTTTCCCGTACGGCCAGGACTTCGTCTATGACGAGATGGTGCTGACCGGTCCCGGCGAGAAGGGCGAGGCCAACGCCAAGAAGGTGATGGCGGCGAACTCCGAGAAGACCGGCCCGAACGCGCCGAAGCCGGGCGAGGGCCCCTCGAAGGAGGAGCGTGAGAAGGGCTACTACAACCTGCTCTTTCTCGCGATCGCGCCCGACGGCCGCCAGGTCCGCGCCACCGTCAAGGGCGACCGCGATCCCGGCTACGGCTCGACCTCGAAGATGATCTCTGAATGCGCGATCGGCCTGTTGCGCGACGGCTCCGGCGTGAAGGGCGGCTTCTGGACTCCGGGCGCAGTACTCCAGGACAGCCTGATCAAGCGGCTGGTCGACAATGCCGGGCTGACCTTCACGGTGGAGGATTAGGTCGAGGTGACGGGGGAGCCGATCTCTGCGGATCGGCTTGCCTCGGCCTGATGCGCGCGGGTGGCGGCGATCATGCCCCACATCGTGCCGAGCATCAGGAAGAAATGCCGCCAATGATCGGTGTCGATGATGAAGCTTTCGCCGACAGTGCCGAGGAAGGCGGAGAACATTGCGATGTAGGTGCGCTGCCACGGCACGCGAACGAACAGGTAGCGGAAGCCGAGAATGACGGTGGTGAAGACGAGCGCGGGATAGCAGATGCCGGACAGCCAGCCGCCGGACATGAACGCGTTCAGATAGGAGTTGTGGGTGTCCTCGGGGAAGTAGTTGTGGAACTGCAGCGGCCCGATCCCGAACGGCAGGTCGAGCGCCATGTCGGCGCCGAGGATGTGGCGCCCGAAGCGGCCGAAGCGGCCCTCGTCGTAGCTCTGGTCGAAGCTCGCCCGCTGCTTGAACATGTCGGCGATGGAGTCGATGGAGAGCAGAACGCCGATCAGGACGATACCCGCCACGGCCGCGGCGAGCGTCATGACGATGATGCGGGATCGCTCGCCCCTCGTCTGGCTGGTCAGCACCATCAGCGCCAGCATGAAAGCGGCGGTGAGCACCAGGCCGCCCCAGGCGGCGCGCGAGAAGGCAAGCAGGATGGCGAGCGTCATGATGCCCAGCGCGAAGCTGGCGCGGAGCGTCGCCGCAACGCGGGCGGTGACGACATTCTGCAGCGCGAGCAGCGCCGGCAGGATCAGGAATGCGCCGAGCACGTTCGGATCCTTGAACGTGCCGCGCGCGCGGCCATACAGCGTGAGGAGATCGTCGCCGCCGGGCACGAGATGGAAGTAGCCGGCGACGGCGGCAAGCCCGGCGATGCCGCCGCCCACCACGAGTCCGCGCCGGAGCATGTCGAGTCGCGCCGCGGTATCTTCCGCAGTGATCATCGCCAGCAGCATGGCCGTGACCGCCATGTACCAGGATGTCGCGATCCAGTTCGTGATCTTGGAATCCTCGAGCAGCGGAACGGCGCTGATCGTGTAGCCGAGATTGACCAGGAACAGCAGCAGGAGGAGGGGAACGAACACCGCGCGCAGCTTGATCCCGGTCGCAACGAACACCGCGGCGGAGGCGAGCGTGACGAGCTCATAAGGGCTTGGTTCGATGAACACGATCGCGCCGGAGGCCCCGATCAGCCAGACGAGCGCGCGCTGCAGGCCGATCACTCCCGGAGGGGTGATCGGCCTCGACGCAAACTCTCCGGCGGCCGCCGTGTACGCCATCACGAACTCACACTCATACGCAACGCGTGGCGGGACCAGCCAGACCTACGCACGAAGCGCGCTGCCGCCCGCTCCGGATCCCCGAATTCAATAGGCGTTCTCGCTCTTGGTCATCAGCGCCAGCGGCGTCCTGAGCAGGATGTAGAGATCGAACAGCACGGACCAGTTCTCGATATAGTACAGATCGAACTCGACGCGCTTCTGGATCTTCTCCTGGTTGTCGATTTCGCCGCGCCAGCCGTTGATCTGCGCCCAGCCGGTGATGCCCGGCTTGACACGGTGGCGGGCGAAGTAGCCGTCGACGGCCTCGTCGAACATCCGGTTCTGCAGCTTGCCCTGCACCGCATGCGGCCGCGGGCCGACGAGCGAGAGGTTGCCCTTGAACACGACGTTGAACAGCTGCGGCAGTTCGTCGAGGCTGGTCTTGCGGATGAAGCGGCCGACGCGCGTGACGCGCGGATCGTTCTTGGTCACGACCTTGGACGCCGTCGGGTCGGCCTGGTGGTGGTACAGCGAGCGGAACTTGAAGACGTCGATGCGCTCGTTGTTGAAGCCGAACCGCTTCTGCCGGAACAGCACCGGACCCGGGCTGTCGAGCTTGATCGCCAGCGCCACCAGCGCCATCACCGGCAGCGCCATCAGCAGGATCAGGCCGCCGACCAGCCGGTCGAACAGCAGCTTCATCACCTGGTCCCAATCCGTGATGGGCGCCTCGAACACGTCGAGTGTCGGGACCGCACCAAGATAGGAATAGGAGCGGGGACGGAAGCGCAGCTTGTTGGTATGGGCGGAGAGACGGATGTCGACCGGCAGCACCCACAGCTTCTTCAGCATGTCGAGAATGCGCGTTTCCGCGGAGATCGGCAGTGCGAACAGCACCAGATCGACGCGGGTGCGGCGGGCGAACTCGACGATGTCGTCGACCTTGCCGAGCTTCGGCGCGCCGGCGCAGGTCTCGAGCGCGCGGGAGTCGCTGCGGTCGTCGAACACGCCGAGGATCTCGATCTCCGAATCGTCCTGCGTCTTCAGCGCGCGCACCAAGTCCTCGCCGCTCTGGTCGGCACCGACGATGATGGTCCGCCGGTCGAGGCGGCCCTGTCGCGCCCAACTGCGGATCAGGTTGCGCAGGACGACCCGGCTCGCGATCAGCGCGCCCAACCCGACGAAGAAGAAGGCCGCAAGCCAAAGGCGCGAGACTTCGCTGCCGATCTTGGCGAAGAAAGAAAGGCCGATGAACAGCAGAAAGACGAAGCAGTAGGACGAGATCATCCGGGTCATCTGCCGCACCTGGGCACGGAAGACCTGGAGCTGATAGATGTCGGCCGCCTGGAAGCAGACAACCGTGCTGACGGCGAGACCGAGAATCGCCGCAAGGTACTCCCAATGGAAGCCGCTGAGCGGAACGACGTAGCCGAAATAGATGGCGCTGCCGACAACGCTCAGCAGCACGAAGTCCGCGATACGCACAATGCCGGCGAGAACGATCGGAGAATAGGCGCGGTGGACCTTTTGGTTGGCGACGGCGAGCGCCGCAGGCGACAGACGGCGGCGCCGTTCAACGGCCGGCTGCTGTCCAGCCCCGGCGGTCGATGCGGCCGAAGCCGCGGCAGCATCCAGCATCGAGCGAGCGTTGATCGGTTCCACAGTCGTACAAGCCCGGATTATGTTTGTTAGTATTCGTGGTCATGTAAGCGCTGAGCGCGCCGGGGGAAATTCCCCAACGTCGGGATTAAGCGGCAATTCGGAAGAAACGGTTAGCGATGGTAAATGACGTCAGGTCTTGGTAAATGCTTCGCGGTAGCTGTCGAGCACGCCCTCGACCATGGCCTTCTGCGAGAAATGCTGGAAGACACGTTCGCGCAGCGCCTTGGCGCGCAGCTGCGTGGTGGCGGGATCGTCGAGCGCCGCCGCGATAGCTTGCGCCATCGCGACCGCATTGCCCGGCATGAAGAGCGCCTCGCTGTTCGGCCCGAAGATTTCCGGAATGCCGCCGACCCTGGCCGCGATCATCGGGACACCGGCGGCGCCGGCCTCGATCACGACATAGGGCATGGAGTCGCCGCGCGACGGAACGACGAGCAGGCGGCCCTTGGAAAAGCCGTCGCGAGCCTTCACGTGGCCAATAAAGCGCACCGCGGAGGTCAGGCCGAGACGTTCGACCTGTGCCTTGAGGCGCATCGTCTCCTCGCCGTCGCCACCCAAGGTGAGCGTGACGGGCCGTCCGTTGGCGTGCAGATTCGCGAGGGCGTCGATCAGAAGATCGGCCCCCTTGATGTGCCGGAACTCGCCCACATAGGCGATATCGGTCTGATCCGTCGCCGGCGTGACCGGATCGAATTCGCCCGCCGTGACCCCGTTGAAGACGCAATGGATCAAGCCCTGCGGATGGCCGATCATGCGCTCATAGGTGTCGCGCGCGAAGACGCTCTCGAACAGAAAGAGGTCGGTCCGGTTCATCAGTGCGCGTTCGAGCCGTCCGTAGAGAGCACCTTTCAGTGTGGTGGGCGGATAGTGCAGGGATCCGCCATGAGGCGTGTAGATCCGGATGGTCCCTGGCCGGTGCGGGAGCAAGCGGACGAACGCGCCGGCCTTTGCACCGTGGCCATGCAGAACGTCCGGTTCGAGCCGGCGCGACAGGCGATGGAATTGGCTGAGCGCGATGACGTCGGTCGGCCACGGCTCGCGATGAATGGCGATGCGATGGACGCCGAGCGCCATGCGCGGTCCAATCTGCGCCAGCGCCGCATCGGCACGTTCACCGCCGGTCAAGCTGTCTGCGACGATGCCGACGTGGTGGCCGCGATCGGCCTGGCCGTTGGCCAGATCGAGAATGTGACGGAAGATGCCACCGACCGGAGCTCTCACCGCATGGAGGATTTTCAGGGGCCGGTCCGGCGATCGCGCCATGTCGCCTTGGTCTGCAGCGCCATCCTGTGCCTGCTCTTGCCAGGCCGTGGGGCGCGAGCTGATCTGACGGCTGGCAGATTGAGGGAGCACGGGTGTCTCTCGCGCTGGGTCATTCGTGACGTATCTGAATAGATCGCTGATGGTTAACAAAGCTTCACTTCTTCGATTGAGGGCCGGCTCGTTTCGACATTGTGACTGCCAAGGTCGAGCGTCGCGATGTTGTGTGGCGAGGTTTGTTTCTGGACGAGCGGGGCCGGTTGTTCGATTAACCGGTCAGCAACCTTAATAGAGTGTAATCGTACCACGTAGGGTAGCAGCGTGGCGTAGGTCGCGGGAGTGGATGATGCGGTTGGCGTTCTGGCGTGCCGACAAGAAGGTCCGGGCTGACAAGGCGTCCGTCCCGTCTCGGACGAGCGTGCCTGCGCCGGCCGAGCATGTCGCGTCCGGCGACCTCGACGTTCGGCTGATCGGCCGTGCGCTGGCGCGCAAGCGCGGCTTCATTCTGCTGCCGACGCTGCTTGCCCTCGCGCTCGCGGTCACTGCGGTCAACATGATCACCCCGCGCTACAAGTCCGAAGCGCGCATCCTGATCGATGGCCGCGAGAGTCCGTTCCTGCGCCCGAGCGGCGAGCGGGCGGAGGAGCGCACCGCGCTCGATGCCGAAGCGGTGACGAGCCAGGTGCAACTCGTGCTGTCGCGTGATCTGGCCCGGGACATCATCCGGAAGAACAAGCTCGGGGAGCTGCCCGAGTTCGATCCCGTGCTGCGCGGCGTGTCGCCTTTGAAGTCGATCGCGGCCATGGTGGGGCTGGTGAAGGATCCGCTCGCGATGACGCCCGAGGAGCGCGTCATGGACGCCTACTACGAACGCCTGACCGTCTACGCGGTGGACAAGTCGCGTGTCCTCGTCGTCGAATTCCAGTCGCAGGATCCGGCGCTCGCCGCACAGGTCGCCAACTCCATTGCCGATGGCTATCTGGTCGTTCAGCAGGCCGCCCGCCAGGCGCAGGCGAAATCGGCGAGCCAGTGGCTGGCCGGCGAGATCCAAAGTCTGCGCAAGAAGGTCGAGGAGGCGGAATCGCGCGTCGAAGACTTCCGCACCAAGTCGAATTCGTTCATGGGCACCAACAACACCTCGCTCTCCAACCAGCAGATGGGCGAGGTCAATACCCAGCTCAACAACGCCCGCGCACTGAAATCGGATGCCGAGACGAAGGCGCGGCTCATCCGCGAGATGTTGCAGAGCGGCCAGCCGATCGAGGCGTCCGAGGTGCTCAATTCGGAGCTGATGCGGCGGCTGTCCGAGCAGCGCGTGAACCTGCGCGCGCAGCTCGCCGAGCAGTCGTCGACGCTGCTCGACAATCATCCCCGCATCAAGGAGCTGAAGGCGCAGCTGGCCGATCTCGACCGCCAGATCCGCGACGAGGCCGGCAAGATCTCGCGCTCGCTCGACAGCGACGCGCGCATCGCCGACGGGCGGGTGCAGATGCTGAGCCAGAGCCTCGACCAGGCCAAGAAGCAGGCGGCGTCCACCAACGGCCAGGATGTGCAGCTGCGGGCGCTGGAGCGCGAGGCCAAGTCGCAGCGTGACCTTCTGGAGTCGTATCTCGCCAAGTACCGCGAGGCCAACACCCGCGAGACCCTGGACACGCCGCCGGCGGAGGGCCGGATCATTTCGCGCGCGGTGGTGTCGAACACGCCGGCCTATCCGAAGAAGCTGCCGATCGTGCTGATCGCGACGTTGGCGACGCTGATGCTGACAGCCGGCGTCGTCATCAGCGGCGAGCTGCTGCGCCTCACCGCGCCGCGCGCCGCGACAGCTTTTGGACCAGCCGCTCCCGTCATCGCCGCTGTGCCGCCGGCGCGGGTGGAGCCGGTGATGTCGGCATCTGCCGGGCCGGTTGAACCCACCGTCTCCGTGGTCGCCCCTGCCGCGGTGGCAGCGCCGCCTGTCGTCACGCAAGTCGCTCCTCCGGCTGCCGTTGCCGTCGCGTCGCCACCCGCTGCCGCCGCGCCGGTGCCCGAACCGGTGAAGCCTGTCCCGTCCCTGAGCGAGCTCGATCTGCTCGCCGCGGGTCTCCTGGCCGCGGGCGGAGCGGCCCGCAAGATCACCGTGCTCGGCACCGCCGGCGGCGAGGCCGTCACGACGACCGCGCTGTCGCTCGCCCGCAGCATGGCCCGGGACGCCCGCGTCGTGCTCGTCGATCTCGCCGGCCGTCCGCAGCTGCTCGCCCGTCTCTCGGTCGATCCGGCGGCGCCCGGGCTGATCGAGCTGATGCTCGGCGAGGCGTCGTTCGCGTCCATCATCACCAAGGACCAGGCCTCGCGGCTGCATCTGGTCAATGCCGGCCGGCCCGGCGCCGACCGCAACCAGTTGCAATCGCCGCGGCTGGCGCTTGCGATCGACGCGCTGCTGCGCGTCTACGACCACGTGCTGCTCGACGCCGGCAACGCCTCCGACCTGCCGGCGGAGCTCTTGACGGCGGGCGCGCGCGCGGTCGTGGTGCCCGATCCCGCCATGCCCGAAGAGGCGCGCAGCCAGATGAGCGAGCAGCTGCGCGAGGTCGGCTTCGGCGCCGTCACCATGCTCAAGGCGCCGGTCGGCGGCGTGAACCGCAGCCAGCCCGGGCCGCGCGGCGTCGCCGCCTAGTCCTCGTCCTTCGTCGGGCCCGGCCGCAGCGCGCCGCGCAGCCGCTGTGCGAGACGGAACAGCGCAGGGCTGTGCTTGACGGCATGCTTTGCCCGTCCGATCGCCGCCATGGCGCCCGCGGCCACGCGGCCGCGCGCGGTCAGCGGGATGAAGCTGTCGAAGATCGGCTCGTCGTCCTTGCAGAACATCCGCTTGTAGTCGTCGGAGCCGATGCCGAGGTCGAGCGCGCGAAAATCCTTTTGCGCGTAGTGATCGATGATCGAGCGCATCAGGATCAGCCCTGGGCTCCAGCGCGCATTCTCCGACAGCGTGTAGGTGTTGAACATCATCGAGAAGCGCCCGCCGTCGGCGACGCCGGCGAACATCGCGATGATCTCGGCGTCACAGCGCAGCGCGTGGATCACGATTGCCCGATGACCGCAGGCGAGCCTCGCCATGCAGGCGGTGCGAACGAAGCCTTCGACGCCGGGCTCGGCGAAGACGTTCGGCAGCTTCTGCTCGGCCATGCGGATCGGCTTGGTGCGGAAGAACCAGTCGAGGATCTCACCGATCTCGCCGTCGCTCTCCGCGATCATGTAGCGGTAGCCGGGCAGCGCCTGGAGCTTCTTCTCCTTGCTCTTGAGCCGCTTGCGAAAGGAGTTCGACAGCAGCGCCGTCGGCGCGGCGCCTGGCGGCATCAGGAGCACGGGGCAGTCGTTCACCGACGGCTGTTGCGGCCAGAGTGCCAGGGGATTGGCGAGGTCGCGCCAGCGCATCGGCTGCTGCGCGAGGGCCAGCACGTCGGCGCCGCCGTGATCGCGCAAGCCGGCGAGCAGGGCGTCGAGATCCCGACCGCCCGCGCGCGCGGCGAAGTCGCGCTCCAGCAGCGGCATGTTGAACGTGGCATGCTTGCCGCCCATGAAACTGACGACGCGGACACCGAAGCGGTGCCGCAAGGCCAGTGGCAGCAGCAGGAGCGGGCGCTGCTCCGCATCGCGCGCGACGACGATGAACGGCCGCGCCTGCTCACGCGCGCCGACATCGCGCTGCCAGGCGGCGAGCAGGTCGAAGCGTTGATACGGCGTGAAGACCTGCTCGGAAGCTTCGAGCGCGCGCCAGACCGGCTCGGCTATGGCGAGATCCGAGATGATCTCGACTCGCGCGATCCCGGACACGAGGCGTTGCGCGGGCGCCTGCGCCGTCCGGCTCTCGATCACGGCGGCCATGGTCATCGCGCAACTCGCGTTGGGATTGGGAGAGTCTTGGAATTTTGTTGCTCTGGGTCATCCGACCCTCGCAAAGAAGTCTCAACAAAGGGTAATGGCAATGCACGCGTCCCAAAACGGGAAAAGTTATCAGCAAAAGACGTTCTAATCGGCGCCGGCCACGCGATCTTAAGCTCGATGTCCTTAAACTCGATGTTCTCAGACTCGGGTGACGGCGGGCGACGCAATCGCGCCATCGTCGCTGCCCATCAGGTGGGCGCGCAGCTTTGCGTTTCAAGTGGATATTTTGCGAAGGGGCGCGGATTTGTCGTCGGACAACAGGTGGCTGCGGAGCGCCCGGCTCGAACTGGCCTTTTTCAGCGGCGGCACGCTCTTGGCCTCGCGGGCGAGACGCGGTGCCGGCGCCATCCTGCGGTTCGAGCGGGTGCGGCCGCGCCGCAAGGGTCCGTTCCAGCCGCTCAAGCACGCCGAGATCACGCCGCGCTTTCTCGATCAGGTGATCCGCAAGCTCAAGCGCTGGGGCTATGACATCGTCTCGCTCGACGAAGCCTGCGCCCGCGCCGTGCAACTGCCCGAGGCGCGGCGCTTCGCCTGCCTGACCTTCGACGGGGCGTGGAAGGATCTCGTCACGCACGCCTATCCGGTGCTGGCGCGCCACGGCGTGCCGTTCACGGTCTATGTTCCCAGCGCGTTTCCGGATGGGCTCGGCGAGGCCTGGTGGCTCGGGCTCGAGGCGGTGATCGCGCGCGAGGCCCGCATCAGCCTGGTGATCGATCATCGCGAGCAGCGCTTCTCGGTGTTCAAGCCGGCCGAAAAGGCCGAGCTGTTCGCCTATCTCCAGGGTTGGCTGCGCAGGCTAGCGCCGGCCGAACTGTCGGTCGCGATCCGCGACCTCTGCTCGCGCCACTCGGTCGACCTCGCCGCGCTCTCCCGCGAGGCGACGATGGACTGGGCCGATATCGCCAGGCTTGCCGCCGACCCCCATGTCACGATCGGCAGCGCCACGGTGCATTATCCCGTGCTCGCCCATCTCAGGGATGCCGATGCCCAGCGCGAGATCGCGATGGGCAAGGCGGTGCTCGAAACCGCGCTACGGCGCCCGGTCCGGCACATGGCGTATCCGTTCGGCGATCCCGCGTCGTTCCGCCGCAGCGACGCCGCGCTTGCCGAGCAGGCGGGCTTCGTCAGCGCGGCCACCACGATCGGCGGCGTCGTGCACAGCGAGGGCCGCACCGACCTGCACATGCTGCCGCGGATCGCCTGGGACGGCCGGTCGCGCTCGCTGCGCGCGCTGAAAGT
>NZ_CAFJ01000509.1 GCF_000239795.1 Bradyrhizobium sp. STM 3809 | reverse complement strand
CGCCGAGGGCGTCGAGCGCGAGGACGACGCGGAATGCCTGCGCATGCTCGGCTGCTCCTATGGCCAGGGCTGGCTGTATGGCAAGCCGATGAAGGAGGACGACGCAATCGCGTGGCTGATCCAGCACCGCAACGCGACCGCCGCGACCATCGAGCCGCTGCCGCGCAGCGCGTAGGCGCTGCCGTCATGGCTGCAGCACATCGGCAAGGCTCGGGAGCATGGCGCCGGTCCATGCGGCGGCGATGACGAGGACGAGGCCGGGGACCAGCCGCAGCGCGAAGGACGAGCCGCCGCTGGTCCAGGCCACCACGATCTTGCTGATCGTATTCACCGACAGCGCCGCCAGGATCGGAACCACCGCCTCGGCCGTGCCGATCTTGCCGGACGCCACGAGCGCGGCCGCGGCGACGGCGGGCGCGTGCGTGTCGACCAGACCTGCGACGGCGGCACTCGCGACCAGGCCGGCTTCTCCGAACGCCTCGCGCAAGCCCGCGGAGAGCACCAGCACCGCCGAGATCGTCAGCGCCAGCGACAAGGCGCCAGGCAGGCTGAAGGCATGTCCAAGCGGCAGGTCCGCCGCACCGCTCTGCCGCAGCCCGACGATCGTGAAGATCGCGCCGTAGACGACGGCGGCGCCGCCGGCACACAGCAGCGGAACCAGCAGGGAGCGCAGCGCCGGCAGACTCGTGGCCGCCAGCACCGCCGCGAGCTGGACGATCGTCGCGACGGTGGACAGCGTCGCGCCGGCGGCCGCGGCGCCTGCGAGCTCCGGCGCCTTGCGCGCCCGCGCGCCCATCGCGCCGATCGTGGCCGTGCTGGAGACGAAGCCCGAGGCGAAGCCGGCGACCGCAAGCCCGCCGCGCGCACCGAGCAGCCGCATCGCGACATGACCGGACGCGCCGATCGCCATCATCAGCACGACGAGCGTCCAGATGCCGCGCGGATTGAGCGCGCCGAACGGGCCGATCGGCTGGTCGGGCAGCAGCGGCAGCACGACGAGCGTGGCCGCCGCGAAGATCAGCCCGTCCTTCAGCTCGCTCTCGCTGAGCACCGAGCGGACGAAGCCGTGCAACGCCGGCCGCGCCGCGAGCAGCACCGCGAGGACGACGGCGACGCCTGCGGCCAGGGCGGGACGCTCGGTGGCGAGGCCGCCGAGCAGGACGGTCAGGATCAGCGCCGTCTCCGATGTCAGTCCGGGATCGTCGCTGCGCGAGCGCAGATAGGCGATCGCGACGAGAGCCATGATGCCGGCCGCGACGACCGCCAGCAGCAGCCTGCCGCCGGTCAGCATGGCGATGGCGCCGGCCAGCGAGGCCGCAGCGAAGGTCCGCAGACCCGCCGCCGAGCGCCCCGGTCCCTCGCCCTTGCGGCGCTCGCGCTCGAGCCCGATCAGCAATCCGATGCCGAGCGCGACACCGATCGCCACGATCTCGGGACTGAGGCTCATGATCTCCGGCATCGACATGGTCCCGAACGGCCCTTCCCGCTCACGGTGCGACGAAGGCGCTGATGATCATCAGCAGGCAGGTGACGAGGCCGAGCGCCGGCACCCAGGGCGGCACGCGCACATGGGCGGCATCCGATCCGATGTGCCGGATGCGAATGCGCAGCAGGCACAGATTGACGATCGCGAAGATCGTCAGCGTCGCAAGCGAAGTTCCTTCCGCCAGACGCTCGAGCGGGAAGGCCAGCGCAAGCACGACCACGGCCAGCATCACGAGGCCGGTCGCGATCAGCGGCGTGCCGGTGCGCGGATCGACACGGCCGGCGATGCGCGGCAGGTCGCCCTGTTCCGCCATGCCGTAGACCACGCGCGCCGTCATCGTCATCTGCGCGAGCACCGTGTTGAGCGTCGACACGACCGCGATCGCATTGAAGGTCGTCGGACTGATGCCGGCCACCGCGTTGAAGACCAGGCTGAGCGGCGCCGGCGAGACCGACAGCACGCCAGGCGGCACGGCGCTGACCGCGATCGCCGCGATCAGCACATACAGCACGGACGTGATCAGCAAGGTGAGCGCCATCGCCCGCGGAATGTCCCGCTGCGGGTTCTTGGCTTCCTCGACGACATTGGCGAGGTCCTCGAAGCCGACGAAGGCGAAGAAGGCGAGCAGGCCCGCAAAGGTGATGCCGGAGAGTGCGCCGAGCTCGAGCGGCGGCGGCGTCAGCAACGCCGGCGTGAACGCGACGCCGGAGTGGACGGCCGAGACGACGATCCACACCAGTCCGCCGGTCTCGATCAGGGTCAGCAGGCCCGCCAGCATCACCGATTCGAGAATGCCCCAGGACGCGACGGCGCCAAGTGCGATCACGATGGCCATCGCGATCAGCGGAGCGGGCAGGTCGATCAGTTGGCGGATGTAGCCGGCGCCGCCGAGCGTCACCGCGGCGGCGGCGATGATCCCGGTGGCGAGCCGCAGCGAGCCGATCGCGGTGGATAGCAGCCGCGACGTGAACGCGGCCCGGACATAGGCGGCCTCGCCGGCGCTGACGGGATAGCGGGTCGCGAGTTCGGCGTAGGACGCGGCGGTGAAGGCCATCACCAACGCCGCCAGCGCGAACGCCCAGGAGGAATAGGACCCGGCATGCCCCGCGACCGCGCCGACCAGGACATAGATCCCGGCCCCGACGGTCACGCCGGTGCCGTACAGCACGAGCAGAGCAAGCCCGAGGCGTCGCCGCAAGCCCGACGGAGGCGCGATGGAATTTTGCGGCACCACGAAGTCCATTCTTCGTCACGACGAGCAGCGGATGTTGTAGGGGCTTAGATGACCGAGCGCGAGCGCTCTTGATCCCGGTCAAGCGCAGCGCTGTCGCATGTGACGCTCGCGGTTTTGCGCTCGTCTCCCTCTCCCTTCACATCGTCATGGCCGAGCCTGTCCCGGCCAGGACAGGCCGCGGGCATGACGGAGTGAACCAACTCGCAGAATTGCTCGTCGCTACCGACTCGGATTTCCATATGCGATCGCTCTGCGGTCAAGTCGTACCTTGCGCCACACGCCGGCGGCTGCGGCATTCGGCCGACCGGCGCTGCATCGCGATGCGCTGATCACGACACGCCTTCGCGCTCCCGCGGCTCAATGAGCCCGAGCTGCACTGTTCGATCCCCTCTCCGAAGGCGAGAGGGTGCAGGGAAGACCGAGCCTCGGCTGAGGCCCGCGGCCCCCGTGCGGAGAAAAGTGCACGGGGCAGGAACCACAGGACCAGCCGGACACGACCCGGCCTTCCCTGCGCGATGGTTGGAACGGCTGCTCCGTACTCTCCCCGGGGACCGGCTTGTTTGCCCCCGTCGTCGCGCGACACGTCATGTCGCAGCCGACTTGACGCCAGCATCGGGGCGCCAGGACCACACGGCTTGACCGTCCGCGAGCTGCCAGTCGTCTTGCGCATCAGCGCACTGACAGGCCCACGGCCACCACTCCCCGCCCCTGCGTATCGTGACGACGCGTACGCCCCTCTGCACGGGACGGGATGTGCGCAAACATACAGATATTCTGAAAACGCGAAACAAGAATATTTTTCATTGCGGGGCTGGACAGGAGCGACGAACAGCGCGCACGGCATCGGCCGATTTGCCCGACGGGCAGTCGGAGGACGGGCGGCGGCGGTCGGCGCCTCGCGCGCGTCGATCTTCCACTACGGGCAGCTTCGGCCTAGGATGACGTCGCCTCCACCATTTGGAATACATGCCGTGCCCGACTTCGAGCCGATCTACACCACGACCGGCACCGAGAGCGTCGGCCGCTTCGTGGCGAGACACTATGCGCTACCGGGGCCGCTCACGTGCCGCCTGATGAACCGCGGCTTCAACGACGTCTATCTGATCACATCGGCAACCGGCGCACGCTACGTCTTCCGCCTGTCGCATCACCGCGCCCGCGGTCCGGCCGATGTCCGCACCGAGACCGACTTCCTCGCGCATCTCGCGCGCTGCAGCGTGCCGGTGGCCGCGGCGGTGGAGACGCGCGACGGCGCATTGTTCGTGTCTGGCGAGGCGGCGGAAGGCGTGCGCGACGGCGTGCTGTTTCACGCCATCGAGGGTCGAAGCCCGGAGGTCGCCTCGGAGAGCGATGCGCGCGCCAACGGCGTGACGCTCGCCAGACTGCACGATGCGGCGATGTCCTACCGGCCCGAAGCGCCGCTCTACCGGCTGGATCTCGAGCATCTGCTGCTCCGGCCGCTGACGCGCGTTCGACAGCACTTGCGGTTGATCGACGCCGACGATGGCGGCTTTCTCCAGGACATCGCGGATCGAACCGCGGCACGGATCGCGGCGATGGACGGCTTGACCTGGACGCATTGTCATGGCGACTGCCATGGCTTCAACACGCGCATCGGCCCCGACGGCATGGCCGTGTTCTTCGACTTCGACGACGGCGGTCCCGGCTACCTAGCCTACGATCTGTCGGTGTTCCTGTGGGCGAAGCTATCGTTCGGCCGGCGCTTCCATGCCGCATGGCACGCCTTCGTCGACGGCTACCGCTCGGTCCGTCCGATCTCGGCCGCCGACTACGAGGCCGCGCATGCCTTCGTCGTCGTGCGGCATTTCTGGTTGATGGGCGAGCAGGCCAGCCGCGCGCGCGAATGGGGCAGCGAGAACGTCCGCTGGGTCACGCAGCAGCGTGACTTTCTCGAAGGCTGGGAGGCAGAGCAGCTTGCGGGCCGCCTGCTATGAGCTTGAGCGGATCGGAGGCATTTGAACCGGAGAGCTCCGGCGGCCGACGCACGATCCGGCGTTCAGCGTTGCAGGGCTCGGCCCTTTCCGCGGTGACGATGGCGAGATTAACGTTTCGCGATCCTTCCGCGACACAGCCGGACACTGCTGACTTCTGCATCGGAGATTTTGAGCCATGACAGACACGATCGTTCGTTCCCGGCGGCTTGGCGCGATCGGCTGCGTGGTCGGGCTGATCGCGCTTGTTGCGGCGGTGCTGCCGCATTGGGTGCTGCCGGTGATCGATCCGCCGCCGCCGATCGACAAGGTCATTGTCGATGTCGGACACCGCGTCAAAGACCGGCTGGTGGCGCGGATCAAGGGCGTCGCATATCAGGCGCCCGTGCGGGAGACGTCGTGGACCGACCGCTTGCACCAGCACTTGCCTGTCGCCGCAGTCTCGCTCGGCCTGCTCGCGATCATTCTCGGCGTCTTCGGCCAGCTGTTTCGCGAGGAGCGGCACGTCACGGCGATGGCCACGACCCTCGGCGGCTGCGCGATCGCCGTGCAGCTCTCTTTCGTGCTGATGGGCGTGCTGGTCGTGCTGGCCCTCCTCTATTTCATCGGCGACTTTCTTGCGCTGTTCTGAGTCCGGGATGCGCGTGGCATCGCCGGCCGCGGGCGAATGGATCATTGTCGCCGTGCGACCTCACCACGTCATTGCGAGCGTAGCGAAGCAATCCAGGATGGTGGGCGGGACTCTGGATTGCTTCGCTACGCTCGCAATGACAGCAAAGCGTGAACGACCTGGATCAGATCAGGCATCCGTGTCCTGCACATCACAGAAGAACTGCGATTGAGTCTTGAGCGTTGCAAAACGACGAGCGTTATGATTAGTACGCCGCCGGCGTCGAGCATTCCGCTCCGCCGCATGAGGAGAGACACGATGACTGCGATCATCCGTTGCTCCGCCAGGAGCCGTCGGGCCTGACCCTCGCGTGAGGCGGGGTGTGGGTCGGCCTGCGTGCGTTCGCGCACGCTGTTAGTTCACGACCATACCTGCCTATCTGTCTCCAAGGTACCCACATGGGCAATTCCCATCGCGTGGACGGCCGTGCGCCGGTCCATGGCTTTTACTCGTCCAGCTCCTGGATCGAGGGCGCCGCCGTGCGCCAGCTCGAAACGGTGGCGGACATCGACGGCGTACGCGCGGTCGCCGGACTGCCGGATCTGCATCCCGGCAAGTTCGGTCCCGTCGGCTGCGCCATTCTCGCCGACCACATCCATCCGGCCTTCGTCGGCTCCGACGCCGGCTGCGGCATGGCCCTGTACACACTCGATCTCGCCGCGCGGCGCATCCGCGTCGACAAGGCGGCCGACCGGCTGCGTGACATCGCCAAGCCGTATGACGGCGATATCGCAGGAGAGCTTGCTGCGCATGAGCTTGCACCGTCCGGCTTCGATGCCTCGCTCGGCACAATCGGCAGCGGCAATCACTTCTGCGAACTGCAGACCGTCGAGCAGGTGTTCGATGAAACGATCGGCATCGATCGTGATCGCGCCTGTCTGCTGGTGCATTCGGGCTCGCGCGGCCTCGGCCACGCGCTGCTCGAGCGGCACGTCGCGGAGGGATTGAAGCCGCTCGCGCCGGACAGCGCGGAGGGCCAGGCCTATCTCGCGGCGCATGACCACGCGCTGCGTTGGGCACAGGTCAATCGCAGCCTGATTGCGCGGCGTGCGGCAGCGGCGTTGCGTTGCGAGGTAGACCCGGTGTGCGAATGCTCCCACAATTGCGTGGTCCATCGCGGCGAGGGCGTGCTGCACCGGAAGGGCGCGGCGCCGTCCGACCGGGGCCTCGTCGTCGTGCCAGGCTCGCGCGGCGCGCTGTCCTACCTCGTCGCGCCGCTCGCGACGGCGCCTCGGGAAGCGCTGTGGTCGATCGCGCATGGCGCCGGGCGCAAGTTCGACCGCTCGTCGATGATCGGCCGGGTCGGCGCCACCAAATCGGATCGCGAGCGGCTGGCGCGCAATCCGTTCGGCGGCCGCGTGATCTGCGAGGATCGCGCGCTGCTCGCCGAGGAGGCGCCGGAGGCCTACAAGCCGATCACAGGCGTGATCGCCGATCTCGAGGCGTTCGGGCTGGCGCGCGTCGTCGCCAGCTTCCGGCCGCTGGTCACGGTGAAGAAGATCGCCACGATGCGGCGGCCGAAGGAGGACCGCCGATGAGACGGCTGCTCCTCACCTCGGGACGCGGTCCGGCGGAATGCCGGATCGCGGTCGCGCAGGCGCTCACGCGGCTGTCAGCAGAAGCCGAGGCGGCGGATTGCGACTGCGCGATCGCGCGTGGCGAGGCGGACGGTCACGGACCGGCCAGCGCGATCGCCGTGCTGGATGGGCCGCGCGCCGACGCGATCGCGCAACGCTGGACGCGGGGCTCACTGCTCTGGGTGTGCCGCAGTCCGTTGCGGCCGCATCACGGCCGCAAGAACTGGTTCGTCGGCATCGTCGATCTGCCGCTGCCCGCGCAGCTGCCGGCGCTCTCGACCGGCGACGTCAGGTTCGAAAGCTTCCGCGCCGGCGGCCCCGGCGGCCAGCACCAGAACAAGACCGAGAGCGCGGTGCGCGCCGTGCACCTGCCGAGCGGCCTCGCCGCGATCGCCCGCGACGGCCGCTCGCAACATCGCAACAAGGCGTTGGCGCTGGCGCGTCTCGCCGCCTTGCTGGACGGCCGCGCACGCGTGGCCGAGGCCGGCGATGCCCGCCTGGTGCAGGCCGCGCATGATCGCGTCGAACGCGGTGCCCCCGGCCTGCGCTTCGAGGGCCCGGCGTTCAGGCCGGCGGGGTGATGAAGAGCGGCGGGGAATGAACCATCCTCGCCGCTGGACATGGACCTCGCGGCCACCACCCCGCTCGCGAGCGGGGTGATCGCATGTCACGCTCCGACTTTGCGCCCGCC
>NZ_CAFJ01000510.1 GCF_000239795.1 Bradyrhizobium sp. STM 3809 | reverse complement strand
TTACGCTAATCGGAGCACAGACCCTAGACCGTGACATTACCGTGATTTTGGGGCTTGACACGGTAAAAACACGCGAAATCGGCTGAACGTTGCGTGTTTGCCACGCCTGTTTGCCGGTTGCACGGCAGGGTTGCGGCCCTTTTGGGACCCTACCCCAGCACCTCCGCCGGCTGAGACCGGCGAAGGCTCGGCTGTCATGGATGGAGGCCGACGATCGGCCCCCGATCGCTCACTTGCCCATCGCCGCCGGGTCTTCCGGCCGCTTGTCGAGCACCTTGTCGATCAGGCCGAATTCCTGGGCCGCTTCCGCGGTGAGGAATTTGTCGCGCTCCAGCGCATCCTCGATCGCCTTGTAGGGCTGGCCGGTATGCTTCACGTAGATCTCGTTGAGCCGCTTCTTGAGGCTCAGGATCTCCTGGGCGTGCAGCATGATGTCGGTCGCCTGGCCCTGGAAGCCGCCGGACGGCTGGTGAACCATGATGCGCGAGTTCGGCAGCGAGAAGCGCATGTCCTTGTGGCCGGCGCACAGCAGCAGCGAGCCCATCGAGGCGGCCTGGCCGGTGCACAGCGTCGACACCGCCGGACGGATGAACTGCATCGTGTCGTAGATCGCGAGACCCGACGTCACCACGCCACCCGGCGAGTTGATGTACATCGCGATCTCCTTCTTCGGGTTCTCGGCCTCGAGGAAGAGCAGCTGCGCGACGATCAGGGTCGCCATGCCGTCCTCGACCGGGCCGGTCACGAAGATGATGCGCTCCTTCAGGAGGCGCGAGAAGATGTCGTAGGCGCGCTCACCGCGGTTGGTCTGTTCGACCACCATGGGCACAAGGTTCATATAGGTTTCGACGGGATCGCGCATGAATCACCCAAGGGTTGGACCAGCAGTTGAGACGACCGGCCGCCGCAGGTGAGGCTCATTCAACGAGCAGCGACGGACTGGCGTCCCCGTGATGCAGAACTTCAAGACCGAGCCCACAGATATGGACCATTTTCCCGGTGACAAGACCGGATACCCTGGCCGACCGCGAGCGAGGCCGTTGTCCTGTTCAAGCTGATTCCCGCGGCGGCGGCCAGCGCCGGAACTCGGCCGACCGGCGCTTTCGCCGGTCAACCTTAATCCCGCGCTTATGTCGCGAACCCGACGAGAGGTGGCCCGATCAGGCCGCCTTGTCGTCGTCGTCCTTGAACAGCTCGTCCTTCGAGACCTTCTTCTCGGTCACGTTGGCGAGCTCGAGGATGAAGTCGACGACCTTGTCCTCGTAGATCGGCGCGCGCAGCTGCGCCAGCGCCTGCGGGTTGCTGCGATAGAAGTCCCAGACCTCCTTCTCGCGGCCCGGCATCGAGCGCGCGCGCTCGATCACGGCGCGGCTGACCTCGTCGTCGGTCACGGTGATCTTGTTCTTCTCGCCGATCTCCGACAGCACGAGGCCGAGGCGCACGCGACGGTCGGCGATGGTGCGGTACTCTTCCTTCGCCTTGTCCTCGGTGGTGTTCTCGTCGGCGAAGGTCTTGCCGCTGGACTTCATCTCGGCCTGCACCGAGTTCCACATCAGGTTGAACTCCTCGTCGATCAGCGACGGCGGCGCATCGAACTTGTGGGTCTCGTCGAGGCGGTCGAGCAGCGCGCGCTTGACGCGCTGGCGGGTCGCCTGGCCGAACTCGCCGGCGAGACGGTCGCGCATCAGCTGCTTCAGCTTGTCGAGCGATTCCAGGCCGAGCGTCTTGGCGAACTCGTCGTCGACGACCTTGTCCTCGGGCGCCTCGATCGCGGTCGCGGTGGTCTCGAACTCGGCGGCCTTTCCGGCGAGCTCGTTGTTGAGATAGTTGGTCGGGAACGTGACCTTGAGCGTGCGGGTCTCGCCGACCGCGATGCCGGTCAGCTGATCCTCGAAGCCGGGGATGAAGGTGTTCGAGCCGATCACGACATCGATGCCCTCGCCGGTGCCGCCCTCGAAGGCAACGCCGTCGATCGTGCCCTTGAAGTTGACCTTCACGCGGTCACCGCTCGCGGCCTTCGCGCCCTCGGCCTTGGCGGCGTAGCTGCGGTTGGCATCCGCCAGGCGCTTGATCGCCTCGTCGACGTCGGCATCGGTGATGTCGGCCACCGGCTTCTCGACCGCGAAGGTCTTGAAGTCGGCGAGCGTGATCGCCGGGACAACCTCGATCGCGACCGTGTAGGTCAGGTCGGTCTGGCCGGCCAGGATCTTCTCGACCTCGGCCTCCTCGGTCGGCATCGTCACCTTCGGCTCGGTGGCGAGACGGAAGCCGCGCTCGGTGAAGATCTGCGTGTTGGTGTCGCGGATCGTCTGGTCGATGGTCTCGGCCATGACCGACTTGCCGTAGATCTTCTTCAGATGGGCAACCGGCACCTTGCCCGGGCGGAAGCCGTTGATGCGGACCTTGTCCTTGAGGTCGACCAGCTTGGCATCCGCCTTGGCGTCGAGATCCGCCGCCGGAACGCTGATCTGGAACTCGTGCTTCAAGCCTTCCGACAAGGTTTCTGTGACCTGCATGGCGCCAATCTTCTTCCGCTACGGTCCGAACCCTTGCGATCCGGACACACCTGATTCAATTGTGGACGACGCGCGGCCAACGAGCCTTGCGCCGGGTGGGATCGGTGCCTCCGCTCTCCTGGGACAGGAGCGCGGCTGCGCCGTGAAACTTTGGGCAAACGCCTTAGGAAGCGCTTGGTGCGGGCGGAGGGACTCGAACCCCCACAACTTTCGTCACTGGAACCTAAATCCAGCGCGTCTACCAGTTCCGCCACGCCCGCGTGAACTGCATCGATAGCCCGGCCGCGATGCCGCGGGCGGCGCGGCTTATACCACGCGTGAAACCGTCCGCAGCAAAAAAATGGGCCCGAAAGAGCACCCGCGGCCCGGCCGATCGGCCAAGCTCGCGGCACAGATAAGGGAAAACGAGATGATCCGCATCCCCCTCAACGCACAATGTTTTGTCGCATGACGCAGCGCTGGGACGGGGTCAGCCGCCGGGCCGTGCTCGGCGGCTTTGCCGCAGCCTGCGCGACGTCGTGGCCGAGGCTCGCGCCGGCTGCCGAACGGGTGAGCGTGGCGCTGGAGGGGCGCACCGAATCTCTGGCGCTCGCCCCCGGCCGGCCGGCCTCCCGGGTTCTGCAGCTCGCCGGCGGCGCCGCCGTCCTCAGGTTCGGTCGCGGCAGCTCGCTCGACCTCGCGCTGGCAAACGGCCTTGCCATACCGGCCGCGCTGTCGGGCCGCGGCCTCGCGCTGCCCACGCCGTTGCTCATCGAGCGACCGGTGGCCCCCGGCGGCCGCGCCAGCATCGCGGCGGCGGCATCGCGGGCCGGAACCGGGCTGCTCGATCTGCGGCTGCTGGCGGACGGAACCACCGGACCGATCCGGCCGCTGCCTGTCATCGTCGATGAGGCTGTGCCGGTAACCTTTGACCGCGACGAGGTTTTCGTGGTCGAGGACTTCCGCATCAAGCCAGACGGCACGGCGATCGCGCCGGGAACCGACGCCAAGGACGCCGAGCTGCTCTACAGCGTCAATGGACAGCTCCAGCCGGACATCGCGCTGCGCCCCCATGCGCGGGTCAGGCTCCGCTTCATCAATGGCTGCCATCGCGCTGTGATCGCGATCAAAATCGCTGACGTCGAGGCTGTCCGGGTGATCGCCATCGACAGCCAGCCGGCCGAGCCGTTCCTCGCCCGCAACGGCGCCGTCGTGCTGCCGCCCGGCGGCCGCACCGACGTGGCCATCGACATGCCCGCCGCCAAGGCGCCGCTCCAGGTGTTCCTGCACGACGGGACCGCCGCCCGCCCGATCGCCCGCCTGACGCTGTCGACGGAGCCGCCGCTGCGCGAAGCGCCACTGCCACCCGCAGCGCCCC
>NZ_CAFJ01000511.1 GCF_000239795.1 Bradyrhizobium sp. STM 3809 | reverse complement strand
CGCTACCACAGCGGCGCAACCAAACCGAGTCGGACATTCCTGGACGCGACCGCCGGCCTCGTTTGCTCGTCGCATGACGCAGAAGGACCGCGGCCCGGCCGAGTCCCGATGCGAGGAGGGAGCGATCGCGAGGGCGAACGAATGTGTCCTGATGCCGCCTGGCATCTTCTTCCAATCTCCCGTATCCACATCCCGCGACCGCCGCCGGGCGGAGCCGGGGCTGACCGCGCCCTAACCAGCTATTCATGGAACGAAGGTACGCTTCTTGCATTGCAGCATAGCAAGAGGACGAGAGGCTATGCAGGACGCTGAGAAATCCAACGTGGTGCAGTTCCGGGAGTACGCCAGTCGGCGCGTGAACCGCACGGCCGCCGAGCCGTCGGCTGCGGGCGGCGGACCAGGGCAACGCGGCGCCATCCTGGCATGGCCGCGCGGTCCGTCGCTCTATCCAGGCGGCATCGACGATCTGCCGGTCTAGCACCGGCGTCCCGCCGAACGGATGGTCTAACCGCTTGATTTGATTGAGTGGAGGCCACGACCAGAATTGAACTGGTGTAAACGGTTTTGCAGACCGCTGCGTAACCACTCCGCCACGTGGCCTTGTGGGCGGAGCAATATAGGCAATCGCGCGCTTAGGCAACCACTCTCGTCAGCCCATCCGAGCTGGCAGATCCCCCAGGTCCGGCTCCCCCATGGCCACCCGCGTGAGCGGTCGCGGTGACCGAGATCGGCACCACGCTGTCGACGCGTGAGACACCTCCGGCAACGGAGCGACACGCAACAATCCTGCGCCGGCGATGACGCAGGGCAGCGACGATTGTTGGACAGATCGCGGCGGAATCGCGCAGCGCGCCTTGATTTCGTCAGGTTGTGTTGATCTAGTTGTTCTATGTCAAGGTGCGCTGCGGGACGCGGGCTGAACAGCAGCATTCCCTGAACTCACACCACATCATGCGCAAAGATCAACGATGGACGATCACCCGACACGCCGTTCGGTGGTTCTCGGCACGCTTGGCGTCTGCGCATCTGTCGCTGCCGCGGCGGCGGATGATGACGATCCTCGCAAGGAGAAGCGGCCGCAAAAGGGCGACGTGCTCGTCTTCTCGGAAGGCGAGCGCGAAGGTCAGACGATCACGCTTGGCGACATGAAGCTCGGGGAGCCCCCGGTTCACGCGTGGCCGAAGGATCCGGTGAATGCCATCGTGCGCGATGGATCGCGCCTCAACGAGGTGCTGCTCGTCCGGCTCAAACCCAACGAACTCGACGATGACACGCGTCCGCGCGCCGCGGATGGCATCGTGGCGTATTCGGCGATCTGCTCGCATGCGGGATGCCCGGTGACGGCCTGGATCAAGGCCAGCGAGGGCAACGACGATGTCTTCAAGTGCATGTGCCACAACTCCGAATACGACCCGCGCCGCGGCGCGCAGGTCGTGTTCGGTCCTGCGCCGCGCCGGCTCGCCGCGCTGCCTCTCGTCATCCAGGACGGCGCGCTCGTGGTCGCCGCCCCCTTCATCGGAAAGGTAGGTGGCCAGCAGGGCTGATGAGAATCTCGTGCGCCTATCGGAATCGCATCGTCACGACCGCAACGGTCGTCAGGACCGAAACGTCGTGAGAACCGTCACGACGCGCAAAGAAGCGAAAACGAAAGCAGGGGAGGTTTATCCATGTCCATCACGTCCACGACGATCAAGCAATGGCTCCTGTGGAGCACCGTCGCGTTCACCTGTCTGGCCGCACCCGCCGCCAACGCCGGCCCGATCGAGAACTACAGTCCGGTCACGCCTGCGCGCCTTGAAAATCCCGAACCCGGCAACTGGATGCTCTATCGCCGCACCTATGATGGCCAGGGCTACAGCCCGCTCGACCAGATCAACACCACCAACGTCAAGAGCATGGTGCCGGTCTGGACCTTCGCCACCGGCGTGATCGAGGGACACGAGGCGCCGCCGCTGGTCAACAACGGCGTCATGTTCGTCACGACGCCGATGGGCCAGGTGATCGCGCTCAATGCCAAGACCGGCGATCAGTACTGGCGCTACAAGCGGGAGCTGCCCGAGGACCTGTTCCAGCTGCATCCGACCAACCGCGGCGTCGGCCTGTGGCAGGACAAGCTCTATCTCGCCACGACCGACGACCATCTGGTCGCGCTCGACGCCAAGACCGGCAAGGTGCTGTGGGACAAGAAGGTCCAGGACTACAAAAAGGGCCAGTATCTGACCCTGATGCCGCTCATCGTCGACGGCAGGGTGATGGTCGGCGGCTCCGGCGGCGAATTCGGCGTGCGCGGCTACGTCGCGGCCTACGACGCCGAAGACGGCAAGGAACTGTGGCGCACCTTCACGATCCCGGCCGAGGGCGAGCCCGGGCATGACACCTGGAGCGGCGACGACTGGAAGAATGGCGGCGGCTCCGCCTGGATGACCGGCACCTACGACAAGGACACCAAGACAGTGTATTGGGGTGTCGGCAACGCCGCGCCGTGGCCGGGCGGACTGCATCCCGGTGACAACCTCTATACCAGCTCGGTGATCGCGCTCGATCCCGCGACCGGCAAGATCAAGACGCATTTCCAGTATCACCAGAATGACTCATGGGACTGGGACGAGGTCGACGCGCCGATGCTGGTCGACCTGCAGCGCGACGGCCGCAGCTTCAAGAGCCTGATCCACCCCGGCCGCGACGCCATCTTCTGGGTGCTCGAGCGCACGCCCGAGCGCATCAACTACGTCAACGGCTGGACCTTCGTCCACACCGACGTCTGGAAGGGCATCGAGGCGGAGACTGGACGACCGGTCGTCGATCCCGCCCACAAGCCGACGCTCGGCAAGCGCGTCGATTTCTGTCCATCATTGTGGGGCGGCAAGGACTGGCCGTCGGCGGCCTACAGCCAGAAGACGCGTTTCGTCTACGTGCCCGCGAACGAGAATTTCTGCGGCGGCTTCACCGGCGAGAAGCTGCCGCTCGTTCCCGGACAGCTGTGGCTCGGCACCAAGGCCGAGGACATCGGGCTGACGGTGCTTCCTGGGGCCGACCATTTCGGCGAGTTGCAGGCCTGGGATCCGGCTTCCGGCAAGAAGGTGTGGTCGCACAACTTCCCGAAGTCGCAGCTGTTCGGCTCGGTGACGGCGACCGGCGGCGACCTCGTCCTCGTCGGCGGGACCAACGACCGGATGTTCCGGGCCTTCCATGCCAAGACCGGAGAGCTGTTGTGGGAGCAGAAGACGAACTCCGGGATCATGGGCATGCCGGTGTCCTATGAGGTCGACGGCACCCAGTACATCGCCGTCCAGTCCGGCTGGGGCGTCGACGCGCAACGCATCCAGGATGCGCTCGCCAAGGGCAACACCGGTCTCGAGGACAACGTCCCGCAGGGCGGCGTGGTCTGGGTGTTCGCCGTCAAGAAATAGCTGAGGTACTCCGCGTGGCGACGGCCACCTGCCGTCGCCGCGCAGGGACCATGCGATCCGTCAACTATCAAAACGTCGAGCGACAGTCCGGAGAGAAGGTGGCTTGGCACGCGGCGCAGACTACGGCTTGCCGCCTGCGATTGCGGATCGTCCTGGCCTCCTCGAACAAGGACACGGCAGCACGATCCGAACGCCTCGACAGGCTTGTGGTCGCGAGACGATTCTCCGATCGCGTCAGCAGGCGGCGAACCACCCGTCCGGGAACGGAATCAGTGGCCAAGCGCCCTGATTGTCGTTGGCAGCCTTCGGCAGCGGTAGAACTGAAAACATGCGGGCCATGGAATCGATCTCGAGTTCCGGCGCAATAGCCGTTCTTACAACGTCCATCAACAATTCGTATTCGGCTTCGTTCATCGTGACCTCGCGCAACCGCACGGACGATGCCAAAGCTCCACTGTGTTCAAATTGAGCAGATCGTTCAAATTCGAACGATCCAGCCCGAAGCGCCTAATTGGTTACCGGTGTCTTTCGCGCATGAAGGTACCGCAGTCTGCAGATCTCTGCTGTGAACGATCTCACATCCTGATGGAACTTTACCGGCGCTGCCAACTGCGCGCGGGCTCGGCCGCCGATGGGCGAATGCCGCGGGAATCCTGCATGTGGAGCGGGCGCCATCGGCGAGGCGCATCGGACAGGTGTCGCCAGCCGGCAGGACGTCATGCCGGTCGCGGAGCAGCTCTCCCTCGCGGCGGGCACTCATCCGGAATCGAGAACCCGGCAGCACAGCTGCGGTTTCAACCGTTGTCAGGCAGTGCGCCGGTCGGAGGGAAGGGCTACTCGCCGCGTTTCCCAGCGACTCACTGGCGTGTCATGACCGCAGCGTCCGGACAGACCGTTTCTTGCGCGAGGATGTCGCGCATCAGTTGCGACAGATCGCGTGGCTTGAACGGCTTGGCCAGACGATGCAACCCGACGATTCGGGCCGGCAGGCCGAGCAACTCGGCAGATCCTCGGTCCGATTCCAGCACCATGCCGGACATCATGACGATCGGCATGTTCGGCCGGGCCGCACGCGCGGCCCGGATCACGTCGTTGCCGTCCATGTCGGCAAGATTGAGGTCGATCAGGGCCGCCGCGAAATCGTCGCGCGCCACGGCATCCATGGCCAGACGACCGTCGGTCACCGTGGTGACGGCGTAGCCCTCGCGAACCAGGAGGTGCTGAATCACGCAGCAGACACCGACTTCGTCATCAACGACCAGGATGTTCGTCATGAGGCTTTCCTGACAGATGTGGATTCAGTGCCGGGTTGTCGCGCTTCGTGCAGCAGGCGCTGGCGAACCTCGATCGCGCTGTCGACCGCTTCGAGCAGATCGAGGATGTCGAACGGCTTCTGCAGTGCCGCGGTGGCGCCGAGCTTGATCGCCATGCCGAGGAAGTCGGGAGCTCCCTGCGTCTTGTCGGTGAAGGCGTAGCCGGAGATCGCGATGAACGGCACAGTCGGGTCGATCTTGATCAACTCGCGAATGGTCGCGATTCCATCCATGCCGGGCATGAACATGTCGATGACGACCGCGTCGAACGATACGCTGCCGATCAATCGGATGCCGGTCGGTCCGTCCGGCGCAAGGAACACACAGAACCGCTTCTTCTTCAGCAATGTTTCCAGCGCTGCGCGCGTGGCAGAATCATCATCAATAATGAGGACGGTAGGCATGGGCCACCTCAGTATCAGCGGGACTGAAGGACGCTCACGCTACGAAGACAATGGGCTGAGACTCGAAAATGACAAAGTGATTAACACTGAATTAGTTGGATGAGCTTTGCAACCAGGAGTTTTACGGGCATCGATCCCGTAGCTTTTATATGTTTCCTATCGTGCACAATTCCGCGCCGAATGAGCAGGCAATGTCGGGTGGCTTCCCCGAGTTGCCTTGGTCAGGCCGGCTTCAGCAGAGCGATCGTCACGAGGCCGGTTGCGATCAGCGCAGCGCAACCAAGCCGTTGCAGTGTCGCGCGCTCGTTCAGGAACGACACGCCGAGCAGAGTCGCAAACAGAACGCTGCACTCGCGGAAAGCCACCACGTTGGCGATGGGGTTGCGGCTCAATGCCCACAAGAACACGGCGAAGGAGATGAGCCCGAGGAGGCCCGCGACGAGCACGCGAAGCCGTGCGTGACGGAGCTCTCCCCAAATCTCCGGTCCGCGATAGAGGGCAGCCAGGATGAAGAACACGATGCTGTCGAGCACGATGATCCAGGCGGTGAATGATCCCCAGCCCTCCGGCTGACGCGTGCCGGATGCATCGACGACCGAGTAGCCGGCGACCATGGCGGCGGCGCAGATTGCCGCCCAAAGCGCCCGGCGGTCGATCATTCGCTCGAGGCGGTCGTGCGCAAGGCCGAAAATGCCAAGAACGATCATTGAGATACCGGCGAGCTGGCCCGGCGCTGGAATTTGCTGCAACGCCACAAAGGCGAACAGCGCTGCAAACAGCGGCACGGTGCCGCGCGCGATCGGATAGGCCCGGCCGAATTCCGCGGATCTGTAGGCTGCTGCGAGGCTGGCCTTGTATCCGGCGTGAAGGGCGAGCGAGACCAATATGATCGGCCAGGTCGACGCGGAAGGCGCCGGGACGAAGAACAAGACGGGCATGGCGACGATGCCGCTCACAAGCCCCATCCCTGCGAGAATCGAGAGGCCGCCTCCGGTCTTGACGATCGCATGCCAAGTGGCGTGAAGCAGACCGGCGAGCAGCATCAGAGTCGCGGCAAGGGGATCCAATGTCGCAAGCCTCGCTGCTCGATCCGCCGAGATCAGGTCTCGGGCCGCCAGCCGGTTGCGGCGAAGTAGGGGACCTGGTCATGGGCGAACGCCTGCCGCGAGATGATTCGGCTCGACGGCGACACCGCAAGCTGCTCCCATTCCTGCCGGTCGACGAAGCGCAGGCTTGCGATCTCGTCGCCATCGGGCGTGAGCGCTCCGCCCACGATGACGGCCTCGAACGCGATCACGGTGTAATAGGTCAGGTCGCCATTCGGATAGCGAATGAGGAATTCCGGACCGCCGAAAACACCCAGCAGCCGCTGCGGTCGAACGACCAGGCCGGTCTCCTCGAAGCATTCGCGGCTGGCCGCGTCGGCCGGATGCTCGTTGGGATCGATGGCTCCGCCGGGGAGCGTCCACAGGTTTGTCTCTGCGTCGCGCCCGAGCAGAATGCGGCCGGTGTCGTCGAACACGGAGATGGACACCGCCGTCGTCGCCAACAGGTCGTGGCCGATCTTGCTGCGGACGGCCTTGAGATGATCGGAAATCGGCATTGCGGCTCGTCGCTGGCAACAGGTTGGTCCCGCTTGCCCGAGCGCCGATATCTCGTCAAGGCGCCGGCGGCCACAGCGCCGTACGCGCCACACGTGAGTCGAGGCAGACGAAGACGGTTGTTGGATGCAGCAGCGACCCTACCAATCAGGGCCGGCATGATCGCGGACGTGCATCATAATGGAGCAGGGAGGCGAATGAGAACCATTCGGCGAGAGCCGGAATGGCTCCCCGGGCTGGATTCGAACCAGCGACCATTCGATTAACAGTCGAATGCTCTACCGCTGAGCTACCGAGGAACAGGCGAAGCAATCTTCGCGAACGGCGCTGCGTATAACAAAGCCTTTTCGCCTTGCATAGAACGAAATCGCGTCTTGGTGACAATTGCCGGCGTTTTAGCATTTTGACGAAAAATCAGTGGCTTAGATCGGTTTTGAACGCTGGATAGGCAGCCTGCGCCCACAGTTGGATGACAGGAATTTCACTTGGAGGGCGGCAGGCCGGCATCGATATTTCGATGGAACATGCCTCTGCCGGGGTCAGGAGTGTCGTCAGATGCCGAACACCATCGTCCAGTACACCCAAGCCGTCGCCGCGCCCTCGCTGATTCCCGATCCGGTCGAGCGACTCAGCGATGACGAGTGCCTGAACCGGCTGGCCGATGCCGTGAGGCGCGGCGATTCGGAGCGTCTCGACCAGATCGTGCAGCTCATCGG
>NZ_CAFJ01000512.1 GCF_000239795.1 Bradyrhizobium sp. STM 3809 | reverse complement strand
CGAACGTGCCCCACAGGAATTCCGGATGGTTCTCGGTGTAGCCGACCACATGCAGGCCGACCAGCGCCACCGTCACCGTGACGAACTTGCCGGGCACCGGCTGGATCGTGATCAGGCCGGGCGTGATCTTGGTCTCCAGCACCGGCACCTGCGCCTGGGTCGTATAGGCCCCGGCCGGCGGCGCCTGGTTGGGATCGAGGCGCAGCCAGGTGGCCTTGAACACGGCATCGCCGACGGCAAACGACGAGCCCGCCGGCTGGCTCTGATAGCCGCCGGTCACGATCAGGTTCTTCCGCGCCGTGTTGAAATAGGTCTGGTTCATGTGCACCGAGGCGTAGACCGGGTAGCCGTTCTGCGTGACCAGCATGTTGCCGTCGGCCTCGACGATCGCGCCGGCTCCTTCGGTGAAGCCCGCCGCACCATGAAACACTTGCGCGCGCGCAGCCAGCCGCAGCGGCCGCAGCTTCGGCGCACCGACATCCTCGGCGTTGTTGAGCAACTCGTCCGGCGTCGCCAGGGTCATGAAGCGCGGCACGGTGGTGCCCGAGCCCGGATCCTTGATCAGCGCGGTCGCCCAGACGAAGGCCTCCCACGACCATTGGTGAAAGTTGCAGTCCGGCGTCGGGATCGTCCTGGTGTCGGAGGTCGGGAAGGCGGCGTCGGGCTTGAGATATTGGCCGAGACCCTCCGACCAGCCGAACGCCGGACAATTCTTGGCCGGCGGCGGCGGTGCTGCATGGGAAGGGCTGATGGCGCCGGACAATCCGCTTGCGGCCATCGTCGTCGCGAACGTCAGCGTGAGCCAGCAACTGGTCTTCATGGCAATCTCCTCGTGATGCGCGCGCTGGGATGGACCCGCCATGTCAGGGGACGTTTTGCCGACACGTCCTGCCGTGAAATCCCGCCGCCAGCGCAGTCAATGATACTTAAAAATGATTCATTCAGAAGTAGTGCGCCGTGAACATGCACTCAAAGGTGAGATTTGCAAGACCGGCATCTCACGCATCTGGGAATTTTTTGGCAGCCCGCGCGGCGAAGGCTCGCGCGATGTGCGCACAGCACGACGGGACGCGTCGCTGCGTAGGGTAGGCAAAGCGCCGCCCTCAGGCGGTGCGTGCCCACCGTCGGGCGACATGTCCTGCGGCGACATGGTGGGCACGGCGCCATGGCCATGGTGCGTGAGGAGGGCGCGGTGCCGCGCCTTTGCCTACCCCAAGGGTTCAGGCGTGTAGCGTGTAGCCCGGATGAGCGCAGCGACATCCGGGTTCACATCGGCAGCGCGTGAGACCCCGGATGTCGCTGCGCTCATCCGGGCTACAAGTCAACTAATACGTCGCGCGGCCGCCGGAGATGTCGAACACGGCGCCGGTGGAGAATGAACACTCTTCCGAGGCGAGCCAGGACACCAGAGCGGCGAGCTCTTCCACCAGGACGAAGCGGCCCTTCGGGATCTTCGACAGCATGAAGTTGATGTGCGCTTCGGTCATCTGATCGAAGATCGCGGTCTTCGCCGCGGCCGGCGTCACGGCATTCACCGTGATGTTGTGCTGCGCCAGCTCCTTGCCGAGCGACTTCGTCAGCGCGATCAGTCCGGCCTTCGATGCGGAATAATGCGCCGCGTTCGGATTGCCTTCCTTGCCGGCGATCGAGGCGATGTTGACGATGCGGCCATAGCCTTGCTTGAGCATGACCGGCACGATCGCCTTGGCGCAGATGAAGGGGCCGTCGAGATTGATGCGCAGCACCTTGCGCCATTCCTCGAGGTCGGTCTCCCACACCGTCTTGTTGATGCCGGCGATCCCGGCATTGTTGACCAGGATGTCGATGGTCCCGAATGCGGCGAGCGTCGCATCGCGCGCGCCTTCGACAGCCATGGTGTCGGTGACGTCGACCTTGAGCGCCAGTACCTCGGCGCCGATCTCCTGCGCCGTCTTCTCGGCGAGCGCAATGTCGTGATCCCAGATCGCGACCTTGGCGCCCGAGACCTTGAAGCGCTCGGTGATGGCGCGGCCGAACCCCTGCGCGCCGCCGGTGACGACGGCGCAGCGATTGGCGAGATCGATGTGGTTCATGGTCGAGACTCCCGTCTTTCGTCCCCCTCCATGAAAACGCTCTCAGCGTGTTCATGGTCCGATGTGCAGCGCCGCCCTCGGCTCCAGCCCCTCATGGTGAGGAGCGCGCAGCGCGTCTCGAACCATGAGGCCCCGATGTCCGGGCCTCATCCTTCGAGACGCCTGCTGCGCAGGCTCCTCAGGATGAGGGGTGATTACAGCGTCCAGCCGCCGTCGATGGTGTGGGCGACGCCGGTGGTGAACGCGCTCTCGTCGCTGGCGAGATACACGGCGAGATGGGCGATCTCCTCGGCGGTGCCGAGCCGCCCCATCGGCTGGCGCGAGATGAACATCTCCAGGCCATTCGGCCCGGCCGACGCCGCGCGTCCCAGCATTGACGGCGTCTCGATCGTTCCCGGGCAGATGCAGTTGCAGCGGATCTTCTTGCCGACGAAGTCGGCCGCGACCGAGCGCGTCAGCGCCGCGACGGCCGCCTTGGTCGCGCCGTAGACGTAGCGGTTCGGCGCCGCCTTGAACACGCCGGCGGCCGAGGCGATGTTGACGATGGCGCCGCCGCCCTGGTCGAGCATCTTCGGCAGGAAGGCGCGGATCGTGCGATGCATCGACTTGACGTTGAGGTCGAACGAGAAATCCCAGTCGTCGTCCGAGCAGTCGAGGATGGTGCCGTTGTGCACGAAGCCGGCGGCGTTGAGCAGGATCTCGACCTTGCCGACCCGATCGGCCATCGCATTGACAGCCGCAGTATTGCGCACGTCGAGCGTGGCGACCTCGGCAATGCCCTCTGCCTTCAAGGTCGAGAGGCCCTTCTCGTCGATATCGGTGGCGAACACGGTGGCGCCTTGCCGCGCGAAGGCGATGGCACAGGCGCGGCCGATGCCGGCAGCGGCGGCGGTGACAAAGGCGCGCTTGCCCTTGAGGCGGTCGGACATGGGGTCTCCCTTGGGATGCTCGTTAATTCTTTCGTCATTGCGAGCGCAGCGAAGCAATCCAGGGCTGCGCGCGCGGCTCTGGATTGCTTCGTCGCTTCGCTCCTCACAATGACGGTGGCTGGCTTTGTGCCGCGTGTCTAGTGATTATGCCTGGCCACGCCGACAGTGCCAGCGATGTTCTGGTATCGCGTGGCGAGCTCCATGCAGGCGCCGGTGGCGTGCTGGCCGACGGTGTTGCGGTAGAGCTCCTGCCACGGCGTCTGGTTGGCCGGATGCGGGAAGCCGCCCTTGGCCTTCAGCTCGGCATGACGTTTTGCGACCTCCTCGTCGGAGATCAGGATGTTGGCCGAGCCCTTGTTGAGGTCGATCCGCACCTTGTCGCCGGTCTTGAGGATTGCCAGGCCGCCGTCGGCTGCGGCCTCTGGCGAAGCATTCAGGATCGACGGCGAGCCCGAGGTGCCGGACTGGCGGCCGTCGCCGATGCAGGGCAGGGACAGGATGCCGCGTTTGATCAGCGCCGCCGGCGGCTGCATGTTCACGACCTCGGCGCCGCCGGGATAGCCGATCGGCCCGGCGCCGCGGATGAACAGCACGCAATGCTCGTCGATGGCGAGCGCCGGATCGTCGATGCGGTCGTGATAGTCCTCCGGACCCTCGAATACGATGGCGCGGCCTTCGAAAGCGTTGGGGTCCCTCGGGTTGCTGAGATAGCGCTCGCGGAATTCCTTGGAGATCACGCTGGTCTTCATGATCGCGGAGTCGAACAGGTTGCCGCGCAGCACCAGGAAGCCGGCGTCCTTCACCAGCGGCTTGTCGTAGGACCAGATCACGTCATTGTCGGGCTTGGGCGCGGCGCGGCAATTGTCGCCCATGCTGCGGCCGTTGACGGTGATGACGTCTTCGTGGATGCGCTTGTGCCGCATCAGTTCTCCAATCACGGCCGGCACACCGCCCGCGCGGTGGAATTCCTCGCCGAGATAGAAGCCGGCCGGCTGCATGTTGACGAGCAGCGGGACGTCGTGACCGACCTTCTGCCAGTCGTCGATGTCGAGCTCGACGCCGACATGGCGGGCCAGCGCGTTGATGTGGATCGGCGCATTGGTCGAGCCGCCGATCGCGGAGTTGGCGACGATGCAGTTCTCGAACGCCTTGCGGGTGAGAATGTCCGACGGCTTGAGGTCCTCCCACACCATGTCGACGATGCGCTTGCCGGTCTCATAGGCGATCTGGCCGCGCTCGCGATACGGCGCCGGAATGGCGGCGCAGCCGGGCAGGGACATGCCGAGCGACTCGGCCAGCGCGTTCATGGTCGACGCGGTGCCCATGGTGTTGCAATGGCCGACCGACGGCGCCGAGGACGCCACGATCTGCATGAACTCCTCATAGTCGATCTCGCCGGCGGCGAGCCGCTCGCGCGACTTCCACACCACGGTGCCGGAGCCGGTACGCTGGCCCTCGTGCCAGCCGTTCAGCATCGGCCCGCCGGACAGCACGATCGCAGGAATGTTCACCGTCGCCGCCGCCATCAGGCAGGCCGGCGTCGTCTTGTCGCAGCCGGTGGTCAGCACCACGCCGTCGAGCGGATAGCCGAACAGGATCTCCACCAGGCCGAGATAAGCGAGGTTGCGGTCGAGAGCCGCAGTGGGACGCTTGCCGGTTTCCTGGATCGGATGGGTCGGAAATTCCATCGCGATGCCGCCGGCCTCGCGGATGCCTTCGCGCACGCGATGCGCCAGCTCGAGATGGTGGCGGTTGCACGGCGACAGGTCGTTGCCGGTCTGGGCGATGCCGATGATCGGCTTGCCGGATTGCAACTCGCCGCGGGTCAGGCCGAAATTGAGATAGCGCTCGAGATAGAGCGCGGTCATGCCCGGATTGTGCGGATCGTTGAACCACGCCTGCGAACGCAGCTTGCGGCTCTTGTCGGCGCCGTTGCCGGCGTGTCCCTTGGATGTCGTCATGCTTTCCTCCCGCAGTGCAACGTGGCGACGCCGTTCTGCCGTGAATGCTCCGCTCACGCCTGCCTTGCGCGAGGTGGGGCAAATCGCTCAGATGCAACGGACCGGTGTCGAGATCGCCTACGTCTTTCGTTCAAGTCGTCGTCTTCAGCGTCGTTCTAGATCAGCAATTTTGGTTGCGCTACCATTTTGTGCCCGAGGCCCGGTCGGCCGGCACTGCGGCGGCGCGCTGCAAGGTCGAGCTCTGCCGTTCCATCACCTCGAAGCCGAGATCGACGACGCGCTCGGCGACGGGCCGCCCTTCGACCTCGTCCATGATCATCGTCGCGGCGCGCAGGCCCATCTCGTAGCGATTGGTGCGCACGCTCGTCAGCGTCGGAACCGCCGACGCCATGAACTCCATGTCGTTGAAGCCGACGATCGCGATCTGCTCGGGCACCGCGATGTGGCGGCGCTGGCATTCGAACAGCACGCCGAGCGCGAGGTCGTCATTGGCGCAGAACACGGCATCGACGTCGGGCGCCTTCAGCATGAGGTCCGAAAACAGGTTGCCGCCTATGGTCGTGGAGGTCGGCACGGCCGTCGTGACGATCAGGCGCGGGTCGAACACGCCGGCGGCCTTCATCGCGTTCTGATAGCCCTGCAGGCGGCGCTGCACCCTCGGGTCCATGCGCGCGCCGAGAAAGCCGATGCGGCGGCAGCCCTGGGCGAGCAGGTGGGAAATCGCCGCGTAACAGGCGTCGACATGCGAGAAACCGATCATCATGTCGATCGGTTCGGGCCCGGTCTCCATGATCTGCACGACCGGGCAATCGGCCGCCTGCACGATCGCGCGGCCCTCCGCGGTCTGGTCGACGCCGGTGACGATGAGCCCGGCCGGCTTCTGCATCACGAACAGCCGCAGCAGGCGCTCCTCCTGCAGCAGGCTGTAGCGCGTGTTCGCCAGCTGGATGCTGTAGCGGCTGCCCTCGAACGCGTCATAGATGCCGCGCAGCACATCCGAGAACACGTTGTTGGTGAGGGACGGTATCAGCACGCCGATCACTTCGGTGCGCTGCGATGCAAGCGCGCGCGCGGCGAGGTTGGGGACGTAGCCGAGATCCTTGGCGGCGCTTTCGATCCGCAGCCGCCGCCCGGCCGAGACGGTGTCCGGATTACGGAAGAAGCGCGACACCGTGATCGGGCTGACGCCCGCCAAGGCCGCAACTTCCGTCAGCCGCACTTTTCCCGGCTTGATACGTTTCCGTCCCATGCGATGCTCATAGCATAGGCGGTCTGGTACACAAGCGATATTGACAGCGCTATCACGCGGTTGCTAAGCGAAGCATTGCGAAAGAGAACTAAACTGCCGACAATGCGTACCGAGCTGACGTCCAGTCCGCACGGACTGAACGAGCAAAGACGGTACAACAACAAGCGGCCAGATCAAACGGCCGTGCACAATGGGTGAGAATGCCGCCGGTCTGCAGCCAATGCAGTCGGTCTTTGAGGAGGGAATTGATGTCGTCGGTGCAAATTCGCGACGTGCGCAAATCGTTCGGCGGTTTCGAGGTCCTGCACGGCGTGACCATTCCGATCGAGGATGGCGAATTCGTCGTGCTGGTCGGTCCGTCCGGCTGCGGCAAGTCGACGCTGCTGCGCATGCTCGCTGGGCTCGAGAACATCACCTCCGGAACCATCTCGATCGGGGAACGCGTCGTCAACAATGTGCAGCCGAAAGAGCGCGACATTGCGATGGTGTTCCAGAACTACGCGCTCTATCCGCACATGACGGTCGCCGACAACATGGGCTTCTCGCTGAAGCTGCGCGGCGCGCGGCCAGAGGACATCAAGAAGGGCGTCGCCCGCGCCGCCGAGATCCTCGCGCTGACCCCGCTGCTCGACCGCTATCCCCGCCAGCTCTCCGGCGGCCAGCGCCAGCGCGTCGCGATGGGCCGCGCCATCGTGCGCGATCCCCAGGTGTTCCTGTTCGACGAGCCGCTGTCGAACCTGGACGCCAAGCTGCGCGTGGCGATGCGCACGGAGATCAAGGAGCTGCACCAGCGGCTGAAGACTACCACCGTCTACGTCACCCACGACCAGATCGAGGCCATGACGATGGCCGACAAGATTGTCGTCATGCATGACGGCATCGTCGAGCAGATGGGCTCGCCGCTCGACCTCTACGACAAGCCCGACAATCAGTTCGTCGCCGGCTTCATCGGTTCGCCGGCCATGAACTTCCTCAATGGCCACCTGAAGTCGAACGGCTCGGTCTATGTCGAGACCGACAACGGCGCCAAGCTGCCGCTGCTCACGGCGCCGGCCGCATCCGACGGCCGTCCGGTGGTCTACGGCGTGCGCCCTGAGCATCTCGAGCTGGCCGATGACGGCATCGAGGCCGAGGTGATCGTGGTCGAGCCGACCGGTTCGGAGACGCAGATCGTCGCCCGAATCGGGACCCAGGACATCATCGCGGTGTTCCGCGACCGCCACGAAGTCAATCCCGGC
>NZ_CAFJ01000513.1 GCF_000239795.1 Bradyrhizobium sp. STM 3809 | reverse complement strand
CCGCTGCCACGTCCGCCGGTCGTGCTGACGCCGCCGGGCAATCCGTGACGACGGCGACGCTCGGGGTGGGGCCGCGCCGATGATGACGCTGCGACAGGTCGAGGTCATCCGCGCGGTCATGGTGACCGGCACCATCAACGGCGCCGCGCGGCTCTTGAAGGTCTCCGCCCCCGGCGTCAGCCGCCTGGTGAAGTACACCGAGCGCTCGCTCGGCATCCGCTTCTTCCAGCGCCAGAACGGCCGCTATTTCCCGACCCCGGAAGCGCAGAACATTTTCGAGCAGATCAACAGCGTCTACGAGAAGGTCGACGATCTCAGCTACATCATCTCCAACATCGGCCGTGGCGCGCTGTCCGAACTGCGCGTCGGCTCTGTGCCCAGCATATCGCAGGTGATGGTGCCGCGCGCGATCGAGCGCGTCCGCCGCCGCTATCCCGATCTCGGCATCGACATCAACATTCTCAAGATCGAGGAGGCAATCGACTATCTGATGCTGGGCAAGGGCGAGTGCGTGGCGATGAGCTATCGGCTCGATCATTCCGGCCTGGAATTCATGCCGCTGGCCTCGGGCGAATTGTTCTGCATCGTGCCGCCGGGCCATGAACTGGCGGGGCGCAAGCAGGTCTCGGCGGCGGAGATGACGCGTTATCCGCTGATCGGCATCGATCCGAACGACCCTTACGGCCGCATCATGGCCGAGATCTTCGCGCGCAATAAACTCAGCTACAACATCTCGATCAAGGCGCGGTTCGGCACCACCGTGTGCGCGCTGGTCAAGGCCGGGCTCGGCATCGCCGTGATCGATCAGTTCACCGTCGCGCATGGCGGCTATCCCGGCATCGAGCTGATCAAGATCACCGAGCCGACGCGGTTCGATACCTACATCGCCGTGAAGCGCGGCACGCCCTTGTCGCTCTATGCCGAGCACTTCATCGATTGCCTGCGCGCCGAGATGCGCGCGCTCGAGCCGGGCCGGCGCCAGGCCGCGAGACCTGCGAAAGCGGCCTCCGGGAAAAGATAACATGATGTTAGGTTCGGCGGATATTTGGGTAATTGTGTTAGGCGCCGGACGCGCTATCGTCCGCAGCGACATCCATCGCTCGTGCGGCGATCGCGCGCGGCGACAGCAGAGACGAAGCCCACGTGCCTGATCTTTCCGCCCTCAAAGCCCGCAAATTCCTGACCGGCTTGATCGGTGCCCCAATTGCGCATTCGGCCTCTCCGGCGATGCACGAGCACGCAGCCGCAGCACTTGGTGTGCGCTGCCACTATCAGCTGATCGAGGTCGCCGGCGCCGACCGCGCGGGTCTTGCAACCCTGCTCGAGGGCGTCCGCCGCCTCGGCTTCGCCGGCGTCAACGTGACGTATCCCTACAAGGAGGCCGTGGTCGCGCTGCTCGATGAACTCGCGCCGAAGGCGGCGGCGATGGGAGCCGTCAACACCGTCGTCGTGCGCGACGGTCGCCTGATTGGCCACAATACCGATACGACCGGCTTCGAGCGCGCGGTGGAACCGCTCATCAGCCGGACCGGTGGTCGCGTCGTGGCGCTGATCGGTGCCGGCGGAGTCGGCAAGGCGATCGCCTTCGCACTTGCGAACCTCGGCGTTAGCGACCTGCGCATCTTCGATACCGAGCGCGCCCGCGCCGACAAGCTCGCGAGCCTGCTGCCCGCAGGACCATCCATCACTGTGGCCGACAGCGTCGAACAGGCGCTGCAGGGGGCCGTCGGCGTCGTCAACGGCACGCCGATCGGAATGCTGCCGAACCGCGGTACGCCGGTGCCGGATCATCTGCTGCGCGCTGATCTCTGGGTCGCGGATGCGGTCTATTCGCCGCTGTGGACACCGCTGCTGAAGGCCGCCAAAGCCAAGGGCGCGCAGGTCCTGCTCGGGCGCGAGCTCGCGATCTACCAGGCCGCCGACGCCTTCGAACTGTTCACCGGGCTTGCGCCGTCGACCGAGGCGATGGGCGCGGCCTTCGACAATCACATGGTGGAGAGATACGCGGCGGTTGACGCCGCCTGAGCCGACCGCCAATACGCGGCGGAACAAGTCGTTCAAGCAAGAAACGCAAACAAGCGTTTAGAGCAGAGGAGGAAACAACGTGAGATCGATCATCCTGGCCGGCCTGTGCTCGGCCATGCTGCTGTCCGGAGCCGCCTACGCGCAGTCCGGTGCCCCCATCAAGATCGCCAATGTCGCCGAGCTGTCCGGCGGTGGTGCCACCGTCGGCACCAACTGGAAGAACGGCATCGACCTCGCCGTCGAGGAGATCAACGCCAAGGGCGGAATCCTCGGCCGAAAGATCGAGGTCAGCCACGCGGACTCGCAGTCGAACCCCGGTGTCGCCCGCGCGCAGGTTCAGAAGGCGCTCGACAGCGAGCCCTACGTCCTGCTCGGGCCCGGCTATTCGGGCTCGGTCAAGGTGACCGCGCCGCTGGCCGCTGAAGCCGGCATCACCCAGATCATGGGCGGCGAGGCCGCGGAACTGACGCAGGCCGGCAACAAGTTCCTGTTCCGCACCTCGTTCGGTCAGCAGTCGTCGATGCCGAAGGTCGCCAAGTACATCAACGACGAACTGAAGGCGAAGTCGGTCGCGGTGGTCTGGGTCAACAACGATTTCGGCCGCGGCGGACGCGACGTCATCACCAAGGAATTCAACCGCCTCGGCATCAAGGTTGCGGCCGATCTCTCGACCGAAGCCGGACAGGCGGACTTCGCCGCCGACGTCAGCAAGATCAAGGCTGCGGCACCCGATGCGGTTTTCATCTACGTCAACGAGGAAGAGAGCGCGCGCATCCTCAAGGAGATCAAGCGCCAGGGCGTGACCGCGCCCTTGATCGGCGAGACCACGCTGGTCGGCCAGAAGGTGATTGAACTCGCCGGCGATGCCGCCAACGGCGCCCGCGGCCATGTCGGCCTCACGACCGATGCGCCGGTCGAGGCTATCAAGGCGTTCCGCGATCGCTTCGTGAAGAAGTACAACTACGTGCCCGACCATAACGGCCTGAAGGGCTACCTCGCCATCTACATGGTCAAGGCCACGACCGAGAAAATGGGCAAGGTCGACTCCAAGGCCTTCGCCGACACGCTGCATGGTCTCACCATCAAGACTTCGACCGAGCCGAACATCCTGATGGACGTCACCTTCGACCAGAACGGCGACATCGATCGCCAGGGCTTCCTGGTCGAGGTGGTCGAGGGCAAGCAGGTCGTCAAGCAGGTGCTGCCGAAGCTCAACTGAGGACAACGGTCGATCGGCGGCGCGGGTGGGGATGCCAGCGCCGCCGTCACCCAAAGGCTCACGGGGAAACCATGTCCAATCTGCTCGACCTGATCGTGGCGGGATTAGCCACCGGCGCCATCTACGCGCTCGTTGCCGTCGGCTTCACGCTGCTCTGGCAGACCTCGCAGACCATCAACTTCGCGCAAGGCGAGTTCGTGATGCTGCCGGCCTTCCTGATGCTCGCCGTCATGCATCTCGGTGCTCCGTTCTGGCTCGCGGTGCTCGTCGGCGTCCTGCTGTCGGCGCTGCTGCTCGGTCTCGCCTTCAAGATGCTGCTGGTCGATCCGATGCTGCGGCATGGCGTGCTGCCGCTGGCGATCGCCACGATGGCGCTGGCGATCGGTATCAAGGAGGCGGTGAAGCAGTTCTTCAGCGCCGAGGCCTCGCCATTTCCCTCGATCGTACCGGTGGGTGATGTCTCCGTTCTCGGCCGGGCGATTTCGCTGCAGAGCCTCGGGGTTCTTGCCGTGGCGATCCTCGCCGTCGTCGGTCTGACCACTCTGCTGAACCGCACCTCGCTCGGTCACCAGATGCAGGCCGCGGCGCAGAATCCGACGGTGGCGCGCATCATCGGCGTTCCCGTCGAGCGCATGATCCTGCTCACCTTCCTGATCAACGCTGTGCTGGTGGCGCTGGCCTCGCTGCTGATCACCCCGATCTATCTCGCCAAGTTTTCCAGCGGCGAGGTGCTGGGGCAGGCGGCGTTCATCGCCGCGATCGTCGGCGGCTTCAACCAGGTGCGGGGCGCCATCGCCGGCGGTCTCCTGATCGGCGTCGTCGACAATCTCGCGGCCGCCTACGTCTCCACGCAGTATCGCGCCGCCGTGCCGATGGTGCTGCTGATCCTGGTCATCCTGTTCCGGCCGCAGGGCCTGCTCGGTCGAGCCGAGGAGCGCACGGTATGAGCAAGCATGGCAGACTGCTCCTCGCCGCGCTGGCCATCGTTGTCATCGGCGGCCTGATCATCGTCCCGATGAATTTCAACCGCTACGGCCTGTATATTCTCAGCCAGTGGGCGGTGATGACCATCGCCGCGATGGGCCTCAACCTGACGCTCGGCTATGCCGGGCAGGTGTCGCTGGCGCAGGGCGCGTTCGTGGGAATCGGCGCCTATGGCGCTGCGATCCTGACCACGCATGGCTGGCCGCTGATCGCGTCGCTCGGACTCGTCATCGTGATCTGCTTCATCGTCGGCTGGCTGCTCGGCTATCCCGCGCTGCGCGTGCAGCATCACTATCTGGCCTTCGTCACGCTGGCGTTCTCGACCCTGATGTTCCTGGTGTTCCGCAACGAGAGCTGGCTGACCAACGGCATCTACGGCATCAGCAACATCCCGCGTCCCGAGATCCTCGGCTTCCCGACCCGCAAGCCGCTGCCGTTCTACTATCTCTGCCTCGGCTCGCTCGCGCTGGTGACGCTCGCGATGTGGTGGCTGATCCGCTCGCCCTGGGGCCGCGCCTTCATGGCGCTGCGCGAGAACCCGATCCGGGCGCAATCGCTCGGCATCGACACGCGGCGCTACACGCTGATGGCGTTCGCGATCGGCTCGGTGCTCGGCGGCATCGCCGGCGTGCTCTACGCGCCGCTGACGCAATATGTCGATCCCGTTCCGTTCAACCTGCAGCTCTCGCTCGACCTGCTGATGATGGTGATTGTGGGTGGATCCGGCTTCATGTTCGGACCCTTCCTCGGCGCCATGATTGCCGTGCTGCTGCCGGAATGGCTGCGCGTCGCGGAAGGCTACTACCTGATGCTCTACGCGCTCGCGGTGATCGCGCTGCTGATCTATTCGCCGACCGGTATCCTCGGCATCCTCGATCGCTATCTCGGCTCACGGCGGACGCAGGCGGCGTCCGCGCTGCGTGCGGCGGCGCAATCCAAGCTGGAGGCCGCGCAATGACCGCAGTCCTCGACGTTCGCGACGTCAAGAAGAGCTTCGGTGGCATCACCGCCGTGGACGGCGTCAGCTTCGATGTGCAGGAGGGCGAGATCCTCGGGCTGATCGGACCGAATGGCTGCGGCAAGTCGACCCTGTTCAACTGCATCCTCGGCCAGCTCACGCCGAGCGGGGGCGAGGTCAGGGTTGACGGCAAGCTCGTCACCGGACAGCGGCCGGCGGAGCTGAACCGCCTCGGTGTCAGCCGCACCTTCCAGCTGCTGCAGGTGTTTCCGAAACTGTCGGTGCGCGATAATCTGATCCTCGCCGGCCAGGAGCATCGCGGCAGCATGCTGTCCCGTCTGTTCGGTCCGTCCGATGCAGGTCTCACCGCGACCGCCGACCAGATGATCGGATTTTTCAAGCTCGAGCATCTCGCCAACGAGCCGGCCGGCGGCCTGTCCTACGGTCAGCAGAAGCTGCTCGATGCGGCGATGGCCTTCATGGGCGGTCCCCGCCTGGTGCTGCTCGATGAGCCGGCCGGCGGCGTCAATCCGACCATGCTCGGTGATCTCAAGGAACGGCTGATCGCGATCAACCGCGAGCGCCGCGCCACCTTCGTCGTGATCGAGCACAACATGGAGTTCGTGATGTCGCTGTGCTCGCGCGTCATGGTGATGGCGGAAGGAAAGGTGCTGGCGATCGGCAAGCCCGACGAGATCAGGGCCAACCCCGCCGTGATCGAAGCCTATCTCGGCCACTGAGGGAGGTACGCATGAGCGAGACCATTCTCGACGTCCAGAACCTCGTCGGCGGCTACGGCAAGATGACGATCCTCAACGGCACGACCTTCTCGGTGCCGAAGGGATCGATCACCACGGTGATCGGCCCGAACGGCGCCGGCAAGTCGACCGTGTTCAAGGCGATCTTCGGCCTCCTGAAGTTGCGCGAAGGCAAGGTGATCTTCAAGGGCCGCGATGTCACGGGCCTGAGCCAGCGCGCGCTGCTCGGCGCCGGCATCTGCTACATCCCGCAGGGCCGCAACATCTTCGGCGAGCTGTCGGTGCGCCACAACATCGAGCTCGGCGGCGTAGCAGCGCCGGCCAATATCGATCTTCCGGCCCGCGTCGAGGCCGCGCTCGACGTCTTCCCG
>NZ_CAFJ01000514.1 GCF_000239795.1 Bradyrhizobium sp. STM 3809 | reverse complement strand
TCATAGGCCTGCTCGGACGACGTCCCGATGATCGCCGAGCCGGGTTTGAGATGGGGCAGGGCGGCCTTGATGATCCAGAACGGCGCGTAGATGTTCGTCTTCATCGTCGCGTCGAAATCCTCCGAGGAGACGTCGAGAATGGATTGGCGGGCCTGCTGTCGTCCGGCGTTGTTGACGACGATGTCGAGGCCACCCAGCGCTTCGACGGCCTGCTGGACGAGTTGCTGGCAGAAGCGCTCGTCGCGCAGATCGCCTGGAATGGCGGCCGCCTTCCGTCCTTCGGCCTGGATCAGGGCCACGACCTCCTGCGCGTCCGGCTCCTCGGTCGGGAAATAGTTGATGGCGACGTCGGCGCCCTCGCGCGCAAAGGCGATCGCGGCGGCGCGGCCCATGCCGGAGTCACCGCCGGTGATCAGCGCCTTCCGGCCGGCGAGGCGACCGGAACCCTTGTAGCTGGTTTCGCCGTGATCGGGCCGCGGGGACATCTTGCTGGCGAGGCCGGGCCAGGGCTGCGACTGCTGCTCGAATGGCGGCTTCGGATATGTCTGGGTGGGATCGGTCAGCTGCTCTGGCGTGGTGGAAGCTCCGGCCATCGTGTCGCGTCCTTTCGCTGCGGCTGAGGTGAGGGAGGCCGCTGCGAACGTCGCCGTGCCTCCGACCATCTGACGGCGGGAGATCGAAGCGTTGTGGTCGTCGGCCATGCGGTGTCTCCTGTGATCGTCGCAACCAACAAGCCAATGCCGCGAACGTTGCGTCGGACTCGTGCGAATTGAGCCGCGTCGCCCTTCGCGATCTGGCGCGTCGGCTGATCGGCGGGGAACGCCGGCCGGCGTGCTGCATTGGTTGCGAACGAAGGAGCTACTGATGGACCGTGAAAGCCAGGGGATTGTCCGAACGGGGCGCGGCGAGGAGCAGCCGGCCGACAAGGAACGCGCGCAGCGGGTGCACCAGACGACGACCCCGACGTCGCCGTCGCACGAGGCCACGCGGCATCCGGAGGAGGATGCCGGAAGCAAATGAGCGGGCGCCGAACCACGGTGTCCCGACAGACGGAGGACGACGAGATGTCCATGACGGATACGGCGATGCTCGAACAGAGCGAATATGGCAATCTGATCGGCAGCGACAAGGTCGAGGGGACGGCGGTCTACGGCGCCGACGGCGAGCGGATCGGCACGATCGAGCGCGTCATGATCGACAAGCTGAGCGGCCGCGTCTCCTACGCGGTGCTCGCCTTCGGCGGCTTTCTCGGCCTCGGCAACGATCACTATCCGTTGCCCTGGCCGTCGCTGAAATACGACACAGGGCTCGGCGGCTACGTCACGGGCGTGACCCAGGACCAGTTGCGCGGCGCGCCGAAATACGCCGACGAACGCGAGTGGGACTGGGGCGATGTCGCCACCGGACGCAAGGTCGACGAGTACTACGGCGTGCAGCTGCCCTGACGCGGGCGCGACCGGCCTCGCGGCAGCGATCGCAGATGCGGAGCGGTCAGGCCGCCGGCGTCTGCACGCGGCCGTCGGACGATCCGGCCGCGGCCATGCTGCGCCGGCTCGACAGCCAGATCGGAATTTCCCGGTAGCAGGTGCCCTTTTCGTTCATTTCGGCGATCGTCCACCGGCTCGGGTGGCGCTCCTTGCCGACGAAGACCCAGTCTTCGGCCGCGGGCGGCGGCTCGTTCGGCCGCGTCCTCAGCCACGCCGAACGGGCTCCCTTCGGCAAACGGTCCTGCTTCATCTGATAGAGATCATACACTGGCGAACGCATGACGCTACTCGTCCTCAAGCAACCGCACGTCTTCACACCTTGAGCGTGTCCCGGAGTCGCGGCGGAATTGTGGGAGCGCCGCGTCCATGCTGTGCAAAATGTGATCCCGCCCCGGGATCGGCCCGGCGCGGCGGGCCCCCGCCGAGACCCTGGCGGGCAGTCGGCGCGCGGGGGGATATCAAACACCCCGCGGGCCGGGAGGACGCCGTTCGCGTCCGGCAATGACGAGCCCGCCGCCCTGCATCGGCGGGCCGATGCAATCAGAAGAAGGCGTAGCTGAGATCGAGGCCGTAGGTGGCGTGAAGAATGAAGCCGAACGCCGTTGCGGCGCACAGCATCAGAACGGTCCGAAGTTTCTCGGAGTCGATGCGCGTCTCTTCGAGATGGGTCGGGAGAGCCTTGGTGAGCGTTGTCATTTGGACCTCTGTACGCGAAACGAAGACGGAGAGTGATGCAAAGTATATTCGAGGTTGTTAGAGCCCGTTCCGGGGAGGTGGTTTGTCAAGATCCCCAGAGGAGTTCTAATTGTGAAAGAGGAACCCAGCATCGTGCACTTTTTGCGGCGAAGTTGAGGAAAGTAAATGATGAGTAAATTAAATCTCAGGTTGTCGTAAGTTGCGCGCAAGTCTTGTTGCACGCGACGGCTGTTCAATGAAATTGCGAATTCGACCGCGCCGAGAGCCGCGTATTATTAGGCTTAATCCACGTGCAGAAGCATTCGAAGCGACTCTGGCCCGTTCCGGATCAGTCGTCGCGAACACACTCCGAGTCGCATGCTCCGCCCGGTTGCAAAAGCAACTCCAAGTATAGTTGCGGCTCGTCTCAGCGTCGGCAAACGTGTGGCGAGGCGTCAATTGCTGTGGCGGTTCTGCCACGAGCTCGCCTGCATCGGTCGCATGATTGGTATCATGTGACGGACGACGACGGAAGCCGGTCGCGGAATTGTCCCTGTCGATGTGGTTATCAAACAACAGCCGCATAATCATCGAGGTCCCATCCCGCACCCGTCGCATCATCAGCCCAGCTGGGGCGTCGGCACGGCGTCGCCTGCGCAAGCATGGCAGGGACGGCCGCCGGCATTCCCGCGGCACGACATGCCCGGGTGCTGATCGTCGCATCGCCCTCGCCGGCAAGCAGGAGGGGCAGGGAATGCCGGGTGAAGGCCTCACCCATGGCCCGCCTGCAACAAGAAAAGCAGGCGGCAGTCACCACAGGTGCAGCCGGTTCGACCCGGCATCCCCTGCATGGATGGTTGGAACGGCTGCTTCGCGTTCTCCCTGGTGCGCCGGCTTTCTGGCCACCATCGGTCGGAGCGCTCGTCGAGCTCTCGACCTTGACCTCAGCATCGGGAGATCAGGACCGCGCGACTTGACCGTGCGCGTCGGGTCGTTCGTCCGCATGACCGGCATGCTGCAACCCGCCGCGCCCACCATGTCCCGCACCCAGCGCTCGTGACGATCGCGATGCGCCCCTCTGCTGCGAGGCGGGACCAGGCATCTTCACCATGGATTCCGAAAATACGAAAGAGAATTATTTTTTGCCTGAGGACTGGACAGGCCAAATCACGCTGCACGCATTCACGAATTCGCCGCCGGCGCGCAGACGATCCTCGCAGCCGAATGGGTGGCGCGCCTGCGGCTGATGCGGCGATGACGGGGAGTGAGTCGGCCGACGGGCAGCATCCGCAGAGCGCACCGCGCGGTTCCCGGCTGCAGAGGCGGCCTGCCGGATCGTCGGACGTTAGAGGGGCGGCCCGCCTTGAACCTCTGATCGGTATCGCGCGTTTGGTCGGGCGATGGCGAGCCATGCCTTCGCGGGGCCGCGAAGGCAGGTTAGCCTCGAGGTTCTCCCAAGCCGTTCGGAACGACAGCCATGACTTCGATCATCAAGGCCCTTGCCGTGCTCGCCTGCATCACCGGCTGCGGCGCCGCCGCGCGCGCCGAGCCGGCGCGCTGGACCACCTACCGGATCCCGGAGACCGGCACGTCGGTCGACATTCCGGTCTCCGTGTTCAGCGAGACGGCCGGCCGGCCCGACGGCTATGGCCAGCGCTTCCAGACCGGCGACGGCCGCGCCAATCTGACCGTGCAGTCGGCGGCCAATGACGCCGGCGATTCGCCGGCCCGGTTCCTGGCCAAGAAGAACCCGCCGCCCAACATCCAGTACAAGCGCGTCACCTCGCGCTTCTTCGCGGTGTCGAGCTACAAGGGCGACTATGTCTGGTACAACCGCTGCAACTTCGCCGGCGGCTACGTGCACTGCGTGCTGATCAACTATCCGCGCGCCTGGGAGCGCGACTGGGACGGACTCGTCACCCGCATCAGCCTGTCGCTGAACCGGAGCTGAGCGGTAAGGCGGCAGGCAGCCGGCACGCGATCAGCCGCCCGCGGCCGCCGCCCCCGGAGTGCCACGGGGCTATCGCATCGCAGTTTTGCGTCTGTGTCTACGTCGTCATGGCCGGGCTTGTCCCGGCCATCCACGTCGATCGGCAGGCTCGGAACGACGTGGATGCCCGGGACGAGCCCGGGCATGACGGAGTCCATCAGCGGTAGCCCGCCGGGCCGTTTGATCCACCTCAATGAAGCCACCGCACGCCCTTGCATAAGCTCCGGCTCCCTTCAGCCGCCGCTTTGCAAACGGGCTCGTCGTCATGGCTGCCGCGTCGTTCACCGTCCGGGCCGAGAGTGTCAGCGCGATTGCCACCATCAGGTGCCGCAGCGCGCAGGACGCGCTGCTGACCGCCAACACCTATCTGCGGCTGGGTGCCGACTCCGTCAGTATCGAGACGCCGAGCGGCCAGCACGTCAGCCCGGACCGGCTGGATGCGCTGCTCAGCGACGCCGGCGGACATCTGAGCCTGTGACGGCGGTCCGAGCCCCGTGACGGCCTGAGGCCGTGATCGTGCAGGCGTCGGAGCCGGACCTCAGGTCGACGACGTCTCGACGCCGTCCTCGTCCAGCACCGGGCCCCACGCGGCATCCGTGATGTAAGGTCCATACAGCACGTCTTGTTGCCGCTGATAGATGGTCCCGAGGGCAATCGCGGCGATGAAAATAGCGGCGGTCAATAAAGCCAATTCGAACATTTCAACAAACTCCATCGCGCACCGGGGTGGCGAATGAAGGCGCGGGCGTCAATCGGAAGCCGGCGTTAAGCTGAAGCGGAAAGCTTAACGGGGCAGGGCGGGCCTCTGGTTGCGGTAAGCGCGGCGGCCTCGGCCGCGCTGCGGCAGGATCACTCGGCGCGGGAACGCTCGGCGTCGAGCTCGGGGAACATCGCCCGGCAGCTCAGGCAATAGGATTCGAAGATGAAGCTCAGCAGCGCGGTCATGGGCAACTCCCAGCGGTCGATGTGATGGGCTGAGCATGCCGGTGGTCTGTTTCAGGACGTTTTCGTCGCGGGAGGGAAATGGTTTCGGCCGGTCGGCCGACGCGTTTCGTCGGGGGGGCCGACGGCCATCCGCTCACGCTGTCGCCTCGGGACGTCCGAGGCCGGTTTCATCTGCCTCCGCGCCGTCATGGCGGGACTCGTCCTGGCTCGTCCCGGCCCTCCACGCCGTTCGGCATTCCACGATCTGCGTGGATGTCCGGGCGCTCGCCGCGCCGAACCCGATCGAGCGGAAGCTGGGGGGCGGTCGACCGGCCGCCACGGCAGACGAGCGCAACGGCCGGACGCATCCGCCGGCGTCACGACGCCCGCGGCTCCGGGCTCCGGAACACGAAGTTGTTGCAATAGTCCTTGCGCTTCCAGAACCATTCGCCGTCGGCGCGCTGGTGGATCTCGGGATCGAAGGCCGATAGCGGCCTGAGTCGGCCGCGCGCGAGGAACTCGCCGCGATAGCCGAGACCGAGCAGCAGCGCGAAGGTCTGCTTCATGCGCGCGAGCGTCGCCAGGCGGCGGTCGCATTCGACGACGAGCAGCGGGCGGCAACGCCGCAACGTCCGCTCGGCGCCGCGCAGCACATCGAGCTCGGCGCCCTCGACGTCGATCTTGATCGCGGACACGTGCCCGTTGGCCGGCAGATAATCGTCCAGCGCGACCGTCTGCACCGCGATCGCCTTCGATCGCTCGGCCGGCTGCAGCAGCGATGCGCCGGGCTGGTGGCCATCGGGCACGAACAGCGTCTTGCGGCTTGTGCAGGAGAAGGCGGCCCTCGGCTCGACCACCACGTTGTCGAGCGCGAACTGGCTGCACATCCGCGCCAGTCCGTCGGCCAGGTCCGGCTGAGGCTCGAACGCGATCACCCGCCCGGGCGCCGACCACCGCGCCAGCCAGTACAGAAAGCTGCCCTTGTTGGCGCCGACATCGCAGACGATGTCGCCCGGCCGGATGTGGTGGCGGAGCTCCGCCAGCTCGGTCCGATGGTCGCGAAGCCGCGACCGCAGGAGCCGGACCACGGACCGAGATGCTTCGTGCTTGAACAAGATTGCCCCCGAAATCGGCTTCGCCATGTGGCTCCACGACGGCGCGAGGCGGCAGCACGCTCATCCCATCCTTCGTGGACACATTCAGACATGGACGTGACGCGCGGCGGCACCATGGCGCGACGATGGCAAGGTGGGGGGCTTGGGCGGCCGTATGGGAGGGATCCGGCCTACACGGTCGGACAATCCTACCACAATGAACCCAGCGTCGTTCACGAAGCAACCAATCAAGCCGGGGCTCCAGCGAAGACTTCAACGTGTTTGTCCTGGAGAAGGGGAAGCCAGTCACGGAGCCTGTGAAGCGGTAGCTTCAATCGGCTGTTACAGCTTGCCGATCTCAAATCGGGGGCGTCGCGAGACCGCACTTACTAGCAGCGAGTTCTCGCCGGGGCGAGGCGCTCTCTTATTCGGCTTTCTTCTGTTCAGATAGCGACGTTGAGCGTGTTGCTGTTGACGGCGCGTACTGACAATTCGCCGCCGCGACCAAACNTCAGAATAGC
>NZ_CAFJ01000515.1 GCF_000239795.1 Bradyrhizobium sp. STM 3809 | reverse complement strand
CGACGATCTATGCGCTGGTGATCCCGGCGCTGATTGCAACCATCGGATTGACACGCCCCGAAGCCGGCTACCTCGCGACCGCAGCGCTCGTCGGCGCAGCGGTCGGCGGCTGGGGTGGCGGAATCCTCGCTGATCGCATCGGCCGCATCAAGGTGCTGCAGCTGACGATCCTCTGGGTCGCGCTCTTCACCCTCGCATCCGCTTTCGCGACCGGCTTCAAATTTCTGCTGGTCGTGCGTTTTCTCCAGGGGCTCGGTTATGGCGGCGAGGCGGCCGTGGGCGGGGTCCTGATCAGCGAGGTCGTCAGGCCCGCGCTGCGTGGCCGGGTGGCCGCATCGGTGCAAAGCAGCTACGCGGTGGGCTATGCGATCTCCGTCGCGCTTCTTCCGGTGATCTCATCGCTGTTTCCTGAAGAGCTCGGCTGGCGGGTCTTCTTCGCGGTCGGGATCGCGCCGGCGTTTCTCGTCTTCTTCATCCGCCGGCTCGTGCCGGAGTCCGGGCTGTACCGCCAGAGCCGGACGAACAGCACGGCCGAACTGCCGGCCTGGACGATCTTCACCGGAGCCCACCTGCGACGCACCGTGGCGGCGGCCACGATGGCCACCGGCATTTTCGGCGGCGCCTACGTCATGATCACCTGGCTGCCGACCTATCTGCGCACGGTCCTCAACCTGACCGTGGGGAGCAGTGCAGGCTATCTTGCCATGAACATCCTGGGCTCGCTGCTCGGACCCCTGCTCTATGGCTGGCTTTCGGATCGCACCGGTCGGCGTCCCGCGTTCATAATCTTCCTGCTGTGCCAGGCGGTGAACGCGAGCATCTACCTGCTTGCTCCGATCGGCGCGAACACGACGATTCTGCTCAGCTTCTTCCTGGGCGCGTTCCAGGGTGGGCTGGCATCGGGAATGTTGCCGACCTTCGCCGAATTGTTTCCGACCGAGGTTCGTGCGAGCGGGCAGGGCTTCTGCCTCGGCGGCGGGCGCGGGTTCGGCTCAGTCGTGCCTGCGACCGTCGGCGTGCTTGCCGCTTCGCATCCGCTGGGCCTGTCGATGGGCCTTTGCGCACTCGCCGCCTATGGCCTCGCTTTCCTTGCAGCAATGGCCTTGCCCGAGACCAGCGGCGCCGACCTGCAGCGCATGGCGCCGCCGGAGATGCAAGCGGGGCAGCCCGAACAGGTCGGCAGCTTGGAAGCGCAGCAGTCGAAATGAAGGCAGGCGCCGAGCGTCCGCAACGCGAACGACCAGACGTTTCATAGAGCAGAACAAGGCGGCCAAGCCCGCCGACAGGGAAGGCAACAGGATCGGGAGGACGACATGCACTATCGGACCATTCTGAGCATCATCGCATGCCTCGCAGCCTTGCAGTGTTCGAGCAGCTTCGCCCAGACGGCGGCGACCACCGACAATCCCAATGATGCGGTGGCAGATGCGCGGGCTCCTCCCCCCCTACGGGGAGCCGATCAGCCTGGAGGTGGCCAAGAAAGTGGCTGCTGCGGCCGTCGCCGAGACGACAAAGCGCAACTGGAACGCATTCTGCATCGCCGTGGTCAATCCGAGCGGCGATCTCGTTTACTTCGAGAAGCAGGACAATTGCCAATATGCGTCGATCGGCGTGTCCCAGCACAAGGCGCGCACGGCGGCACGTTACCGACGCCCGACGCTGGTGTTCGAGACGTTGATCGGCAAGGGCGCCTATTTCAACTATCTCGTCACCCTCGACGACGTGATCGCATCACGCGGCGGCAATCTCTTGATCGTGGACGGCAAGATCATCGGTGCCGTCGGTGTGAGTGGGGGCTCGGGCGCCCAGGACAACGTCGTATCTCTGGCCGGCCAGGCCGCCCTCAAATAGACGAGACACAGGCCGGAGGCGGGGCGCGATGCAGTCGCGACCCGCCACGCGTCGGCGCTCCCGGCCGATCAGGTCGGAGCATTGGAGATCGGCCTCGATCGTAAGCCGCACAGACGGCCGGCAGGTGCCCTAGGCGGCCGGCGGGACGGCGGAACACTCGGAATCATTGACCAGGCTGACGCCGCGCCATTGTCCGGATGTGACGAGCGCTCGCGCCGTATCCTGAAGCTCCTTGGCGACGGCGAGGGCTGCAGGCGCCAGCAGGTCCGGCTTGATCGAATAGACGTAGTTGCGGCGTGTGATACGCGCGTCCGAGATCGGCAGGGCGCGCCAGTCCTCGCCGCTCCTCCCTCCTGCCTGCAGGGCGGACATCGGCTTGATGGTGACGCCGATGCCCTCGCTGACGCAGCTCATCACCAGCGAGAGCGAATCGATCTCCGCGACCACGTTCGGGGCAATGTTGCGCCGCTCGAATTCGGCGGCGACCCGCCGGCGCAGCCCGT
>NZ_CAFJ01000516.1 GCF_000239795.1 Bradyrhizobium sp. STM 3809 | reverse complement strand
TCATCAGTGGCAACGAGACGCTGCTGCACCACGCCGCCGTCGCCGGCATGGGCATGGCGGTGCTGCCGCGCTGGCTGATGGCGGATGACCTGGCCGCGGGCCGGCTCGAGACGGTGCTGCCGGATGTCATGACCATCAAGGCGCCGCTGATGGCCGTCTATCCCAGCCGCAAATATCTCTCCGCCAAGGTCCGCACCTTCATCGACTTCATCGCCGCCGATCCCTTGATGAAGCAGGCCTCGGAGGGCCCCGTGGCGGCCATCGACGCGACGGCGGCCGGTGCGAGGAAGGGACGGAAGGGGGGAGCGTGAGGCGGAGAGGATGCTTGTCTGTCGCGATCCGAGCTGATCTCTTCCGCTGTCACGCAAGCCGTCGCCGCGTGACCGGTGCGCTCCCACTCCCCGTTCTGACGGGGGCGCGACGAGCTTCGCTCGCGCTGAGAGGGTCGGGGTGAGGGGCAGCCGCACGGGCGGTGCAGCTTGGGGGATCAGCTGCGACGCAGACAGAATGCGACTTAGTATGTGTTCGCAGCTCGCTCGTATCGCCGAGTCGTCGTGCCCGTCCGATGGACCGCGATCCGAGCTACCTATGTGCCACCCCTCACCGGATTGCTGCGCAATCCGATCTCTCCCCACAAAGGGCGGGGAGAGGTGCACTTCCGCCGCCGCCCCGTCGAGAGACACACGACGCTCAGGACCACGCGCTCACGGCCGCACCGCCGGCGCATCCATCGCCATGCCATGCGCGCGAGACATCAGGTAGAGCTCGAGCGCGATCATGTCGGGCGTGTCGACGTCGAAAGCCCGCGCGCGGACGCCGGTCATGCAGCCGCGCAGGCGGCGCTGCAGCGAGCCCATGCCCTGCCATTCCAGGCGGTAGATCGGATAGCCGGTCGGCTGCCCTTGCGTGATCGCCGAGCCTGCGAGGTGCTTGTCCCAATTGTCGTCGTGGCAATTGCTGCAGGCGAGGTTGAGCTGGCCCTGCCGCTGAAGGAACAGCTCGCGCCCGCGGGCGACGAAGGGCTTCAGGCGCGGGTCGTCGCCGGCGGTGATCGGCATGCCGCGCGATTGCTTTGCGACCAGCGCCGTCAAGGCCAGCAACTCGCGGCTCTCGGCCGCGAACGGCTCGGCCTCCTGGTGCTGCCTGCGGCAGAGATTGACGCGCTGGGCGAGATCGACCGGCGCGCTGCTTGCGGCATCGAAGGCGGGATAGCGGGCCGCCACGCCCTTCATGCTGACGTCGACCGCGCCATGGCAGTCCCCGCAGGACTTGTTGGCCGCACCCGCCTTCGTGCTCCACAGCGTCTCGCCGTCGAGCACCGAGAGCATGGCGGGGTTGGCGGTGTCGTCGTCCTGCATCGCCTTGCTGTCGGACGACATGAAATCATAGCCGGAGCGGCGCTCGGCGGGCGCGATCTCGCCGGCCAGCACCGGCAGCGCGCCGAGCAGCGCGATGGCAAGGGCCACGCGCCGCATCATTCGACTGTGATCGCGGCGGAGGCCGTGGCGACGAAGCCGTTGTCGCCGATCCATTCGAACTCGAACCTGCCGCTCTCGCTCACTGTCGTGAAGAACGACAGGAACGGATTAGCGGCAATCGCGGGGAACAGATCCGCGCGAAAAATCTCGCTGCCGTTGAACTTGCAGGTGACGCTGGTGATGATGTCGCGCGGCACGATCTCGCCGGCTGCGGTGTGGCGATAGCCCGGCTCCATGACGTGGCTCATCAAGGTCTTGATCTCGATGACGGCGCCGCGCTTGGCCTTCGCGGCAACGTTGACGAGGGCAGCGGGCATCACGGCATCTCCTCGGTGCAGGCGGCCAGCGTGACGATGACGTCCACGCTCGCCGACCAGAACGTGCCGTCCGAAAGTCGCGCGATAGCCACGACCTTCTGCGTGTCGGCGAGCCGGATCCGGGTCGTGACCTGGGCGCGGCCGGCGCTCGGCGTCAGGTGGAAATTGGCGACGTTGGGCTGCGGGTTCTTCTCGTTGAAGACGTGGATGCTCTTGACGTGGGCCTCGGGCGTCATCGGGTGATCGACGCTGACGGTCATCGGCACGGTGTTGCCGTTCTCGACCAGCGGCGGAATGTCGAGCTGGATCTTGCCGACATTGACCTTGGCCTCGCCGACGAGATTGCGGATCGCGGACGCCAGCATCGCCGGCGTCGCCTGCGCCGGCCGGACCGTGATCAGCGGCAGCGCGGGCATGGCCGCGGCGGTTCCCGCCAGTTGCAGCAGGTGGCGGCGCGAGATGTGGCGTTGGGCGAACATGCTCTCCATATGGGCTCACTCGCGCAAGGTCGCGAGATAGGCGACGATGTCCTCGATCTGCTCGGCCGACAGGATCGGCTTGTCGCGCCAGGCGGAACCGACGCGGGTCAGGCCGTCGATCCGGTAGTAGGACGGCATGATGGTCCCGGGATTCAGCCGGCGGGCATCGACCAGCCGCAGGCGCAGCTGCGCGGGTGTGGAACGGCTGCCGGCGCCGGCGAGGCTCGGCGCGAGGTCGCCCTGGAAGCGCGCCTCCGGGAACGGGCCGGAGTGGCAGAGGATGCAGGTCGAGCTGCGCGCGAGCACGAGCGCGCGGCCGCGCGCGGCGTCGCCGGGCTGGCCGGTGAGGGAGGCGGCGATGCCGTCGGCTTCGACCGTGTACGGCGTGAGCTGCTGCGCGCCGGTCGTCGCGGGCAGGGCGGCGATGACCATGGCGAGGACGCGGCTAGCCGAACGCATCATGGGTCAGTGCCTTGAACCAGGCCGTCGCAGCCTCCGCCTCGGCCGCGCGCGCGGCCAATGGTGCGTCGAGCGGGCTGGTCCTGCCGCCCTCCACCTCGGCGAACAGATCGCCCTTGGGTTGATAGACGCCGGACAGCGAGAACGCGTAGTCCGGCGCGACGGTGCTGTAGCAGATGCCGGTCAGCGGTGGCGGCTCGGATGGCCGTGCGATCAGGTCGCGTGCGATCACCGCCGCGCATGCCTGGCCCTGCGCCCGCGCCGCGCCGGCCGATTTGGGAATGCCGCCGCCGAGACAGGCATCCCCGATGACGTGCACGTCAGGCAGCAGCTTCGAGGCGAAGGTCGCGGCGTCGATCGGGCACCAGCCGGTGCGGTCGGTGGCGCCGGCGAGCGCTGCGATGCGGCCCGCCTTCTGCGGCGGGATGATGTTGGCGACGTCGGGATTGTAGTTGCCGAACTCGGTGACGACGGTGCGCGTGGTGACATCGACGCCCGTGACGCGGCCGCCTTGCGACAGCGGGATGCGTTCGATGATGCCGGGATAGAGCTGCTGCCACGCCTGCTCGAACAGTTTCTGCTGCGAGAAATTGTCCTTGGCATCGAGGATCAGGACCTTCGACTTCGGCTTGTGCGTCTTCAGATGATGCGCGATCAGGCTGGCGCGCTCGTAAGGCGCCGGCGGGCAGCGCGAGGGATTGGCCGGGACCGAGATTGCAATCGTGCCGCCATCCGGCATCGCCTCGATCTGCTTGCGCAGCAGCAGCGTCTGCTCGCCGGCCTTGTAGGCGTGCGGCATGACGGCGGAGGCGGCCTCGTCATAGCCTTGCAACGCGGTGACATCGATGTCGATGCCCGGCGCCAGCACGAGGCGGTCATAGGCGAGGGTGGTGCCATCCGCGAGCGTGACCTTGTGCGCAGGCGCGTCGATCGCGGTGGCGGCCTGCAGCACGACGCGCACGCCTTCGGCGGCGATGCGATCATAGCCGAACTGCTGCGCGCCGATGTCGCGCAGGCCGGCGATCACCTCGTTGCTCAGGGGGCAGGCAATGAAGGTCGTGCTGGCCTCCACCAGTGTGACGTCGAGCGTCGCATCGGCCTTGCGCAGCGCGCGGGCGCAGCTCGCGCCGCCGAAGCCGCCGCCGATCACGACGACACGCGCCGCGGTTTGCGCGCGCAGCACGGCAGGGCCGGCGACCATCGCCACGCTTGCCGCGATCAGGCCGCCAACCTCCCTGCGCGTGCGCCGTCGGGTGAATGTCATGACTTCAAATCAGCACGGCGGCGGCCATCGGTCGCAACGGCCGCCGCCACGTCTCTCATGCGAAGGTGATGTTCTGGTCGCGCAGCGGCACCGAGCGGATGCGCTTGCCGGTGGCGGCGAAGAACGCGTTCAGCACGGCCGGCGCGGCGACGCCGATGGTCGGCTCGCCGACGCCGCCCCAGAAGCCGCCGCTCGGAACCATGATCGCTTCCACCTTCGGCATCTCGGCGATGCGCATCGAGTTGTAGCTGTCGAAATTGGTCTGCTCGATACGGCCGTCCTTGACGGTGCAGCCGCCATAGAACAGCGCCGACAGGCCATAGACGAACGAGCCTGCGATCTGCCGCTCGACCTGAGCGGGGTTCACCACATAGCCCGGATCGGTCGAGGCGACGATGCGGTGGATCTTGATCTTGCTGCCGTCGATCACCGAGATCTCGGCCGCGCCCGCGACATAGCTGCCATAGCCGTGCAGCTGAGCGAGACCGCGATGCACGCCTTCCGGCGCCGGCGTGCCCCAGCCGATCTTCTCGGCCACGGCATCGAGCACCGCCAGATGCTTCGGGTTCTTGGCCATCAGCTTGCGGCGGAACTCCAGCGGATCCTGACCGACGGCATTGGCGAGCTCGTCCATGAAGCATTCGAGATAGATCGCGTTCTGGTTCACGTTGACGCCGCGCCAGAAGCCCGGATTGATGTGCGGATTACGCATCGCATGCTCGATCAGCAGGTTCGGCACGGAGTAGCCGATCGTGGCCTCGCCCGACGGCGCGAGCCCCTGGAAGGTCGCGGGGTCCTTGCCGTTGACCAGCGCGTCGGGGCGCAGGCTGAACAGGATCGACTGGCCGGAGATGCGCATGTGCAAGGCGGTCAGGTTGTTGTCGGCGTCGAAGCCGCCGGTCAGCTTGCACTGCGTGATCGGGTGATAGCGGCCATGCGTCATGTCCTCCTCGCGCGACCACAACAGCTTGACCGGCGTGCCCGGCATCGCCTTGGCGATCTGCACGGCCTGGCGGACGTAGTCCGTCTGGCCGCGCCGGCCGAAGCCGCCGCCGAGGATCAGCTTGTGCACCTCGCATTTGTCGGCCGGCAAGCCTGAGGCTTCCAGCACGGCCGCGAACGCCGCCTCGCCGTTCTGCGTGCCGCACCACACCTCGCAGCGATCGGCGGTGTAGAGCGCGGTCGCGTTCATCGGCTCCATCGTGGCGTGGTTCTGGTAGGGGTAGTTGTAGACCGCCTCCACCTTTTTCACCGCGCCCGCCAGCGCCGCCTTGGCGTCGCCGTTCTCATTGCCGACGAACGCCGGCCCGGAGTCCAAACCTTCCGCCAGCCATTTGCCGATCGACGCGGAGGAGACCTTCGCGTTCGGGCCTTCGTCCCACACGATCGGCAGCGCATCGAGCGCCGTCTTCGCGTGCCACCAGGTGTCGGCAACGACGGCCACCGCGGTGCCGTCGACCGCGACCACCTTCTTGACGCCCTTCATGCCGGCGATCTTGGCCTCGTCATAGCTCTTCAGCTTGCCGCCGGTGACCGGGCAGTCCTTGATCGCGGCGTTGAGCATGCCGGGCAGCTTGATGTCGGCGCCATAGATCATCGCGCCGGTGACCTTGTCGGCGGTGTCGAGGCGCTTCACGCCCTTGCCGATCAGGGTCCAGTCCTTCGGATCCTTCAGCTTGACGTCGGCCGGCGGCGAAAGCTTCGCCGCGGCCTCCGCGACCTTGCCGTAGGTCGTGGTCTTGCCCGACGCCTTGTGGGTGATGACGCTGTTGGCGGCCGTGCATTCCGCTGCCGGCACCTTCCATTCGTCGGCGGCGGCCTGGATCAGCATCATGCGGGCGGCGGCGCCGCCCTTGCGGACATAGTCCTGCGACGCGCGGATGCCGCGGCTGCCGCCGGTGGAGAAGTCGCCCCAGACGCGCTTGCGGGCGACGTTCTGGCCGGGCGTCGGATATTCCGTCGTCACCTTGCTCCAGTCGCAGGCGAGCTCTTCCGCCACGAGCTGGGCGAGACCGGTCAGCGAGCCCTGGCCCATCTCGGAGCGGGCGATGCGGATCACGACGGTGTCGTCGGGCCGGATCACGACCCAGGCGTTGACCTCCGGAGAGCCGTCCGCGGCGCGGACCACCTGCGGACCGCCGAAGGGGAGGTCGAGCCCGAGCGCGAGGCCGCCGCCGAGCGCGGCGGTGCCGATGACGAAGGAGCGGCGGTTGAGGCGCGGCGTGACGTGCTGGTTCATGCCGGCCTCCTCAGGCGTTCGCGGCGGCGTGGATCGCCTCGCGCACCTGGGCGAAGGTTCCACAGCGGCAGATGTTGGTGATGGCGTCGTTGATGTCCTGGTCGCTCGGCTTCGGATTGTCCTTGAGCAGCGCGGCGACGGCCATGATCATCCCGCTCTGGCAATAGCCGCATTGCGGAACGTCGTTCTCGAGCCAGGCCTGCTGCACCTTGTGCAGACCGTTGTCGCTCGCCAGCCCCTCGATCGTGGTGATCTGCTTGCCGGCCGCCTCGGAGACGGTGACGCCGCAGGAGCGCACGGCCGTGCCGTCGAGATGCACGGTGCAGGCGCCGCATTGTGCAATGCCGCAGCCATATTTGGTGCCGGTCAAACCGGCGTTCTCGCGGATTGCCCACAGCAGCGGCGTGTCCGGCTCGACGTCGAGCGAATAGGGTTTTCCATTAATCGTGAGGTTTGCCATCGCAGATCCCTTTCGTTCAACTCGCCAGTTGAACTGAGGGCCGCACTGTGGCGCGAACGATTGCAACGTTCAAATCAAGAATATGCGTTTGCGCTGCGGAAGATTTGTGATGCCCTGGGGTTGTTTGTTGTTCGGTTTCACTGACCGCGCGGCGGCGCCACCGCCAGCCGCAGGAAGCTCATTACGCTGCCGAGCGCGGCGAAGCCGGCGCCCAGCGCCAGAGCGAGCGTTGCCCCCTCGCGTCCGGCCAGGCTGAAGCACAGCGCGGCGAGCGCCGCGCCCGTGGTCTGGCCGGTCAGCCGCGCGGTCGCGACGATGCCGCTGGCGCCGCCGCTGCGATGTGGCGGGGCGCTCGACATGATGGCCTTCATGTTCGGCGCCTGGAAGAAGCCGAAGCCGATGCCGCAGATCAGCATGCGCCAGACGATGTTCGGGATGCTCGGGTTCTCCGGCAGCATCGCGAGCAGTGCCATGCCGGTTCCGAGCATCACCAGGCCAATGCCGCCGAGCAGGCCGGCGGGAAAGCGGTCGGACAGCCGGCCGGCGATCGGCGCCATGATCGTCACCGCGAGCGGCCACGGCGTCATGAAGAAGCCAGTCTCGACCTGCGAGCGTTGCAGAACGTCCTCGAAGTAGAACGGCAGCGACACGAAGCCGAGGCCCTGGACCGAGAAGGAGCACACCGCGGTCGCCGCCGACAGCGCGAACACGCCGCGGCGGAACAGGTCGATCGGCAGCATCGGCGCGGGATGATCGGCCTGGCGTCGCGTCAGGATGATGCCGAGCACGAGCGCGCCGGCGAGCTCCGCCACCACCATCGGGGCCGTCGCGCCATGCGCGGCGCTGCCGATGCCGGTGATGAACAGGCCGAGGCAGAGCGCGGCAAGGCCGGCGCCGAGAAAGTCGAAACCGTGGTCGGCGCGCGGCGTGCGCGGCAGCATCTTCAGGCCGATCGCGATCGCGATCACGCCGAAAGGGAGGTTGATCGCGAACAGCCACGGCCATGAGCCCAGCGAGAGGATGGCGGAGGCGATCGTGGGTCCGAAGGTGAAGGAAATGCCGACCACCAGCGCATTGTGGCCGAGCCCGCGGCCGAGCATCTTGCCGGGATAGACGTAGCGCACCAGCGCGGTGTTGACGCTCATGATGCCGCTGGCGCCGAGCCCTTGCAGGGCGCGCGCGATCACCAGGGTCGGCAGCGACCACGCCAGCGCGCAGCCGACCGAGGCCAGCGTGAACAGCAAGAGGCCGCCGAGATAGATGCGCTGGTGGCCGACGATCTCGCCGAGCGCGCCGAGCGGCAGCAAGGTCGCGACCAGCGCGATCTGGTAGATGTTGACCACCCACACCACTTCGGCCGGCGACACCTGCAGGTCGGCCGAGATCGCCGGCAGCGCGATATTGGCGATGGCGACGTCGAGCGAGGCCATCGACAGCGCCGTGAAGATCGCCGCGACCGCCCAGGGCCGCTGGCTGGCGGGCAGGCCGTCGGCCGAGCCGTCGCCGGCGAGCTTGGAGGCATGGTGGCGGTTGGACATGGGGACGTTTGCTGACCTCGGTTCGCGGGCGCCGTGCGCGTTTGCATGTACACGGGCGCGGGCTCGGACCCCAGCCTTCACGGGCGCATGGGCTTATGCGCGAGGCTGCGAGCGAGAAGACCGATGCTGGAGGAGATACCCCGTCTTGCTCCGTCACTCCCGAGCATTCGCGCGGAAGACGGCGCAGCCGTTTTTAAGCAGCGCGAATGAGCCCGGAATCCATAGCCACGGAGCGACGTGGGTGACGAGATGCCCACCACCGGCGTGCCCCACACGATATCCTGTGGGTATGGGGTCGGGTCCGGGCTCGCTGCGCGCGCCCCGGAACGACGCGAGGAGAGAGTGTGCGTCCTCCCTGTCATTCCGAACGCCCGGCGCATCTGCGGCCCACCGCAGCGCACCATCGGTGGCGGACCTCCGGGCGACGGCGCAGTGCTGACGAGGCAACCTATTTCGGTTACGCTTCCATGCAGACCGGCAAGGCGCGACAGACCAGGGAGTGGAATAGCAGATCGATGAGCACAGTCAGAAACGCTCTGGCCCAGAAGAGTGGCGGCCTGATCCAGGTCCGGTCCGGCGACATGGTCGTCGAAGCCTTGCAGAAGATGCGCGACAACCGGGTCCGGTCGGTGCTGGTCATGGACGACGGCGTGCTGGTCGGCATCGTGACCCAGGGCGATTGCGCCATCAAGGTGCTGCTGCCCGGGCTCGATGCGAAGCAGACGCCGGTCGCCCAGGTGATGACGGCCAACCCGGTGACGGTCAAGCCGGACCATCCGCTGGACGGCTGCATGGCCATGATGTCCCGGCGCGGCTTTCGCCACCTGCCGGTGCTCGACGGGACCAAGGTCGTCGGCGTGATCTCGATCGGCGACGTCGTCAAGAACATCATCCGCGATCTGGAGCACAACGTGGACGACCTGATGGGCTACATCCTGAAGGACGGCCCGGGGGGGTGAGAGGGGAGGGCGGTGCAGCCCGCGCGAATGTCTGCTCGTGACCCATAAGAGACATGCGGCAACTACAATAGACTAGGGCCACGAGTCTCTTAGTTCCCCACCCGCCTCATTTCGCAGGAACCTTGCGGCGCGGATTGCCAACTCTTGGCTTTCTGAACTAACGCACAACACGAGTTGAGGCGAGGTTTCGACAGGGAAAACCTCCACGCAGTCCTCGCAACTTGGTCGCAACGCTGCGTACAATTCCGTCCATTGCCCACCTCGGACGCTCAGGCCATTGCTCGCGACGTCCGCTCTCCGGGTTCAACCGGAAGTAAGCCGTCGGACAGCCGATAAGCCGCTTTTGGCCCTGAGCAGACATCTGCGATCTGATCGGTATGGATCGTTTCACGTTGGATAGCCGATCTGGGCTATATCCTCACCGAGTGAAGCTAGATCGGTTGTTGGATTAATAGCAGCAACGATTTCATCCGTTAGTGCACGATGCTCGTACACAGCGATCGTGGCTTGTGGAGACACCTCTCTCTGATAGTATTCAGCTGCCCATTGCCGGTACGTGTCAGGCGAGCAGTCAAGTATTGAAAGCAGATGGGCCGAGCCATCGCTGTCTCCGGATGCTGCCAGCTCAAGTCTTGCACTGGACCACGCCGGCGCTTCAGAAAGACGCCACATACAAAATGTGACATCCTGCGGCGAGAACGCAGGCTCACTGCAACAAGCAGCGAACGGGCGAGGCAGATCGCGATAGAACTGCTCGCTTGGCAATCTTAGCGACGCTACCATCGACTCATGATCAAAGCCCTTGATGAACGCGCCATAAGAATTGAACAATACGAAAAACTCGTCGCCTTCGCCATTCCGCATTGAGCCCATCATTTCTTCCGTGGCCCAGTTTGCGCTGAAAGAGTAGTAACGGTACGCCCACTCAGGACAGATGATTGCATCGAGCATTGCCACTGATTGAAGCAGCCGCTTTAATGAGAAGACGTCAGGCAGTTGACTCAAGTTTCTTGTGGATGGTCCTGGCATGTTTTGTTTCAATCACAAAGGGACCGATTTGAGCTGTCGCACTGAAGA
>NZ_CAFJ01000517.1 GCF_000239795.1 Bradyrhizobium sp. STM 3809 | reverse complement strand
GGACCATCAGCGCATCGATGTAGCCCTCAAGTCGCCTGGCCAGCAGTTTCTCGCGGGCGAGAATGTTCAGGAAGGCCGGGGCTGCGACATTCGAGCCAGCGTCATGTCTCGCCTTGGTCGGTTGGCGAACGTCGGCCGATGCGGCTGCCGCGGGACGCCGGCTTTCCCGCCATGCCGTCACCTGAGAGTGCATCGCCTCGAACTCCGCGATGCGCTGGTCGATGGCCTGTTCACCCTCGCGCTCGACCAGACTGTTGTAGTTCTTCCGCGCCCCCGCGCGCCGTTCGGGAGGCGTGCCGGTCAGTTCGAGGAGCTGCTCGATCTTGGCACTTGCGGTCATGACCCACCTTCTGCCCAGGACGCGAAGGAGACGCCCTCATGAGCGAGAAACTGCTTCACTTTCTCTATCAGCTCATCGATCAGAGACGAGCACTGCGTAGGTAGTCCCTTACTTTCCACAATGCTAGCCGTTAGTCCTTTCTTTTCCTTCAAGCTCGCGTCGAGACGGGCCTGCTGATCGGCATTCAGGTAGGGCCAGAGCGCTTCGAGTTCCGCCATGCAGCTCTCATGCGCCAGCTCCGCCGCAGGGCGCGAGGCTAGCACGGCCTCGGCGCGGTCTCCTAGCTCCGCCAAACCCAGAATCCGGGTCAGGGAGAGCGCCCGCTTGAGCGCCTTGACGAGCTTGCCCGCCTGTCGGTGAGCCATCATGTCGCGGAGCAGAAACTTGAGATAGCGCAGAAGCTCCTCGGGGACGACCAGCGGCCAGGGCGGGTTGCCATCGGCTGTGAGCACGGCCTCCTGGAAGACGAAGCTGCGGCCGGCCGCACCCTTGCTCCGATCGGATGGATCAGAAGGCAGGACGACGTTCGACACCGGCATCACGCCGAATGGCGTGATGCCATCGACGAAGTCGAACTTGATCCGCTCGCTTTCGGTCGCCAGCGAGCGCAACTGACCCAACGCGGTGATCAGCCCGTCCCAGGGAGCCTGATACTCGCGACGAAACTTGACCCGAACCAGAATGGTCGGACCCTCACGACGCATGAGCTGTTCGACGCGATCGGCGATCTCGCTTCCATCGTCGAAGATGTACTGGGCAAGGTCGACATCTCCCAGCGCGGCCACCCGTCCGGCGAACGTCGTGGACCCGGACAACACGACGTTGCCGCGCCCGTCCAGCATGCTCCGTTCCGCCACGCTGACGAGCCCGTCGAGCGTGATTGCACTGGGAAATGCAAAGGCAAGCGGCCAGGGTACGTAGACCGTCCAGGACCCGCTCCGGGTCGTGAGATATCCAGCATGCTCGGCAGCAACACTCAGCCGTTCGTCCGGATCACAATGGGCGCTCTGGAAGGCATACTCCTGAATCAGTCGCTTGAAGCTGCCGATGATCCGTTCCGGAGCCGCCCCTCGCTCGGCATCGACGGCCAGCGCAATAATGTCATTCGGCGTAAAAGGTGCAGCCATGGAGCTATGCCATGAAATTTTACAATCATAGCTTTAGCCCCGAGCTTCGGCAAGCACTGCCGCCCGCTCAGGTTCACGCGCGCTGCACGAAGCTGTCCACGACGTGCTTTTCGCCGGCCTTGTCGAAGGCGATGGTCAGTTTGTTGCCGTCGACCTTGATGACGTTGCCATAGCCGAACTTCTGGTGAAACACGCGGTCGCCGACCGAAAATTCCGAGGTGGTGCCGGTGGACTTCGCCACCAGCTCGCCCTCGATGGTCAGTGGTCCGCGCTTGTTGCGGCCGAATTGACCGCTGAAGCCGCCTCCGAACGGATCGCGCCCCGCGAACGGCGAGGGCTCCTCCTGGAAGCCGCCCTCGGACGAGCCGCGGCCACCACCGCGCCGCGCCTGTGCGCGCTGCCAGCCCGGCGTCGAATAGCTCGATCCGAACGACTCGACGTTGTCGAAGCGCGACGGGCCATAGCCGCCGGCGCCGCCCCAGCCCGAGCCGCCCTTGGATTCGGTGATCTCGACGCTCGCCGCCGGCAGCTCGTCGAGGAAGCGCGACGGAATCGTCGTCGTCCAGGTGCCGTGGATGCGGCGGTTGGTGGCGAAATAGATCTTCGCCCGGCGTCGCGCGCGGGTCAGCCCGACATGGGCGAGGCGACGCTCTTCCTCAAGGCCGGCGCGGCCCTGTTCGTCGAGAGTGCGCTGGCTCGGAAACAGGCCTTCCTCCCAGCCGGGCAGGAAGACGTTGTCGAACTCCAGGCCCTTGGCGGAATGCAAGGTCATCAGCGACACCGCCTCCTCGTCGGCACCGCCCTCGCGGTCCATCACCAGCGAGATGTGCTCGAGGAAGCCGTGCAGGTTCTCGAACTCCTCCATCGAGCGGATGAGCTCTTTGAGGTTGTCGAGGCGGCCGGCGGCGTCCGCCGAGCGGTCCTTCTGCCACATCTCGGTGTAGCCGCTCTCGTCGAGCACGATCTCGGCGAGCTCGGTGTGCGGCGTCACCTCGCGCTGGGCGCGCCAGCGCTCGAATTGCAGAATGAGTCCGCGCAGCGAGCCGCGTGCCTTCGGCTTGAGCTCATCAGTTTCCACGACCGCGCGCGCCGCCTCGAACAACGGGATGCGGCGCTTGCGGGCGTGATCATGCAGCATCTGCACGGTGGCATCGCCGAGCCCGCGCTTCGGCACGTTGACGATGCGCTCGAAGGCGAGGTCGTCGGCCGGCGAGTTGATAACGCGCAAGTAGGCCAGCGCATCGCGGATTTCGGCGCGCTCGTAGAAGCGCGGGCCGCCGATGACGCGATAGGGCAGGCCGAGCGTGACGAAGCGGTCCTCGAACTCGCGCATCTGGTAGGACGCGCGCACCAGGATGGCGATGTCGTTGAGATGCTCGCCCTTGCGCTGCAGCTCCTCGATCTCCTCGCCGATCCCGCGCGCTTCCTCTTCCGAATCCCAGGCGCCGGTCACGGTGACCTTCTCGCCCTCGACGTCCTCGGTGTGCAGCGTCTTGCCGAGCCGGCCTTCATTGTGGGTGATCAGGTGCGATGCGGCGGCGAGGATGTGTCCGGTCGAGCGGTAGTTGCGCTCGAGGCGGATCACCTTGGCGCCGGGAAAGTCGTGCTCGAAGCGCAGGATGTTGTCGACCTCCGCGCCGCGCCAGCCATAAATCGACTGGTCGTCGTCGCCGACGCAGCAGATGTTCTTGGGGGGAGCAATCTGCGCAGAATCGTCATTCCGGGGCGCACCGTCAGGTGCGAACCCGGAATCTCGCAGTGGATTGTCCTCAGCTCGAGATTCCGGGTTCGGCTCTTCGAGCCGCCCCGGAATGACGGAGGATGGCGTGACGGCACGCGACGATGACGGCGCCTGCGACAGCAGCCGCAGCCACAGATATTGCGCGACGTTGGTGTCCTGATACTCGTCGACCAGGATGAACTTGAAGCGGCTCTGGTATTGCCGCAGCACGTCCGGGTTCTCGCGGAACAGCCGGATGTTCTCCAGCAGCAGGTCGCCGAAATCCGCGGCATTGAGGATCTTCAGCCGCTCCTGATAGCTTGCATAGAGCTTGCCGCCCTTGCCGTTGGCGAACACGGCGGCCTCGCCGGAGGGCACCTGCGAGGGCGCCAGGCCGCGGTTCTTCCACCCGTCGATCAGATTGGCGAGCATGCGCGCCGGCCAGCGCTTGTCGTCGATGTTCTCCGCCTGCAAGAGCTGCTTGAGCAGGCGAATCTGGTCGTCGACGTCGAGCACGGTGAAATTGGATTTGAGCTGCACCAGTTCGGCATGGCTGCGCAGGATGCGGCCGGCGATCGAGTGGAAGGTGCCGAGCCACGGCATGCCTTCGACCGCCTGGCCGAGCATCTCGGCGAGCCGCGTCTTCATCTCGCGCGCGGCCTTGTTGGTGAAGGTCACCGACAGGATCTCGCCGGGACGCGCGCGGCCCATGCTGAGGATATGCGCGATCCGCGTGGTGAGCACGCGGGTCTTGCCGGTGCCCGCGCCGGCCAGCACCAGCACCGGACCATCCAGCGTCTCGACCGCGTCGCGCTGCTCCGGATTGAGGCCCGCGAGATAGCGCGCGCCGCCGCTCGCGGCCGCGCGGGCGCGCGAGGCGATGCCGCCGGCGACAGGCTGGTGGTCGGGCGCAGGAATACGGCTCACGCGGTTGGGCTCGGTCATTGGCGAATCAGTCTCGTCCCTCTGACGGCATCATATGACGACATCAAGGGGTCTGCAGGAAGGAGCCCTCATAGCAGGGATTGACGGTGATATGGGGCCGCCGGCCGCGTTTTACAGCCCTAAATCGAGCCCGAGGGCGGGCGCGCGCTGTTTCGGCCGGAGATTTGTTCCGCCGATTCGCGAATTTTTACCGGCCCGGGCCCCCGGAACCTTTGTTCCCGGCCTCGATTGTCCTGGCAACGGCGCAAGCTCCGCGTCGCTTTGAACCGCAATCGAGAGACAGAGGTCGTGTCATGTTAGGCTGGGTTGTCACCTTCCTGGTGATCGCATTGATCGCCGGCATCCTCGGCTTCGGCGGCGTCGCCGGTGCCTCCATCGAGATCGCCAAGATCATCTTCTTCATCGCCATCGTTCTGTTTCTGGTGTCGGCCGTCGTGGGGCTCGCCCGCGGCCGCACCCGCGTGTAGTCGGCCTCATCCCCTGACAATGAGGTCGGCGAAGGGCGCAGTGCCTCGCAAGAGGTGCTGCGCCCTTTGCGTTTTCGCAAGGTTCAGGCTGACGCGACCGGCATCTCGGCGACGTCAGGTGGTGCGGGCGAAGGAGAGGACAGCATGATCCGATGCCGTCCGATCGGGGCGTGATCTCTATCCGCGGGGAGTGATGTCCGTTTGCGCCGGCTCACCGCTTCGGATCAGCTCGAACAATTGATGATCCTGAGTTCGACGCGACGGTCGAGTGCGTCGCTCGGATCGTCGCGGCCGGTACCGACGATCATCTCACGAGACCCGCGGCCGCTGGCGATCAGTCGGCCCGCGAGGCTTCTGTCCTCGGCCAGGATCTGATCCTTGACATAGGCGGCGCGCAGGACGGACAGCCGGTCATTGACGCCGGGATATCCCGTCGCGCTGGTATGACCAGCCACTTCGAGACACACATGGTTGGCGGCGGTTCGTTGCGCGATCTTGCCGATCCAGGCCTGATACGGCGCGCGCGCCTCCGGATCGGCGTAGAACAAGGTCGAGCCAGGCTTGAACAGAAACTTGATCGCGAGCCGATCGCTGTTCTTCAGCCCGAAATCGAGCAGCCGGTCGAATGCCTGCATGGCGAGTTGCGTGTGGCCGAGCTTGAGGGCCGACAGGTAGATGCCGCTGTAGATGCGCAGCTGCTCGCCGCCGTCCATCCGCAGCGCGGTCTGATAAAGCTCGAGCGCGGCCTTGTAGCGCCCGGCGTTGTAGGCCTCGATTCCCTCGTTGACCTGAGCCGAGGCGAGGATGTGATTGGTATAGGTCTGGTCGACGGCGTCGCCCGGCTTGGCGCCCTGGCAGCTTTTCACATAGGCCTCGGTGGCCGGGTCCTTGGTGTAGACCGGGCTATCCCTGAAGAAGGGGACCGGTGTGGGATCGACGTCGTCGGGCAGCGCGCGCGCGACGCCCTTTGAGACGACCGTGTTGCTGTTCAGGTCGGCGATCGCAAGGCAGATCCGATAGGCGTCGCGGGGCCCCGTGGGCAAGCCGTCGTTATTGATCGGGGTGAGGGTGCCGATCAGGACCAGCGGCTTTCGTAGCAGCGAGGCCACCGTGAACGGCAGGGTGCGGATCCGGTGGTAGTTCGCCGCGATCATCGCGGTGATGCGTTGCTGCTCCAGCAACGTTGCGGTCGATTGTACCCGGGTGACGCCGTCGATCAACGGGTCGATCACCAGTTCGAGTTGGCCCGGCGCAGCGTCGTCTTCAAACTTGGACAGCAGGTCATGGGCCGCGTTCGACAGCGCGTTTTCGAGCGGCACGGGCGTTGGAGGAGGTGCAATCGCTGCCAATGGCGGCGTTTCCTGTGCCGAGCGCGAGATCTCCAGCGCCCGGACCGCCGGAGCCGGACACGCGACGATCAGCCAGCAAAGGGCGAGCCCAATCGGGCCCTTGCAAGAAAACACAACGCGCTCTCGTCAAAAGACAGATGCCAACCCATAGAATGATTGAGGAATTTCTTGTCGAAAGCAGGTCGCTCAACCGGCGTTGGTGGATTTTTGAAGATGCACGAATCTGGCGTTCGGCAGGACTCTGGCGCAGACTCGCCACACCTTCGCTGGATTCCGAATGCTCCACGGGCGTCGCACTGCCCGCTCCGCGATCGCCTGATCCTGTTGAATCCAAGGCGATCACGGCGGCTGCGCATTGCGCCGGTGATCGCACTTCGTTGCCTCGATTATGGCGGTTGGGTCCAGGGGCGTATGGAGGCGCCGCCCAGATGTTGTACGATATTCGCTGAAAATGTGGCTTGGACGGTCCGTGAATCGTCTGCCGCGTGGCCGGCCCGCCATTGTCGTCGGCCTCATCGCGGCTGACAACACGGCCGTTCGGGGGCAGTGCCTCGAGCGAGGTGCTGCGCCCTTTGCGTTGTCGCAAGCTTCAAGCCGGCGCGGTCAGCGCCACCTGCACCTTGGCGAGGGCGGGATCGAGTGCCACCGAGGCGAGGCGCGGATCATTGGAGAGCGCGGTCAAGGTCAGCGTCTGGTCCTGCACGCGGAAGATCCGGCACAGCGTCGTCGCCTCCGAGGCGTCGCGCAGCATCACGGACAGCGGCACAACGTGCTGCTCGCCACTGACCTTCTCGGCCACGAGCGACAGCCGCGTCGCCGCCGCGGCGAGCCGTTCGGTGTGACGCCCGGTCGTATTCGCTGCGAGCGGCAGGCCTTCCTCGTTCGTCAACAGCACGGTCTCGAAGCGGCCGACCTCGGCGATCCTGTCGAGCAGCGGCACCAGCTCGCGGCGCCGGCCGGGCAGGCTCGCGAGCTGCGCAAGATCGAGCGAGATGCGCTCGCGCTCGACCAGCGGCGCCAGCACGTCCTCGATCGCGCTGCGCAGGCTCGTCTCGCGCTCGGTCGCGTCGTGGCTCGTCTGCTCCTGCAACTGGTCGAGGCTCGCGGCCTGCAATTGCACCTGCCGCCGCAACTGATCGCGTGCGAGCGCGCCCTGGCGCGCGCCGAACAGATAGCCGGCCGTCAGCAGCAGGATGGCGGCGCCGAGGCCGCTCACGATGGCATAGATGGTCATGGTCGTTTCACGGCTGTGAGTTGATCGCAATCGTCGACGCCGGCGATGCGCAGCAGCGCCTTGCGATCGCCGGCGACCGCATCGGCATCGCCGCGCGCGGCGCCGGCGCCGGCGGCGCGCACCGCGATCTGCTGGGCCGGGACGCCGTCCTTCCGCAGCAGCTCCGCGACCGCCTTGGCGCGCGAATAGCTCAGCAGCACGTTGAGATCCTCGCTGCCGCTGGCGTCGGCATGTCCCTCGATGACGAGCGCGGCATCGGCGTGCCGCGACAGCGCCTTCTGCAGGATCGCCACCGCGCGCTTCATGTCGGCCGGATTCGGCCGCGTGCTGCCGCGCTCGAAGGCGATCGCCAGCGGCGCGAAACATTCGGTGGATGTCGTTGCGGTGCGCGGAGGCTCGGTGTGCGCGACGGGTGACGGCGCGGGAGGCTCGGCCGGGACGGCCGGGGGCAGCGGTGGGGCGATGATCAAGGCGGGCAGGGGCA
>NZ_CAFJ01000518.1 GCF_000239795.1 Bradyrhizobium sp. STM 3809 | reverse complement strand
GCTTCCGCGAGGTTCGGAGTTAATGGCAAAACCAACGGGGCGCCTCCTCAAGTGGCGCCTTGAACGCCCTCGGCCTTCGTACCGGCCTTCAGCGTCTTCATGAACTGTCCGAACGCCGGGCCGAGCTCGGCGAACAGCGGCTCGCGGCGATGTTTCAGCAGGACACCGCCGAGCAGCTTCAGCCCGGTGACGAAGACCTTGCTCTCGGTCTCGTCGAACAGGCCGCGGCGCTGGATGCGGGCGAGGATCTCGTTGAGATCGTCATGGCTGGTGAAGGTGAAGTCGTAGCTCGGACCGTCGGCGCCGTCGCTGCGCGGGCCGATGTCGGTGACCTCGATGGCATAAGTGTGGGGCATGTCGATGCTCCGTCCTGGATGTCTGAGGATCAGGTCGTCGGTTCGTCGTCGCCCTGGATCTCGGCGATCGCGCGCATCAAGATGTCGCTGACGCGTTTGGCTTCCTGATCGCTCCAGCCGGAGCGGTGCATCTTCAGCGCCATCTTCAGGGTCTGCACGGCCTGCAGCACCTGCTCCGGCGGGCGCATGCCGCCCATGGTGCGAGCCATGATGCGCATCCGGCTGAGCAGGCCCTCGATCGCTGCCTCGTCCTGCCTCAGCGCCGCGCGGCCGGCCTCGGTGATCGCGAACAGCTTCTTGCCGCCTTCGGCCGCTGCCGCTTCGATCTGGCCCATGTCCTCGAGCAGGTTGAGGATCGGATAGACCGAGCCCGGGCTTGGCGAATAGGCGCCGCCGACAAGCTCTTCGACCGCCTTGATCAGCTCATAGCCGTGGCGCGGCTTCTCGCCGATCAGCCACAGCAGCAGGCTGCGCAGGTCGCCGGGGCCGAAGAAGCGGCCGCCGCCGCCACGCCCGAACTCCTCGCGCCCGCCGCGGCGCCCGCCGCGCTCGAACAGCCCGGCTCCCCGCGGGCCAAAGCCCGGACCACGGCCGCCGAGGCGGACGTCGTCACAGGCTTCGCCATGGCCATGCCGGCCGTGGCGGCTCCAGCTGCGCTCCTCGCGCTCGTCATCCCAGCCGTGGCGTCCGAATTTCCAATGATGTCTCATGCGATATGATCTCCGTTTGATACAAACGATATATCGTTATTGTATTTCGTTTGTCAACATCGATCGAGTGTAGTCAGCGGTTCCCCCTGTAAGGCCCTGAGATTGAACATTTTTCCTGCTTCTAGATCGCCGCCTCGACCGGCTGGGCCGTCGGTACCGGTTCGGCCTGCGTGCCGCGGTGTGCGATCAGCGCATAGGCGACGGGCACAACGAACAGCGTGAACAGGGTGCCGATCGCCAATCCGGTGGCAATCACCAGGCCCATGTTGAAGCGCGATACTGCGCCGGCGCCGCTGGCGGTGATCAGCGGGATCACGCCGAGCACCATCGCCGCCGTGGTCATCAGGATCGGCCGCAACCGGATGCTGGCGGCCTCGATGATTGCCTCGGTGCGGTCCTTGCCGTGCTCGCGCAGCTCGTTCGCGACCTCGACCATCAGGATGCCGTGCTTGCTGACGAGCCCCATCAGCGTGACCAGGCCGACCTTGGTGTAGATGTTGATGCTCGCGCCGCCGAGCCCGAGGCTGATGAAGATCAGCGCGCCGGCGAGCGACATCGGCACCGACACCAGGATGATGATCGGGTCGACGAAGCTGTTGAACAGGGCGGCGAGCGCGAGAAAGATAATGATCAGCGCGAACACGAAGGTGGTGACGAAGCCGCCGGATTCTTGCTCGAGCTGCCGCGAGGCGCCGCCATAGTCGATGGAGTAGCCCGATGGCAGCGACGTCGCGAGTTCCTTCAGGCTGGCGAGCGCATCGCCCATCGCCACCCCCGGCATCGCCACGCCGGAGATCGTCGCGGCGTTGATCTGCTGGAAGTGGTTGATCGATTCCGGGATCGTCTTGTGCTCGAGCCGGGCCACCGTCGAGAGCGGAACCATCGCGTTGCCGCTGGTGCGGATCGAATAGTCGAGCAGCTGGTTGTCGGTGAGGCGGTCGTTCTGCCGGACCTGCGGGATCACTTTGTAGGAGCGGCCCTCGAGGCTGAAATAGTCGAGATAGTTGCCGCCGAGCATGGTCGCGAGCGCGCCGCCGAGGTCGCTCATCTTCAGGCCGAGATCGGCGGCCTTGTCGCGGTCGAACACGACGGTGGTCTGCGGCTTGTCGATCTTGAGGTCGGTATCGAGGAAGATGAACTTGCCGCTCGCCAGCGCCTTGGCCATGAAGTCGCGCGAGACGTCGTTCAGCTCGGAGAACGATCCGGTGGTGCCGATCACGAACTGGACCGGCAGGCCGTTGCTGCCTGGCAGCGATGCGGGCTGGAAGGCCACGGAGCGCGCGCCGGCGATGCCGTTCAGCATCTGCTGGAATTCCGGCTGCAGGGTCTTGGTCGTCGCCTTGCGCTGATCCCAGGGCTTGAGCACCCAGCCGCCGATTGCCTGCGTCGGCGTGTCGATCTGGAACACCGTGCGCGTCTCCGGGCGTTGCGCGATCAGGCCGAACAGCTGCTGGCCGTAGAATTCGCGCTGCTCGAGCGTTGCGGATGGCGCGGAGTTGGTCAGCGACAGCACGATGCCCTGGTCCTCGTCCGGCGCGAGCTCGCTGGTCGAGCTGACATAGAGCCACGGGATCATCGCCAGCAGCAGCAGCGCGAACACGACGACGACGGGCTTGGTGGTGAAGACGCTTTCGAGACCGCGGCGATAGGCATGAGCCAGACGTTCGAGCACGTGGTCGATGGTGCGGACCAGCCGCGCCTCCAGGGTGGTGGCGCCGCGCTCGGTCCGGCGCAGCAGCCAGGCGCAGTTCATCGGTGACAGGCTCAGCGCGATCACCGCGGAAACCGTGACGGCGCCGGCAAGGGTGAAGGCGAACTCGGTGAACAGCGCACCGGTGAGGCCGCCCTGGAAGCCGACCGGAACATAGACGGCGATGAGCACCACGGTCATGGCGATGATCGGGCTCGCCAGCGAGCGGGCCGACTGGATCGCCGCCTCGACCGGGGAGACGCCCTCGTCGATCAGCCGGTGCACCGCCTCGACGACGATGATGGCATCGTCGACGACGAGACCGATCGCGAGCACCAGCGCCAGCAAGGTCAGCAGGTTGATCGAGAAGCCCATCAGCAGCATCAGGCCGAAGGTGCCGATCAGTGACAGCGGGATCGCGATCACCGGGATCAGCACCGAGCGCCACGAGCCCAGGAACATGAACACCACGAAGATGACGATGGCGATCGCTTCCACCAGCGTGTGGACGACCTCGTCGATCGAGGAGTTCACGAAGTCGGTGGAGTCGTAGAGGATCTCGCTCGTGATGCCGTTCGGCAGCTGGCGCTGCAGGTCCGGCAGGACCGCCTTCACGCCGTTGATGACGTCGAGCAGGTTGGCGGTCGGCGCCACCTGGATGCCGATATAGACGGCGGTCTTGCCGTTGAAGCGCGTCGCTGAGTCGTAGTCGTCATTCCCCAGCGTGACGTTGGCGACGTCGCGCAGGCGGATGATCGCGCCGTTGACCTGCTTGATGACGAGATTGCGGTATTGCTCGAGCGAATGCAGGTTGGTCGCGGCGGCGAGATCGACCTGCACCAGGCGGCCCTTGGTGGTGCCGAGACCGGAGATGTAGTCGTTGCCCGAGAGCGCCGTCGATACGTCCGTCGCGGTCAGGCCGTAGGCGGCGAGCTTGTCCGGGTCGAGCCAGGCGCGCAGCGCGAATTTCTTCGCGCCGAGCAATTCTGCGGTCTGCACGCCGGAGACGGCCTGCAGCTTCGGCTGCACAACGCGCGTGAGGTAGTCGGTGATCTGGTTCGGCGCCAGCACGTCGCTGGCAAAGCCGATATACATGGCGTCGATGGTCTGGCCGACCTTCAGGGTCAGGGTCGGTTGCTGCGTGCCGGTCGGCAGCTGGTTCAGCACCGAGTTCACCTTGGCGTTGATCTCGGTCATCGCCTTGCCGGAATCGTAGTTGAGCCGCAGGTTCACCGTGATGGTGCTGCTGCCGGTGACGCTGGTCGAGGTCATGTAGTCGATGCCGTTGGCCTGGGCGATCGCGTTCTCCAGCGGCGTCGTGATGAAGCCGGCGATGATGTCGCTGTCGGCGCCGGCATAGGCGGTGCTGACCGTCACGATGGCGTTCTGTGTGCGCGGATATTGCAGGATGGCGAGCGTCGTCATCGAGCGCAGGCCGAGCACGAGGATCAGCGCGCTGACCACGAGCGCCAGCACCGGCCGGCGGATGAAGATGTCGGTGAAACGCATGGGGGGGCTCTGAAACGGGTTTTGCGCGCGATTACTGGTCGACGACATCCGGGGCGGCTTCGGCCACGGGCACGTGCGAATTGTCGACCTTCACCGGACTGCCGTTGCGCAGCTTGATCTGTCCGGCGATCACGACCGTCTCGCCCGGCTTGACGCCGTCGGTGATGGCGATGCGATCGCCCTTGGCCGGCTTGCTCTTGATGAACATCTGCCGCGCCTTGCCCTGGCCGTCCTTGAGATCGTCGACGACATAGACGAGGTCGCCGTAGGGATTGCTCACGACCGCGGTGAGCGGCAGGGTGACGAGCTGCTCCGGCTGGCCGATGCCGATCTCGACCTTGGCGAACATGCCCGGCAGCAGGCGCGCTTTCTCATTGTGCAGGGTGGCGCGGACCTGGACGTTGCGGCTGGTGGAATCGACCTTGGCGTTGATCGCCGAGATCTGTCCGCTGAAGCGCTCGCCGGGGAAGGCATCGACGGAGATGCCGACGTCCTGGCCGATCCGGATATCGGCGAGCGACTGCTGCGGCAGATAGAAATCGACGAAGATCGGATCGAGGCTCTGCAGGGTGACGATGGTGGTGCCGGCGCTGAGATACTGGCCGAGGTCGACGGCGCGGATGCCGAGCCGGCCGGCGAACGGCGCCTTCAATGTCTTCTGCTCGACCACCGCCTTTTGTTGCGCGACCAGTGCCTGCGCGTTCTTGAGGTTGGCGCGGTCGCTGTCGAGCGTGGCCTGGCTCACCGCATTGAACTTGATCTGCTCCTCGTCACGCTTGACGACGATGGCGGCGTTCTCGGCGGTGGCCTGCAGCGACTGCAGCTTGGCGGCGTCGTCGGTCGCCACGAGCTGCAGCAGCGGCTGACCAGCCTCGACCGGATCGCCGGAATTGAACTGGATGCTTTGCACGATCCCTGAGACCTGCAGCGCCAGGTCGGCGCCGTTGACGGCGCGCAGCGAGCCGACGGCGGTGAGATTGGAGCGCCAGGGTGCGGTCGCTGCTGTCGCGGTCGAGATGGTCTGCGGCGGATTGGCCATGGCGCCGATCGCCTTGGCGATCATGATGCCCTTGAAGGCCTGAAACCCGTAGAGGCCGCCGAACAGAACGGCCATGGCGGCCAGCATGATGGTCATGCGCTTCTTCATTACATCGCTTCCTGGATGGTCCGATTGGGGCCGGCGAAATAGCCGGGATTGGCGCGGGGCAGCGACGCTGGTGTTTCGTCCTGACGATTCCACCAGCCGCCGCCGAGCGCCTGGAACAGCGCCGCTGTATCGGTGAAGCGCGTGGCCTGCGACTTGATGCGGGAGACGCGCGCGTTGAGATAGGATTGCTGCGCCGTGATGACGTTGGCGTAGGGCACGGCACCGCTCTTGAACTGCTCGATGGCCATCGCGAGGCTGTCGGCCGTGGCCTTCTCGGCGGCGGCCTGGGCCTTCAGCGCTTCGGCGTCGTACTGGATGGCGCGCAGCGAGTCGGCGACGTTCTGGAACGCGGTGATGACCGTGCTCTTGTAGAGCGACAGATCCTGCTCGAAGGTCGCGACATCTGCTTCCTTGGTGTGGTAGAGCGCGCCGCCGTCGATCAGCTTCTGGCTGACGCTGGAGGCCGCGTCCCACACCAAGGTCGTCGGCGAGAACAGCCGTTCCGGTCCGCTCGCGCCATAGCTGCCCGACAACGTCACTTGCGGCAGCAGGTTGGCGATGCCGACGCCGACCGTCGCGGTCGCCTGGTGCAGGGTCGCCTCGGCCTGGCGGATATCTGGGCGCTGGCGCACGAGCGAGGAGGGGAGCGAGACGGGCAGCCTGCGCGGCAGCTTCAGCTCCGCCAGCGTCACATGCTCGCCGCGGTCCTGGTTAGGCAGCCGGCCGAGATAGGCCATCAGCTGGTTGCGCTGCTGCGCGAGCTGCTTCTGCAGCGGTGCCAACGTCGCCTTGGCCTGCGCCAGCGTGGCCTCCTGCGAGAGCACGTCGGATTTCGAGATCGCGCCGACGTCGAACTGGCGCTGGATGCGGCCGAGCTGATCGGTCTCGGCCTTGATGATCTCCTCGGTCGCCGCGATCTGGTCGCGCAGCGAGGCGTCGGTGATCGCGGCCGTCACCACGTTCGCGGTGAGCGCAAGGTAGGTCGCCTCCATCTTGAAGCCCTGATAGTCGGCCTGGGCCTGCAGCGCCTCGACCTGACGCCGCGTGCCGCCCCAGACGTCGAGCGCGTAGCTGACGCTCACCGAGGCGCCATAGAGCGTGTAGAGCGAGGTCTGGCCCGGCCATTGGCCCTGCTGCGTGCTCGAGGCCTGGGTGCGCTCCGCCGAGCCGCTCGCGCTGACCTGCGGAAACAGCGCGCCCTGTTGCGACAGGGCGTTTTCGCGCGCGGCGCGCAGCGCCAGTTGCGCCGCCTCGATGTCCGGGTGATTGCGAATCGCCTCGCCGACGAAGGCGTTGATCTGCCGCGAATGAAACAGCGCCCACCAAGTGCCGCTCAGGTCGCCGCCTGACGCAAAGCTCTGCGTGTGGCCGCCCGGCGTTGCGGCGTCGGCGCTCGAAGCCAGCCGCTGCTCGCGGACGTAGCCGGCCGCGACCGGCGCGTCCGGGGACATGAAGTCGGGGCCGACGGCGCAGGCCGCCAGCAGCACGCTGCATCCGG
>NZ_CAFJ01000519.1 GCF_000239795.1 Bradyrhizobium sp. STM 3809 | reverse complement strand
GGTTTGGGCCAGGGCAAAGGGTCGGTCTTCACCAGCGTCGACCACGCCAATGCGGTGCTCGATCTCGTGACCCGATATCATGACGACCTCGTGCGGACGCTCGCGGAGACGCCGAAACAGTACCAGCCGCGCTTTCCCGTCGATGATGCGAGCGGCGAGGTGACCTGGGAGATGTGGGTCGAGGGCTTTGCTGCGGCATCTCATCTGCGCCGCGACCGTTTCAAGGCGTATCTGTTGATCGAGGGTGAGGTTGCTCGCGCGGCCACGATCATGATGGTCGCGATGGATTTGGCGCGCCATGGCAGGATCAGGTCGGTCGAGCCCATCGATCTCGGCGACGACGCGGTTGGCACCATCCGCCAGGCCGTGCTGACGCTGCATCACTACCGGCACAGCGGGGCTCCCGTCCCGGGCGCGCCGGTCTTCACCGAACTGGCCAATCCGTTCGCCTCGCTCGCGAAGACCGGCCGCAACGATCCCTGTCCGTGCGGCTCCGGCCGGAAATTCAAGCGCTGCTGCGGCGCCGATTGAGGCGCCACGACACGGTCTTTTTTGTTGCAACAATCCGGAGCGGTGCAAAGATGGGGCTGCCCGCGCCGGATGCGCGGGCCAATGAAAGTGACCGAGGAAACGAGATGAGGATGGTGTTCGGCAAGGCGCTGACGGTTGTGGCAGCGCTCGCGATCGCAACGACGGCCCTGACCACTGCGGATGCACATGGTCCGACGCGACGCAAGGTGCAGGAGCATGTCGAGATCAACGCCGCGCCCGCCAAGGTGTGGGCCGTCATGGGCAACTTCCAGGACATGAGCTGGCTCGGCCCCGTTGAGAAGACCGAGGGCGACAAGGGCAACGAGATCGGCGCGACGCGCAAGTTGACCTTGAAGGGCGGCGCCACCGTCGACGAGGAGCTCTACAAATACGATGCGGAGAAGATGAGCTATTCGTATCGCATCACGGCCGTCGACGTGAAGGTGCTGCCGGTGACGAACTACTCGTCGACCATCACGGTGACGCCGAGCGCCGACGGCAAGGGCAGCGTGGTCGAATGGACCGGCGCGTTCTACCGCGGCTTCCCCAACAACGATCCCCCGCCGGAGCTCAGCGACGAGGCCGCCGTGAATGCGGTGACGGGGCTGTATAAGGACGGGCTCGAAGGGCTGAAGAAGAAGGTGGAGAGCGGGAGCTGATTGGAGTGACCATGTCGCTCGAGAGGCCGTGCGCTCCCTCTCCCCGTTCCTCCGGGGAGGGGGAGCCGACCGTCTTTGACGTGCGGTCCCGGCCTCATCGGCGAGCTCGACGTCTCATCTCCGGCGTTCTCGGAGCTTTGCTAGTCGGCGCCATTCCTTCCCACGCCGAGGAAGCCTTCGTCACCAACCAGCTCAGTGACGACCTCACCATCGTCGACCTCACCACGGCCAAGCCGGTGGCGACGATTCCGATCGGCGGCAAGCCGGCGGGTGTCGCGGTCGCCGCCGACGGCCGCTTCGCCTATGTCGCGAGCCCGGACGACAAGGCTGTCAGCGTCATCGACGCCGCCGAACGCAAGGTTGTCGGCCGCATCGAGGTCGGCGGCGGGCCGCTCGGCATCGCCGTGGCGCCCGACGGGGCGACGGTCTATGTCGCCGACTGGTACAATGCCGCGATCCGGGTTATCGATGCCAGGGCGCTGAAGGTCACCGGCAGCATCGCGGTCGGTGCCTCGCCATCGGGCCTGACGCTGACCGCGGACGGCAAGCTGCTGCTGTCGGCCGACCGCGACGACGACATGGTCTCGGTGATCGACACGGCGACGCGCCAGCGGCTCAAGACCATCAAGGTCGGCACCAGGCCGTTCGGCGTCACCATCGACGCCGCCGGCAAGCGCGCCTACACCGCCAATGTCGGCTCCAACGACGTCTCCGTGATTGATCTCGCCGAGGGGCGCGAGATCGGCCGCGTCAAGACCGGCCTGCGGCCCTATGCCGTGGCGCTGGCGCAGGGCAGGGGCTTCGTGACCGATCAGTATGACGGCACGGTGAGCGTGTTCGATGTCGCGAGCCTGCAGCCGGTGAAGCGCATCAATGTCGGCGACTATCCAGAAGGCATCGAGGCCACCGCCGACGGCCAGCGCATCATCGTCGCCAATTGGGAGAGCAACATCCTCAGCGTCATCGATGCCGCGGCGCTGAAAGTGACAGCCGAGATCAAGGTCGGTGACGGACCGCGCGCGTTCGGCGCATTCCTGCGGCGCTGAGAGGCTTGCGTAGCCCGGATGAGCGCAGCGACATCCGGGTTCAGCACCGGCGTTCGAGGAGAACCCGGATGTCGCTGCGCTCATCCGGGCTACGCGTCGGCATCGCGTGAGA
>NZ_CAFJ01000520.1 GCF_000239795.1 Bradyrhizobium sp. STM 3809 | reverse complement strand
TCGAACGCGGAACATTCGCTGTTCGAGAAGATCGAAGATCTCGTTCGATCGATCGAGAGCGCAAGCCCCGTGCTGGCGACCCGACGCATCGATACGGACCAGACACTTTCTGGCCTCGGCAGAATTGCCGCTTTCGCGAACGATCTCGTCCCCGATGCGATCGTCACGCTCAATCGCGGCGGCGCCTCCGTGGGGCGGTTCGTCAAGGAATATCTGCGGCTGGACATCCCCGTCATCCCCCTCGAGGGTGACAGCACCGGCGTGAGATTGGCGTCCAGCTTCATCGGCCCTCCCGTGCTGTTCAAGCCGCTGGTGATCGATGATGTGGCGCGCAGCGGCCGCACGGTGGCTCAGGCGTTCGACTGGATCGGTCAGAACTATCCGTCGGCAGCCCCCAGGGCGACGACCATTGCCGCATCCCTGGACGCCATCGAGCTCGTGGGCCAGGCCTGTCTGCTGACGTCGAACCCGATGGAGCACGGCGCGATCGAGCTGCCTTATGATCCGCATGCCGGCTTCGCGATCGAAACGCTCGGGCGATACAAGGTTTATGTCTTTGGCGCCGAGGCGACGTCGCCGGAAAACCGCCTGGTGGTTTCGACGGACATCGTCGACAAGCTCGTGGCCGAGCAGGGGCGGCTGTTCGCAGAGATGGATCGCGTGCTGAAATCCACTTTTTGACCGACGTGCGCTCCAGACGCCGGTCATCTGCAGCCGCACGCGCCTGCCGAACGTCACCGCGCCTGGCAGATTTGGCCGCTTCGTCAACGTCCCACAGCTTCGCCGTTGTTAGGCCTTGACCGTGGCAGCTCGCGTCGTATGAGATGCGTGCATGGTCCGGGTATACAATCTGTTCATCGTTGCGCTCGCGCTCAGCACGCCGTCGCTTGCGGCGGCGCAGACGATGAGCTTTGGCGAGTCGGCCGGGTTGATCGCGTCGAGCTGCGGCGCCGACATCACCGCCAATTGCCGCGGCGTCAATCTCGATTCCAACCGCCTCAAGGAATGCCTGTCGCGCAACCAGGACGTGGTCTCGGCGCAGTGCAAGGCGACCTATTTCAAGGCCTTCGAGGCGATCCAGAAGCGCATCTCGGCACGGGTCACCGTTGCGAATGCGTGCCAGCGCGAGATCGTCAAGCTGTGCGGCGGCTCGACCAAGGAGACCAGCAAATCGATCCCCTGCCTGCTGACCACCAGCGGCGTCAGTGCGCGCTGCCAGCAGGCGATAAGCGAGGCGGGGTATCGCTGATGCCGCGGATGACGACATCGCTGCTGACGGGGCTTCTCGCCGCCGCGCTGCTGGCCGGCTCGCCGGCGTGGTCGCAGGAGGTCACGCGCGAGGACATCGTGCGCCAGCTCAGCCGGTTCGAGACCGCACCGGCGCTCGACCTGACCGCGCTGAAGCAGCAGACCCAGGAGCGCTCGAAGATGCGCGGCCGCAATGAGCCGCCGCCCTCGAAGCGTGCGCCGATCGCGCCGGAGCTGATGACGCTGCCGACCTTCAACGCCGACATCCAGTTCGACGTGGATACCCCGATCGTGCGTCCGGAATCCTACCAGGCGGTAGGACGGATCGCCGACGCGATGGTGTATGCGGACCTGCTGCCCTACACGTTCCTGATCGTCGGCCACATCGAAGCCAATGGCAAGCGCGAGTCCAACGTCATCCTGAGCCAGCGCCGCGCCGACGCGATCCGCGACATCCTGGCCAATACCTTCAAGATCTCGGTCAAGCGGCTGCAATCCATCGGCCTCGGGGAGGAGCAACTGCTCGACCCGGCCAAACCGACCGCGCCGATCAATCAGCAGATCCAGATCATCACGGTCGCGAAGACCGTCGAGGAGGCTGCTGCCCCGGCTCCGGCCGCAGCGCCCGCCGCGCCCAGCAAGCAGGCCCCGCGCAAGCGCCGCAATTGACGCAATCGAGCTCTGCATCTTCGCATGAACCGGGCGCCTCGCCGGCGCGACTGCACGTCAGATCGGTCGTCTCGGCCCCCCGCGGAGCGCGCTCATGGAACCGATTGTCAAATGTCCCGGGCAGGCCGCTCCGGGTGCGCTGCGATTGCCGGTTTGTCGATGCAGCCGCTTGATGGTATAGGCCGATCGTTGCGGCCGTCGATTGAGCGGTGGCCAGTCCGTGGACGAGCGAGCCAACGATGAACGCCATGTTCCGACGCCAGATGATCGACTACGTCGATTATCATCGCGATCCGCGCAACGGATTGATGCACGTTCTCGGGATCATTCTGTTGTTCCTGGGTGCCGTGCTGCCGTTGAGCTTGTGGCATTTCGACGCGTTCGGCGTTCGGATCAGCCTGGGCGCCGTGCTGGCGCTGCCGGTCCTGCTGTACTGGCTGCTGCTCGATGCCGCACTGGGGGCCGGCATCCTGGCTTTCGCCGTGGTGTTCCTTTCTGTGGCCATGATGATTGCCGACCACGTCCAAGGGTTGGGACTATGGGTGCTGTTTGCGGCGCTCGTGATCCTGGGCCTGATCTCGCAGGCCGTCGGCCACAAGTTTTTCGAGCGTAACAATCCGTCTCTGCTGGATCATCCGGCGCATCTTTTTCTCGGGCCGATGTTCGTGATGGCGAAGTTGTACATGGCGTTGGGATTCAAGCCTTCGGTGGCCGATCTCATCACGCCTGACTGGTCGCCGGATCGGGGCGCATCGAACCGTCTCCAAGGCGATCTCCAAGGCGATCAGCACTCACGTCCATAATGAAAGTTCTCGTCACCGGCGGCAGCGGCTTCATCGGCCATCACCTCGTCTCCGCGCTGGTTGCGCGGGGGGTGGATGTGCGCGTGCTCGACATCCGCTCTCCGGGCCACATGATGGCCGAGGTGGAGTATCTCGAGGGCTCGGTGCTCGATGCCGGCCTGGTGAAACACGCGGTGGCCGGCGTCGATCAGGTCTATCACCTCGCCGGGCTGCCCGGGATGTGGATGCCGGACCGCGAGGATTTTTATCGCGTCAATTGCGTCGGCACCGAAACGGTGCTGGCCGCGGCGCGCGCCGGCAAGGTGCGCCGCTTCCTGCATTGCTCGACGGAATCGATCCTGTTCGACTATCCCGGCTCGAGGGGGGCGGCCTCGGTCCCGACCGCGCCGCCGGCGGAGGCGATGCCCGGCGCCTATACCCGCTCCAAGGCGCTGGCCGAGGCGCGCGCGATGGCGGCTGCGGCCGACGGCTTTCCCGTCGTCGTCGGCACGCCGACGATGCCGATCGGGCCGCATGACAGCAATCTGACACCGCCGTCGCAGATGCTGCTCCACTTCCTCGATAGCCGGGTGCAGCTGTATCTCGACTTCATCGTCAACCTGGTCGATGTCCGCGACGTCGCGGCCGGCCTGATCCTGGCGATGGAGCGCGGCAAGGTCGGCGATCGTTACGTGTTCGGCGGCGAGAGCCTGCGCCTCAGCCGCATCCTCGAGCTGATGGCGACGATCAGCGGCCGCAAGCATGTGGCGATCCCGGTGCCCGGCGGCTTCGCGGAGCTGTCCGCGGGCATGCTGGAGCTCATCTCCGACCGCCTGACCAAGCGGTGCCCGTCCGGCACGGCCGAAGGCGTGCGGATCGCCCGCTCGGCCTCCGACCTGTCGATCGACAAGGCCAAGCGGGAGCTCGGCTATGCGCCCCGCCCGATCGAGCCGACCCTGCGGGAGACCATCGATTTCCTGCTCGGCGCCGAGCAGGCCAAGGGGCTCGACGAGAAACAACACCCTTTTCGCACCGCGGCCGAATAGCTAAGAGCAGCCGGTCCCACGTCCCATAACGGTTTTCAAAGACATGTCCGGCGATGCCAGCCCCCTCTCGTCAGTTGCGTTCAGCGGCTGGACCACCACATGGCCCACCTCCCTGCTCGCCGTCATCTGGCTGATCTGGCTCGCAAGCTGGGTCGGAGCCTCGTTCTGGTCCGGGCAGACCCGCAAGCATGTGACGGTCATCAAGACCAGCCGCTACCACGCGCTGATCGTGCTCGGCGGTATCTTGTTCACGCCCTGGACCTCGCGCCTCCTCGGCGAGAGGCCGTTCTGGCACCCCGGCACGACCGGCGTATATCTGCTCACCGTCGTGACCCTGGCCGGCATCGCCTTCACCTGGTGGGCGCGCATCCATCTCGGCCGGTTCTGGTCGAACGCGATCACCCACAAGGAAGGCCACAAGGTCATCGACACCGGCCCCTATGGCATGGTGCGTCACCCGATCTATACCGGCCTGATCCTGGGCATGATCGCGACGGGGATCGCGGTGGGGACGGTGACCGCCGTGCTCGGCGCCGTCCTGATCTCGCTCGGCATGGCCTGGAAGGCCAAGATGGAAGAGGTGTTCCTGGCCCAGGAACTCGGACCGGACTACGTCGCCTATAGCCGGCGCGTGCCGATGATCATCCCGTTCCTGCCGGCGGGCTGACGCGCTCGCTGGTCAGCGCCGGACCGGCACAGGCGCTTCGGAGGCCTGTTGCGGCGGCTGGTTGGCCGCCTGCGGCTGCAGATGGCGCGGCAGGATGATGCGTTGGCCGGGGACCAGCGGCTGCGCCGCCAGCCCGCGATTGGACTGCTGCAGGGCCCAGAGCGGGATGCGGTACGCCGCCGCGATCTGGTCGAGGGTCTCGCCCGGGCGCACCGCGACCGCGGTGCCGCTGTCCCACAACTCCACCGCGACCTTCGGCGGCACCAGATAGCGCAGCTGGACCGGATCGGCGTCGGCGGTCGCCGACGTCTGCGACAGCTGGCTGATCATCGCCACCAGCTGGGCGTGGACGTCCTCCATCTTGTCGATGTTGATGTGCGTGACCTCGTCATGATCCTTCATGTCGAAGCTGGCGTAATGGCCGTGGAAGCCGGGCTCCGGCTTGACATCGCCGCCGCCGAGGATGTTGTCGGACAGGAACAGATTAATGAAGCGCTGCACGTTGGGCGGCACGCTCTTGGTCGCATGCGCCGGGTCGACGGTGACGACGAGGGCGACCGGAATGTTCTGCTCCTGCAGCGAGATCGCGATGCGGACGCTGCACAGCCCGCCCATCGAGTGTCCGATCAGCACGATCGGCGCCTGGTCCTGGCGGTAGTTCTTGGCCACCTGCAGCGCGATCAGGTCGCACAGCGTGAATTCATAGACGCTGGCCCAGTAGCCGGCCTTCTCGATCTTTTCGGCGAGGCGATCCATGCCGGTGGAGAACAACGGGCCGAGCGCGCCGCGGAACAGATAGACCCGCGGCGGCGGCAGCGTCGGGACCGGCTCGACCGGCCGCTCTGGCACCGCGCGGATGGCGGCGGGGGTCGGCACAGTCGCCACCTTGGCCGATTTGCTGGGGGTGGCCGCCGAAGCGGCGCCCGCGCGGGCGCCCGGCGGCAGGGCCGTCGCGGCGAGCGCCACGACGAGCAGCGCGGACAGCCATCGTCCGGCGCCAGCCTCCGCGGCTGCGCGCCAGCCGCCCGCAATTCGCGTCACGCCGGTCATTCGCGCTCCCAGGACAGCTCGAGGCTCAGGTCAGACAGGGTCATGCTGCCCTGCCATACCGCTTGTCGGCGCCGAATGGGAGCATTTTGGGGCGCGCAGCCATGCGCCCCCGGAGTTTACCGGTATCCGGTGGCGTTGGCGGCGCGCTGCGGAGCGGCCATGCGCGTGGGCGGCGCGGCCGCCGGACGGCCCTTGCCGCCAAACACCACGCCATCGATCGCCCCGATCACCTTCTGCTGCATGATCTGGTTTTTCTCGATCGTGATGTGACCGACGCCCGGAACCGCCGACCCGACGTCGACATTCTCGAGCTTGCCATGGAAGCCGTCGTCGCGGCGGACCGGCTCGCCGGCACCGCTGGCGATGTAGAAGTTGATGTAGCGCTCGGCGTTGCCGCCGACGAGCTTGGTCTTGAACACCGAGTCCAAGCCGATCGCGAGCTTCACCGGCACGCCGAGCTGGCCGAGCTTGTTGATCATGTCGGGCAGCGCGGTGGCGCCCGAGGAATGGCCGACCAGGATGATGGTCTTGATCCGGCCGGCCTTGTAGGCCGCCGCCGCCTCGTCGGCGAGCGAAGACCAGGACACGAAATTGGCGACCGTGTTCGGGATGCCCTGCGAATCCAGCTTCGCGGCGATGTCGTCGAGCCCGAGCGAGAAGATGTTGAGCACGCCGCGCAGCAGATAAACATGCGTGGTGCTGGCCGCATTCGCCGCCGCCGGGCTCGGCGCGGCGCGGACCGATCCGGTTCCGAGCGGCAGGACCAGCGCGAGCGCCAGTGCGACCATTCCGAGCCAGCGCGCCGGCAGGCTGCGCGTCGGGATGGTGCGGGTGGTGCTGATTTGTGGCGTCATCGGTCCTTCTCCACGGCGGAAATGTCGAGACGGCGCGAACCGTACAAGAGATGCTCGCGGACGCAACATGATGCGACATCCGCGACGGTGTTCCTCTCCCCGACGTGGCTGCACGGCAACACTCGCCACACTTGGTCACAGAAACGCCCGGAGTGCGACACGATCCATTCACGGGCTTGCGATTGCGGGACCGCGCCCGCGTTCCTATCTCTGCGCTTCGCCCGCACCTGCGCGTCTCATGCGCGCGGCTCCCGAATCACATCGAATTCCCCGTGATGGCTCCCGTCATTTCCGTTTCCGGCCTGTCGAAGACCTATGCGTCGGGCTTCACCTCGCTCAACAACATCAATCTCGCGATCGAGCGCGGCGAGATCTTCGCCCTGCTCGGTCCCAACGGCGCCGGCAAGACGACGCTGATCAGCATCATCTGCGGCATCGTCAATGCGTCCGCGGGCAAGGTCGCGGTCGGCGGCCATGACATCAATGCCGCCTACCGCGCCGCGCGGTCGCTGATCGGGCTGGTGCCGCAGGAGCTGCACACCGATTCGTTCGAGAGCGTGTGGGCGACCGTGAGCTTCAGCCGCGGCCTGTTCGGCAAGCCGAAGAACCCGGCGCTGATCGAGAAGGTCCTCAAAGATCTGTCGCTGTGGGACAAGAAGGACGCCAAGATCATCACGCTGTCGGGCGGCATGAAGCGCCGCGTGATGATCGCCAAGGCGCTGTCGCATGAGCCGCAGGTGCTGTTCCTGGACGAGCCGACCGCGGGCGTCGACGTCGAATTGCGCAAGGGCATGTGGGACGTCGTGCGCGAGCTCAAGGCCGCCGGCGTCACCATCATCCTGACCACGCACTACATCGAGGAAGCCGAGGAGATGGCCGACCGCGTCGGCGTCATCAACAAGGGCGAGATCGTGCTGGTCGAGGACAAGGCCAAGCTGATGCAGAAGCTCGGCCGCAAGCGGCTCTCGCTGCAACTGCAGCACAGGATCGACGCGATCCCCGAGGCGCTGACACCGTATCATCTCACGCTGTCGGGGGACGGCTGGCGGCTGGCCTACGACTACGACACCAAGGGCGAGCGCACCGGCATCACCAGCCTGCTCGGCGATCTCCGCGCCGCCGGCATCCGCTTCGTCGATCTCGAAACCAAGCAATCCTCCCTCGAAGACATCTTCGTCAGCCTGGTGAGCCAATGAACCTGCGAGCCGTCGGCGCAATCTACAAATTCGAGATGGCACGCACCTGGCGCACGATCCTGCAGAGCATCGTGTCGCCGGTCGTCTCGACCTCGCTGTATTTCGTGGTGTTCGGCGCGGCCATCGGCTCGCGCATCAGCGAGGTTCAGGGCGTCAGCTACGGCACCTTCATCGTGCCGGGCCTCGTGATGCTGTCGGTGCTCACGCAGAGCATCGCCAATGCCTCGTTCGGGATCTACTTCCCGAAGTTCATCGGCACGATCTACGAGATCCTGTCGGCGCCGATCTCCCATGTCGAGATCGTGCTCGGCTATGTCGGCGCGGCCGCGACCAAATCGATCGTTCTCGGGCTGATCATCCTGGCCACGGCCGGACTGTTCGTGCCGCTGCACATCCAGCACCCGGTGTGGATGCTGTCGTTCCTGGTGCTCACGGCGGTGACGTTCAGCCTGTTCGGCTTCATCATCGGCATCTGGGCTGACGGCTTCGAGAAGCTGCAGATGATCCCGATGCTGGTGGTGACGCCGCTGACCTTCCTCGGCGGCAGCTTCTATTCGGTGAACATGCTGCCGCCGACCTGGCACTCGATCGCGCTGCTCAACCCGGTCGTCTATCTGATCTCCGGCTTCCGCTGGAGCTTCTACGAGATCGCCGACGTCAGGGTCGAGATCAGCGTCGCGATGACGCTGGCCTTTCTCGCGATCTGCATGACCGCGATCTGGTGGATCTTCAAGACGGGCTACCGGCTCAAGCGCTGAGCCTCGCGCCGTTCAACGCGCGCAATGGAAGTGACCGTCCCCGTCGCGGTAGCCACGGCAGTGGTAGTGACGGTGGTAATAGGAGCGGTGCGGGATGCCGAGCACTCCCTCGACGCCGCCGACCACGCCGCCCACGCCAGCGCCCACCGCGCCTCCGACGACGCCGCCCACCGGACCGGCGATCCGGTTGCCCTCGTACGCGCCTTCATGGGCGCCACGGATGATGCCCTGGGCATGGGCGAATTGCGGGAGCGCGACCCAGGCCAGCGCCAGGATGAACAGCGCGAGCGCTGCGAGCAGATAGGTCAGTCGCTGCGGAGCCCGGTCATCGAGCACCGCCGTTTTGGCCTTGATCGTCAACATTCTGAATCCTGGGAACCGCATGGAGGACTGTTTGAAACGCCGATGCGGCCAAAAAGTTGCGGCGGCGCGACGAATGGGGCGGATTAGAGAAGTCCTAAACACCGCCCGACACACGGCGCCGTCGCGAAAATGTCACTTCCGCACACGAAGCGATGTCTTTGCCTCATTCGTGACCGACATTAAGGTTGAGACCGCGCCCGGCTGGAACAAAGTTTGGACTTCCGACATAGTGCAGGCCGTGCTGGCGTCGCGCGGTATTTGCGAGTTTCGCCCCACATCGTTCAAGGTCTCGCCGAAGTCGAGGGCCTGGAGGCCAGAGGTTAGATGCGTACCACTCTTTTTGCAGTTGCCGGCTTCGCCCTGCTGTTCGCCACGCCCGCCCTGGCGAAGATCGACATCACCGTCGACAAGAACAACCAGATCATGACCGTCGCCGTCGATGGCGTCGAGCGGTACCGCTGGCCGGTCTCCACCGGCATCCCCTCGCGTGAGACGCCGAACGGCACCTTCCGGGCCTTCCGCATGGAGGCCGACCATTTCTCGAAGGAGTTCGACGACGCGCCGATGCCGCACTCGATCTTCTTCACCAAGGTCGGGCACGCGATCCACGGCACCGACTCCGAAGGACGGCTCGGCACGCCGGCGTCGCACGGCTGCGTCCGGCTGTCGAAGGCGAATGCCACGACGCTCTACGATCTCGTGCAGAAGGACGGCGTGCTCAACACCACGGTGACCCTGACCGGATCGGCCGAGGTAGCGCTGGCGCGCAATCCGCGCCGTGGCACCGCGGTGGCCCGCCGCGAGACCCAGCCGCAGCAATATGACGACAGTGGCGAGCCGGTCGTGCTGACTCCGCAGCCGCAGCTGCTGCCGGGCCGCCAGGTCGTGCCGCAACAGCGCCCGGATGACGGCTACATCTATCCGGCCGACGGCAGCGACAATGGCGTACGCTATCCCGCGCCGCGCGGCACCAGCCGCCGCGTCTACGACGCCCAGGCCTATCCGCAGCAGCAGCCGCAGTACTATTACGACAACGGCAATCCGAGCTACGCGCAGCCGCGCTACTACCAGCCGCGCCAGTATTATCAGCCGCGCGGCTATTACACCTACCAGGATTGATCCCAATCGGCGGAGGCCGGGTTCGCTGCGCGAACCAGTCTCGGCCTCCCTCCCCTCTTCAGCCAGATCTATCGCATTTGACGATCGCAGTTTTGCGCTCGTCTCTCCAACTCATCATGGCCGGGCTTGTCCCGGCCATGATGGAGTAACAGATCGGCAGGTTCGTTCGCCGCTACGCTGCGAATCTCCATATGCAATAGCTCTGACCTATTCGGCGCTGACGCGCTCCAGGGTGGCTGGCTTGCTCTCGGCGGCCGCCTGGCCCCGCGCCGAGGGCGCGCGCTGGCGGCGCTGCACCAGATACTGGTCGGCCAGCACGCCGATCAGGATCACCGTGCCCATCACGGCGAAATTCAGCGAGCTCGGGATTCCCAGCAGGTTGACCAGGTTCTGCAGCACCTGCAGCAGGATCGTGCCGAGCACGACGCCGATGATCGAGCCCTCGCCGCCGCGCAGCGAGCAGCCGCCGAGCACGGCGGCCGCGATGGCATAGAGCTCGTAGAACGAGCCGTGCACCGCCGGCGAGATCGAGCGGGTGTACATCGCGAGCAGGACCGCGGACAGCGCGGTCAGTCCGCCGCAGATCACATAGGCTGATATCGTCACGCGGTCGGAGCGAATGCCCGAATAGCGCGCGGCCTCCTCGTTCTTGCCGACGGCGTAGAAATAGCGGCCATACACAGACCGGTGCAGCACCAGCCAGGCGATGCCGGCCACGATCACCAGCGCCACGACGCTGTGCGGCAGCGGGAAGCCGAGCACATTGGTGCGGCCGGCCGTCAGCCATTCCAGCATCGGAAAGCTCGCGCCATAGCCGAAGCCGGCGGTGGCGTCCTCGGTGTAGTAGCGCGCGGCGCCGCGATAGATCAGGAGCCCGCACAAGGTCACCACGAAGGGCTGAATCTTCATCTTGGTGACCAGCGTGCCGTGAATGGTGCCGATCGCGACGCCACCTGCGATGATGAGCGCGAAGGCCAGGATCCAGTCGATGTCGCGGTTGACGATCAGGTCGATGAACAGCACGCCGAGCAGCGCGATGACCGATCCGACCGCCAGCTCGATTCCGCCGACAATGATGACGAAGGCCTCCGCGATCGAGAAGATGCCGAACATGCCGACCTGGTTGGCGGTGTTCGACAGATTTCCGACCAGCAGGAAACGCGGATTGATGAAGGCCACGACCGCGCCGACCACCAGGATCAGGACCAGGAGGCTGAGATCTTTCTTGTGCACGGTCCCCTCGTTCTCGAGCATGATGCGTTTCCAGGGAATCGCATCATGCTCTCATCTTGTTGTTTCACCATGATCTTTTCGGGAAACCGGTTCCCATTTTTCCGGATCATGCTCTAGATCGCATGGCCGACAGCGAGCTGGAGCACATTGTGCTCGCTGAACTCGCTGCGCGACAGGAAGCCGGAAATCCGCCCCTCATGCATGACCGCGATCCGGTCGCTCACGCCGATCACCTCTTCCATGTCGCTGGAGATCATCAGGATGGCGACGCCGTCATCGGCGAGCCGCCTGAGCATGTCGTAGATCTCCTGCTTGGCGCCGACATCGATGCCGCGGGTCGGCTCGTCGAAGATCAGGACCTTCGGCCGCATCGACAGCCATTTGGCGAGCACGACCTTCTGCTGGTTGCCGCCCGACAGGGTGCCGACCGACGTTCGCACGTCCGTGGTCCGGATGTTGAGGCGCTCGCGCTGGCGATCGGCATTCTCCGCCTCGCTTGCCGTATCGACCAGCCCGAATCGCGAATGCGAGGCGAGGTCCGGCAAGGAGACGTTCTCGGCAATCGACAGGTCGAGCAGCAGGCCGCAGCCCTTGCGGTCCTCCGGCACCAGATAGATGCCGCGATCGATCGCGGTGCGCGGTGTGGCGATGCGGATCGGCGCGCCCTCGAGATGGAGCCCGCCGGCGAGCAGGGGATCGACACCGAAGATGGCGCGTGCGAGTTCGGTGCGGCCCGAGCCGACCAGGCCGGCCAGCCCGAGGATCTCGCCGCGCCGGAGCTGCAGGCTGACGGCCTGATTGGGATAGGTGGATGTCACGGCATCGACGACGTCGAGAACGGCCTCGCCCGGCGGCGCGGCCGGCGGCACGTAGAGCGAGCGCAGGTCGCGGCCGATCATCAGCCGGATCATCGCGGCGGGGCTGAGCTCGTCACGCGCCAACGCGCCGGCCATGCGGCCATCGCGCAGCACGATCGCCCGGTCCGCGCATTGCATCACCTCGTTGAGGCGATGGGTGATGAAGATGACGCTGACCCCGTCGGCCTTCAGGCCGGCGATGACCTGCATCAGCCGCTCGGTTTCGGAGAGGGTGAGGCTCGACGTGGGTTCATCCATGATGACGCAGCGCGCGTCGAGCGACAGCGCCTTGATGATCTCGACCAGCTGGCGCTGCGCCAGGGACAGCTCGGCGAGCGGCGTGTCCGGCTCGAAATCGGCCCCGAGCCGCGCGATCAGCGGACGGACCTTGGCCCGAAGCGTCTTGCGATCGATCAGCCGCAGCGGACCGCCAAAGACCGGCTCGCGGCCGATATAGACGTTGCCGGCGACGTCGAGATTGTCGAACAGGTTCAGCTCCTGGTGGACGAAGGCGATGCCGGCGGCGATCGCATCGGTGACGGTGTAGCTCGATCGGGCCACACCATCGATCCGGATCGTCCCGCGGCTCGGCGCCACGACGCCGCCGAGCACACGCATCAGCGTCGACTTGCCGGCGCCGTTCTCGCCGAGCAGCGCGATCACCTCGCCCGGCGCGACCGACAGGCTGACGTGGTCGAGCGCGACCACGCCAGGGTAGGTCTTGCCGATGTCGATCAGCTCGAGGAAGGGCTCGCGCACGCCGGCCGTCGCGTCACTTCTTCAGCATCGTCTTCATCTGCGCCATGAAGTCGTCGACGTTCGACTTCTCGATGACCTTGCCGGGGACGATGATGATGCCGTTGGCCGGAACGCCCGACTTGTCGCCCTGCACGACCTTCGCCATCAGCTTCATGCCCTGATAGCCCCACTCGAACGGCTGCTGCACGACGGTGCCCTCGATGGCGCCGTCCTTGACGCCGCCAAGCGTGATCGGATCCTCGTCGAAGCCGATGATCTTGATCTTGCCGAGCTTACCGGCCTCCTTCAGCACCTCGTAGATGCGCGGCGTGTTGTAGGAGTAGAAGCCGACGAGACAGCTCACGTCCGGCATCGCCGCCAGGATGTCCTCGACGTTGCGCTTGGCGCGGGTCTGGTCGATCTCGTCGCCGCGGACGTCGACCAGCTCGACCTTCGAGCCCTTGATCGTCTCCTTCACGCCTTCGATGCGCTCGCGCGCATTGTCGGCACCGAGCAGGCCGACGAAGCCGACGCATTTGCCGCCGTTCGGCAGCGCCTTCAGCATCAACTTGCCGGCATCCTTGCCGAGCTCGGTGTTGGAGGAGCCGATATAGGCGATGCGCTTCGATTGCGGCGCGTCGCTGTCGGTGGTGAACAGCACCGTCTGCCCGGCGATCTTGTTGAGGTGCTCGGTCTGGTTCTTCGGATCGACGGCGCTGACCATGATGCCCGCGGCGCCGGCCGCGACCAGGTCATCGAGCATGCGCTGCTGCACGGCGGCCGCTGCCTGCTCCGGATATTTGAGCTGCAGGGTGTAATCAGGCAGCTCGCCCTGCGCCTTCTTCAAGCCGGCCTCGGCGATCTTCCAGAAGTCGGATGCGCCATTGACCACGAAGGCCAGCACCTTCTTGTCGGCCGCTCCCGCCGACCCCGTGCCAAGCGCCATCGCCAACACAGCAGACACGCCGACCATCCAAAGACGCTTCATCGAACCCCTCCCATGTAAGCCAGCCTGCTTGATGCGGCCGGCGTTTTGAACTCACCACAGATGGGACCTGCCCGAGACGACCTCTCGGCCAGGGCCCTGCAGGATCTCCGCCGACCGCATCAGATGGTCGTCGATGCTTCGACGAGCCACGACCGGCACGCCCTGCAACGAAGCGACGTTGGACATTTGCGGCGCCGCTGCCGGCAAACGTGCCCCCATGCAAGCCTCGATCGGCGGCCCCTCATGAGGGGCGCACCTCAGGTAGCATGGTGGTGACCGGCACGCAACAGATGACCGCGGCGATGGAACGCAACCCTGGCGTTTTGCGCTGCGATACATTCAAATCGGCCAAAATCGCGCTGGCCGGGACATGCGGCGGCGCAACCAAGCCGGCGGAGCCATTCGAGGCGCGCACCTCTTTTTGACCGCGTCGGAACGGGCGGTTGAATATCGATCTCCAGTCCCCATGACGAACCGGCCTCGCGCCGCCAGCGACATGTCGATTCCAACAGAAGCGGAAGCGCCGCTATTCGCCGTCGCGCAGCCGCCGGTAGACCGCGCCCAGAATGTTGGAATAATCGTCGGTCCAGACCCGCTCGCCGTCGGTCGGCTCGGTCTCGGTCCATTTGTCCGACGAGGCGAGCTTGCCGACATCGGCCTCCTCGCGGGCGCTGACGACGACGTCGGTGGAGAAGATGTACTCGTCGTCGCGGCCGGAGTCCTCGTTGTAGACCCAGCTCTTCATGTCGTTGGCGTCGGCGATGCCGACGACGACGCTCTCCAGTTCCAGGTGGCGGTTGGAGACGTGCATGACGACCGCGCCCTGCGGGGCCAGCTTGGCCTTGTAGATCGCCATCGCCTCCTCGGTGGCGAGATGGATCGGGATCGCGTCGGACGAATAGGCGTCGACGATGATGAGGTCGTAGACGCCGTCCGGCTCCTTGGCGAAGGTCAGCCGGGCATCGCCGATCACCGGCTTGAAGTCCGGCGCACAGTTCCTGATGTAGCTGAAATATTTCGGATCGCTCGCGGTATCGACCATGGTCTGGTCGATCTCGAAGAATGTCCAGCTCTCGCCGGGCTCGGCGGCGCAGGTCAGCGTGCCCGAGCCGACGCCGATCACGGCGACCTTGAGCGGCGCCCCCTTGCGCTCGCGGATCGCGGTGATGGCGCGGCCGATGCCGCCGTCCTTGTGGTAGTAGGTGATCGGCTCGGGCCGTCCGGTGACCTTGGAGCCGTCGGCGTTGAGATATTTCTCCGCGCCGTGGATCGTCGTGCCGTGCATCAGCACGTGGTAGTGGCCGTCGGACGTGACCACGATCTTGTGCACGCCGAAGAAGCTGCGGACGGTCTCGACGCGGCCGTCATCGGCCGGATAGGCGCGGATCAGCACCAGCGCCAGCGCGGCCGTCGCGAACAGCTTCCAGCGGCCGGCATTGAGCAGCAGCGCGGCGAGCGCCGCGAGCACGCCGACGGCGCCCGCCACCCAGACGCGATGATCCTCGAAATAGGTCGTGACCCTGCCGGTCATGCTGGCCGGCACCAGCAGCGCGAGGGCGATCACCACCAAAAGGATCCAGTACCAGCGCGTGATCCTGGGCAGCCGCTCGGCGGTCGCCGGCCGGCACAGCGCGGCCAGCGCCAGCAGGATCGGATATTCGGCCACCCAGGAGAAGGTGAACGGCGCGATCAGGCCAGCGAACAGGCCGCCGACCATGCCGCCGAACGAGAGCGCGACATAGAAGCCGGTGAGATATCTGGCGGCCGGACGCGTGCGCGCCAATTCGCCATGGCAGGCCATGGCGATGATGAAGAAGCAGAGCTGATGACCGCCGAGCGTGAGCGCGAGATTCTGCTCGCCGCCGAAGGCGAGCAGCACGACGACGCCGGCGATGGCGAGCGGCTGCAGCGCCAGCATCCATTTGTGCGGCAGCAGTGGCCGCGACTGGAACACCAGCACCCAGGTGAGCAGATAGAGCGACAGCGGCAGCACCCAGAGCAGCGGCGCCGCCGCGACGTCGGTCGAGATGTGCGCGGTCACCGCGATCAGCAGGCCGGAGGGAACGGCGGCGAGGAAGATCCAGCGCAGGCGCAGCGGCCAGCCAGGTGCCGGCGCATCGCCGACGTCGTTCTGCAGCAGGCTCGCCACCGTCACCGGCGAGCGCAGCAGCAGCACGCCGCAGCCGGCGATCAGCGCGATCAGCAGGCCATAGCCGCCGGTCCAGATCAGGTTCTGCATGCGCAGGCTGAAGATCGGCTCGATCAGCAGCGGATAGGACAACAGCGCGAGGAAGCTGCCGATGTTCGACGACGCATAGAGAAAATACGGATCGGGACCGGCCGGATGCCCGGTGCGCACGAACCAGGCCTGCAGCAGCGGATTGTTGGCGGCGAGCGCGAAGAACGGCAGGCCGATCGAGGCCGCGAACAGTCCGAGCAGCCACAGCGCATAGCCCGATGTCGGCGGATCGCCCCAGTGCCCGGCGATCGACAGCGGCAGGCTCAGTAGAGCGAAGCCGAGCAGCAAGAGGTGGATCGCGATCGGGATCACCCGGCTGCGCAGCTGGGTCAGGACATGCGCATAGGCGTAGCCACCGAGCAGCAGCGCCTGGAAGAACACCATCGCTACCGACCACACCGCCGGCGAGCCGCCGAGCCGCGGCAGCACCATCTTGGTGAACAGCGGCTGCACCGAGAACAACAGCAGCGCGCTGACGAAGATCGCGGCGGTATAGACCACCAGCACCAGCCGGTTGCGGGCGGCGGAGGGCTCGGCTGCGGCGGCGGGCGAGGCGATTGTGGTCATGGCAACTCCAGCAGCGGCGCGGCCGGCTCAGGTGAACGACCAGAGCGCCGTGTGCGAACGAGACATAGCGGATCGCGGGGCGGTATGGCGAGCAGGTGCGGCAAAACCGAGTTCCCCTTGACGCAAGCTCGATCCGGGGCGACAGCACGGTCTCGCCGAGGTTCCCGGCCATCGAGCACTGCCGGTCATTAATCAGGGCTTTTTGAAGCGCACATGAACGAAACCGACGTGATCATCATCGGCGCGGGCCATAACGGCCTGACCTGCGCGGCCTATCTTGCAAAGGCCGGCCTGCGCGTGCACGTCGTCGAGCGCCGCAAGGTGGTCGGCGGTGCCGCGGTCACGGAGGAGTTTCACCCGGGCTTCCGCAACTCGGTGGCGTCCTACACCGTCAGCCTGCTCAATCCGCGCGTCATCGCCGACCTCGGACTGCACCGGCACGGGCTCGAGATCGTCGAACGCCGCGCGCAGAACTTCCTGCCCTCGCCGGACGGCCGATACCTCCTGACCGGCGAAGGCCGCACCCAGGCCTCCGTCGCGCGGCTCAGCCCCCGCGATGCCGAAGCGATCGGCCCGTTCTCGGCGCGACTCGAGGCGATCGCGGACGTGCTGCGCAGCCTGGTGCTGCGCGCCCCGCCCAATCTCGTCGCGCAATTCGGCCTGCCCGCGATCCGCGAGGCGTTCAACGCGCTCGGCACCGCCAACACGCTGCGCGCGCTGTCGCTGGAGCAGCAGCGCGACCTGCTGGATCTGTTCACGCGCTCGGCCGGCGAGATGCTCGACGAGATCTTCGAGACCGACCTGGTGAAGGCGCTGTTCGGCTTCGACGCCATCGTCGGCAATTACGCCAGCCCCTACGCCGCCGGCTCGGCCTATGTGATGCTGCATCACGCCTTCGGCGAGGTGAACGGCAAGAAGGGCGTCTGGGGCCACGCCATCGGCGGCATGGGCGCAATCACCCAGGCCATGGCCCGCGCGCTGCAGGAGCTGGGAACGCTGATCGAGGTCGACTGCGGCGTGCGGGAAGTGATCGTCGAGGGCGACCGCGCCGTCGGCGTCGTGCTGGAGGACGGCCGCGCGCTGCGCGCCCGCTACGTTGCGGCCAACGTCAATCCCAAGCTGCTCTATACGCGGCTGGTGCCGGACGGCGCCCTGCCCGCGCCCTTCCTCAGCCGCATCCGCAACTGGCGCAACGGCTCCGGCACGTTCCGCATGAACGTCGCGCTGAGCCGACTGCCCTCGTTCAGCGCCCTGCCCGGCGACGGCGACCACCTCTCCGCCGGCATTATCCTGGCGCCCAGCCTCGGCTACATGGACCAGGCCTATCTCGACGCGCGAGCCCACGGCTGGAGCCGCGATCCTGTGGTCGAGCTGCTGATCCCGTCCACGCTCGATCCGACGCTGGCGCCGCCCGGCCAGCACGTCGCCAGCCTGTTCTGCCAGCATGTCGCGCCGGAGCTGCCGGACGGACGCTCATGGGTCGATCATCGCGACGAGGTCGCCGATCTCATGATCGCAACCGTCGACCGCTACGCCCCGGGATTCGCCGCCAGCGTCCTCGGCCGGCAGGCGCTGTCGCCGCTCGACCTCGAGCGGCAATTCGGCCTGCTCGGCGGCGACATCTTTCACGGCGCGCTGAGCTTGAACCAGCTGTTCTCGGCGCGGCCGATGCTGGGGCATGCCGATTACCGCTCACCGCTGAAGGGGCTGTATCATTGTGGATCCGGCAGCCATCCGGGGGGCGGCGTGACCGGCGCACCCGGCCATAATGCGGCCCAGGCGATCCTGGCCGATCAGCGGGCGATCTTCACCTGAG
>NZ_CAFJ01000521.1 GCF_000239795.1 Bradyrhizobium sp. STM 3809 | reverse complement strand
TCACACCAGATGCGCTTCTTCGTTGACCCGGAGAAAACAATCGCGCGCTCGTTACGATCGGATCGCCGCAGGAGCTCCCGGACCCGCATTCATGCGGGCCGATCGGCCGCGTCGACGGTGAATTTGCCAGCTGTCTCACCGCCCGCCGGTCGGAGATAGAAGGAATTCCAGGCCGGCAAAAATACGATTTGGCATTGGCGGTCATAAGCGGAAGATATGGCGATGCCGGAGTTCGCGGCGACGTCACGGCACAACCTTTGCGGTCACGAAGCCGCTGCGATCGAGCGCGCGGCGCACCGTGCCATTCGCCTTGGCATCTGCGAGGAATCGCGCCGCCCACTCGCGAGCGGCCGCTTTCCCCTTCGGCACCACCACCACGACGCCGGTAGATTGAATCACCTCGGGGAGCACGCGGCTGCCGGGCAGTCGCCTCGACAATTCATCCAGTGCCTCCATCCCCATGGCGAGGGCGTCGAGCTGGCCCTGACCGATCAGTTCGGCGGCCGCCTCGGGCTTGATGAACTTCGTGACGCCGGCATACTTCATGCTCGCTTCGACGGTCCGCGATGTCGAGGTGCCTTCGATGCAGCCGACCCGGATTCCCGGACGGTCGATCTCGGCAGCCGAGGTGATGTCCGAGCCTGCGCGAACGAGATAGCCGCTCATATAGGCGACGTAAGCGGGGCCTTGATCGACGAACTGCTCCCGCTTCCGGTCTGCGGGCATGAAGGAGATGTCCCAGGCCCCCTTGCTGCCTGCGGCCGCGATCTCGTCCGAGCTCTGATATTCAACAAGCTCGAGCGGCAGATCGAGCTTGGCTGCAGCCGCCTTGGCAAGCTCGACCGTGACGCCGACCGGCTTGCCCGTCACCGGATCGCGAGTCGTCCAGAACGCCGAGGCGGCTGGACCGACTGCGACTGCCACGCGCAGCGTCGGGCCTGAAGCGATTTCGCCCGCGCTCTGCGCAGCCGCGCCGGCCATGATGGCCCAGCACCCGATGCAGAGGCTTGCGACGACGCGGCGAAGCCATGAGCGCGCATCTAGCGGCGGCATGCGACGTCTCCCTCGGTCGAACATTGTGCAACAGTCAGGTCGTTCATCGCGTTGGAGTCCAGAACAACGGGATCACCAGCCTCCGTGCCGAACGGAATGGTGACGGTCTGCTTCAACTCGCAACTCATCCGCGCGCGCCGCAAGCTCGCGCTGATCGACTGCGAAAAATGCGGCGCCTCGGCGTGCGGATGGGACGATATCGCCGTCCTGGTGGACGATCGCTTCAGTGGGCCAGCGGATCCGGCCGCATCTGCACCTTGTAGACCTTCGGCGACGCCTCCTTGCCGCCCTCGCCATGGAAGCTCGTGCGGGTGCCGGTCGTGGTCCAGAGCCCGCGCCCTTTCCAGCCGGCGCCGGGATCGTCGATGCGGCCATCGACATTCTTGGTGAAGAAGCCGAGCGGATAGGGATTGCGCATGTTGACGAACTGGCCATCGACCAGCGCGAGCAGAGACTCGCTGCCATTGGCGCTCGCGATCGGCACGTTGGCACCCAGCCCGAACGTGTTGTAGCGATCCACCCAGACGTAATAGGCGTGGTTGGCGCTTCCCTTCGGATCCAGGCCGCTGAACTGGGGACCGGGCATCCGCCAGATCTTCCAACCTTCGGGACACTGCTTGCCTTCGGCGGCGGTCGGTCCGTTCAGCGGCCCCTTGCAGAGCCTGCGATCGAAGCTCGCGAAATGTCCGCTGGACAGCACCGTCCAGACCACGCCATCGAGCCCGATGTCGATCCCCCGCGGACCGAAGGTCCCCTCGGGTGGCTGATAGACTTCGGCAAGCGCCGTGTTGGCGGGGTCGGGCCCCGGCACGACGCGGATCAGATAACCGGGCTGGTCGACGCGCGAGAAGCCGCGGTCCATCGCCTGGCCCCAGATCGCGTCGTCGACCGGACTGGGCATGATGCCGTAGAACGACGCGGCGATACGCTTGTCCTTGGTCGGATCGACCGGATCCTTGTGCTCGACATAGGCGTCACGCTTGCCGTTGCCGTTGGTGTCGATGATCAGCGGGGTCCACCCCTGCGCCTTGATGGCGTCCCCGCTGGCGCGGAACTGCCTGGTGTCGAGCCAGCCGACGAGGCCGCCGCCCAGCGCGGGGCCGCCGGAGCTGGTCCAGAGGGTCTGGTTGGCATCGTCGTCGAAATAGAGGTGGTGCGTCGTGAAGCACGTATTGATCAGATCCCACTTCGCGGTGACCGGGTCGAAGCGCGACAACTGGCGCAGCGATGTCGCCTGGGGCGCGACCTTGGCCGACGGCAGGTCCGAGCCCTGCTTGCAATAGTCCGGATTCGCCGGCGGCCGCAGCCGCGCCGTGAACCAGACCTTGCCCTGCTCGTCCATCATCACATTGTGGATGCTGGTGTGGCCATCCCAGATCGGATCGTCTCCCCAGTAGGCGGACGTCCCGCGCGGCGCATCCGTCGATGACGGCGTCGCCGGGTCGAGATACGGATGCTTGATCGTGGCCGCGATATTCCTGACGGGATCG
>NZ_CAFJ01000522.1 GCF_000239795.1 Bradyrhizobium sp. STM 3809 | reverse complement strand
TGGCTGAACCATTACAGCGTGCGCACGCCGATGCTGGCGCTGGTCGGATCGCATCGACCAAAGGCCTTTGACCCCGACCGGCTCGCAACCCGCCTCTCCGATCCCCAGTTGCGCCCGCTGCTTTCGCCGCTCGGCCTCGATCAGCCGATCGATCTCCTCGGCCAGTATGTCGCCGGCCCGGCATCGCTCGCGCGCTTCGCCGGTCCAGGACCGCTCAATACCGATGATTTTCCGTTCGTGACGTTCGACGCGAGGCGCAACGTCACCGCGCTGGCGGCGCCGCCGTGGGAGCTGCTGCTGACCGTGATCGGCGAGGCCAAGACCGGGGCGGACGAATTGCTCGATCCGGCGCAGCGCGCGGCCTGGCAGCCTCGCCTCGCCGCCTACTGGCAGGCGCGCAACCGCTTCATTCAGGCCGGCGCATCGCTGTCGGGCGAGCCGCGCGGCGCGGCGCTGATCGCGGCCGCCGCGCCCGGCCTGCTCGACTCGGTCCGCCTCAGCGCCGAGTTCGAGCCGGCCTATGCGCCGCTCATGAGCATGGCCCGCTCGCTCCTCGCATCGGATCGCGCCGGCGCCGAGCGCCTGCTCCAGGCGGTCGATGCGGCCGCGCCGTCGCGCCGCGAGGCCCGCGATCTGCTGTCACAGGAATTCGGGAGATAGATGGACTCAGGTGCCGAAGCTGACGCGGTAGCCCCAGCAATCCAGGTGATCCGGGATCGCGTTGAACGCGATGGTGATGCGCTGGTCGCCCTGGTTGCGCGGCACCTCGTGATACAGATAGCTCGGGAACAGCACGAGATCGCCCGGCTCGGCTTCCGGCAACACGTATTTGCCGGCATTGAACGGCCCGACCGCGGCGCTGCGCGTGTGATGCCGGAACGAGAAGTCGCTGCCGCCGGGCGGGCGCACGAACACGGTGCGGCTGCCGGGATGCGACGGCGTCAGATAGAAGATGCCGGAGATGAAGCTGTTGGCATGGGCGTGCAGCGTCTGGTTGCCGCCGGTCTCCAGCATGTTGGTCCACATCTCCTTGACCTGCCATTGCAGCCTCTCGCCGAACAGCAATTCGCCGAAATCGACCAGCTTCGGCACGGCGAGTTCGGCGATGGTCTGGAACAGGTTGTTGGCGCGGGGATCGGCGACCTCGGTATGAAACAGCTGCCCCGAGCGCAGATTGGTTTCGATCTTCGCGCTGCGGATCGCCGCCACGGCGGCATCCTTCAGTTCGGCGCTCAGCAGCGCGGGCG
>NZ_CAFJ01000523.1 GCF_000239795.1 Bradyrhizobium sp. STM 3809 | reverse complement strand
CGGATCTCGTGGTCAGCGTTGAGGGATCCCACCTTACCCATGCGCTTTTCATGATGGCGCGGTATGGAAATATGATCATCTTGAATCCACCAGACCGGACATTGACAGTATTGGCAGATTTGGCCCCGTTTTTCGGCCTATCTGCAGCGATGTTTGTCGGCGAGCCCAAAGGGGGTGGGGCGTTCATGGTGAACGGTGACGAGTTGCTATCGTTTATTGATGCCGCAGTGGCAGACAACAAGACACGGAGGCTGGAGCTGACAAACTTCTTGGAGGCGGTCGAGCGTATTCCGGTTGCGCTCCTTGACTTGGCGTGATCTGAAAAGACTATGCAGAGGGTCTGTCGTCTCGGGTCTGTCGTGCGAGTGTTGCTGAATGCCAGTTGCGAATGACGTGTATGCAACGATGACAGCGACAGACGCAGTTGAGGAAATGAGTCCCCGCCGGCTGTTTATGGTGCTGTCGCCGCGGTCGCTGCCTTACGCGCGGTTGGGGCTGCGCAGCCTGCTGCGCAATGCCGTGGAGCCGTTCACGCTGACGCTGATCACCGATGGCCCCGACGATGTGCGCCAGCTCCAGGACGAGCTCGACGGCCTGCGCGCCGAGCCGGCGCCGCACTTGCGGGCGACGGCGGTCCATGGCGAGGGCGATCTTGCCGAGCTCGAGGAAGAGCGGTTCGGCCGCCATCAGGCGTTGCGGCGGTTCCGTCATGGCCATCCCTGCTGGCGGAAGATCACCGATCCGCTGCTGCTGAGCGCGGCGGGGGAAGAGATGGTCGTGCTCGATCCCGACCTGTATTTTCCCAACCGCTTCAGCTTCGAGCCGACCCTCGCGCGCGGCGTGATGCTGATGTGGCAGCGGCCGTCCTGCCTGCTGCCCGACGAGGTCGTGACCTCGGCCATCACAGCCGGCGTTGCGCTGGCGCATCACACCGATATCGGTGTCGCGCAATGGCGACAGCCGGTCGATCTGGACTGGCTGAACTGGCTGATCGCGACGCTGGAGGCGCCGAGCCTGCCGCGCCACATGCACATCGAATCGATCGTCTGGGCCGCCATCGCCATGAAGATCGGTGGCGGCTACCTGGATCCGGGCAAATGGGTCTGCTGGCACCGCACGCAGTATAAGCGGCTGTTGCGCCGTCTCGGCGTACCCGGCGCAGCTCTGCTGCAGCGGGAGCGGTTCTCCGGGATCAAGTGCTTCCACGCCGGCGGTGAGGCGAAATGGTGGCTCGTCGATGCCCACCAAAACGGCCTGCTCGACGGCGACGACACGGCGACGCAATCGGCGTCGCTGCTGCCATTCCGGGAGCTGCAGCCCTGGCAGTTCCGCATGTTGAAGGCGCGACGGAGCTGGCTGAGGCGACTCGGCTATTACGAACTCATGGGTTGAGCGCGATCTCGCGGTCGATCAGGTCGAGCAGCGCCAGGCTGCGCTCGTCAAATTTGCGCGCGAACAGTTTCGGCGAGGCGCGCAGGCGCTCGGCATCGTCCATGTCCAACGTGCGCGGATAGAGCGGATTCGGATTGTCCCAATCGGCATAGCGCAGATCGTCGCTGACGATGCGGTCGCGGAACGGCGAGTTCGACAGCAGGCTCTGGAAGAACGATTCGTCGGGAATGAAGACGGTCTTGAAATACCGGACATAGGCCGGGTTCTGCCGTACAAAACTGTCGACGTAGGCAATGCAGTCTCTGCTCAGGCACCACCACATTGAGCCGCCATGCGGCCGAAACCCGAGCGGAAAGCGCCGGCGCCATTTGATCTGGATATGCCGGCTGCGAAACGACAGCGTCCAGTAGAGTACGCGGTTGATCGCGTTGTGCTCGCCTTTTGCTTCAGTCCATCGATTGGGCTCGTCGACAAGGAAGGATTCGATGAACTCGGTATTGGGATGCTGATCCAGCTTGGCACGAATCTGGCCGATCGACTTGATCGGGTAGTCCTGGCCCGACAGCAGGAAGGCGCGGTCGAAAGCGAGTTGTCGGGCGATGGCTTCTCGCATGCAGCTCAAGGTTGCTGACACGATACCGAATCGACCCCAATAGCAGCGGTGGCGTTCCCTGCAGAGAAACACCTGCCTGGGCAACTGTTCCGATAATGTCTGCAGGTCCTGATAGACTTCGGCGCCCGTACGCTTATCCACGTGAATCACAAAGGTTGCCCCATTGTCACGCAGGCGCTCGATCAGGCGAATGACCTGACGCGGCGCCTTGTGGCAAAGGATGAAGAAGGCAAGCTTCGTTGGCGCCATTCTTGAGTGGCCGAGTATAGGAAAGTGCAGTCACGGTGGCGTCAAGGGCAGACGGTACCCAAACGACAGTCTATTCTTATGGTATTTCCAAGAAGTCTGGAACAAATATCGGCTACAAACTGCGATGGACGCACTTCAGGGTTAAACGTGCTGCCGGCTTATCATCAAATCTGATGTTCGCAGGACCTCTTCCCCGGAAAACCGATACCCTGTGGGCGATGCCGTACCCACCACGAAGCCAGTTTGAATGCCGATTCTGGAAGACCAATGGCGATGAACCGCGGTAAAGCGATCGGATGGCTCCATGATCAGAAGCCCGCATCCCGGATCAAGCGTATAGCAGCAATGTGCTATCTGACTTCCTTCCATTGAAACCACAAGTTTTGCGCGTAGGAGGGTCTTGATGATGAAATCGAGGTTATGGGTCGCGATATCAAGGAGCTCGAAATCGTTTCGGGCCAGAAGCTCAAGCAAGCGCTCTTCCTCAAAGATCGTTCTTGCGACCCCAGTCTCCCCCCGTCTTAGATAAACGAGCTTGTCCCTCGGTCCTGATGAGGGATGTCTTGACTTGATTAATTGAGATAGGATTCCGTACCGCTTGGCCTTCAGGCTGTTCTGGCCGAAATCCTGGTAAATGATCAGATCGTCTACGATTGCTCGGTCAATAGGAGTCCAGGTTTGCCCAAACAACGCTGCGTACTGTGACTTGTGGGTCCATGCAGGCGTTGTAAAACTGACGACTGCGCCGGTTTCACGGGCAAGCAGATATTGCAAGCAATCGTCGCGAAGCCAATGCCCAAAGTAGCGGTGTCCAATGGCGCTCGACGCAAGTCCTGCCGTTTTTAGATGGGGCACAGCGGCATCGCGATTGCCTTCAATCTTGTCAGCGACGAAATGCCGAAGATTTCTCGAATATACTGATCCATCAAGCACTGCTGCATTCTTGACGTGATAGGCGATGGTCGCCGCGTGCGTGTATGTCGGTGCAAGCATGCTCTCGATCTCGTCTGCCAGCGGACGATGCTCTGTGCCTGCCGTTAGTCGTTCCAATTGGTTCTCGAGAAAAACAGTAGGACGATTCTCGGTAATCTCTTCGGGACAAAGCAGCTCGCATTCCGTGGCGACGGACGCGAGTGACCCCGGTCCGCGAATAATTCGTTCGGCCAATCGAAGATAAGGGGAGAGTCGAAGACGAGCAGCGTCTCTTCTATTAATATGCATTATTCGTCTTCTAAGCATCGCTAAAACGGAAGGAAGCCAAGCGACTCGTCATGTGCTTTAGTCAAAACCGCTTACGGATGCTAGGTTTGTATCGGCCGGAGCTCAAGTTATGAGCCCTAATCCATGCGATCTGGCAGGGTTTATCCTCCAGCCAGGCTGCGACAAATGCACCCATGGTGACTGGCAGTTGAATTCGGTTCCAGGCTTCCTCTGAGCGTGCCGAGAGTGCTTCGTAGAGCGGAGGGTCGTTCAAGACTTTGACAATGGCTCTCGCTAATTGGTTCACGTCTCCCGCTTCAAAAATGACAGCGCTCTCACCATCTGCCAGCGCGTTGCGAAACATCGGGTGATCAGAGGCGACGATCGGCGTACGAGCCGAAAGCGCTTCGTAGATCGTCAGCGGCAGCCCTTCCGGATAATCATGTCGCGATGGAATGACCACGAGATCGGCTTCGCGCATCAGCCGCGGAACATCCTCATTGGGAACGACACCAAGGAACGACACGGCATTCTCGGTCTTCAATGAGCTTGCCAACGCGGCCATGCTGCCATCGGCATCGCGTCCGGCCAGCGCCAGCGAGACCGGATAGCCCTGTTGGCGAAGCCTCGCTGTTGCCTGCAGAAGATCCCCGACGCCCTTCGCCTGCGACAGGCTGCCGACGTAGAAGATCTTGCGGAGACTATCCCGCCCAAGGCTGCGAGGGGCATAATCGGAGGGGCTATGCGCCGGAGGCCAGTCCCAGGGCACGATCTTTTCGGCGTGCACGCCGATTCCTGCGAGCGCGAGGCAGGCGCTGATCCCATGATTGCCGACCCATTCGATCATCGGATCGTTGAGCTGACGGGCCAGCAAGCGATGGCGGATCGCCGCGCGCAGACCGCTGGCGTTGAAGGAGTCTGCCAGCGGCACGATGGTTCGTATCCGGTTCTGTCTCGCCCATCGCAGCACGGGCGCCAATGGCGAGTTGATGGACAGGCGGTTGGGGCTCGTTTTTGCAATGAACGGGATCAGGGATGCGGGCTTGAAACCTGGGCGCAAGCCGGCGCCAATCGCCCGAACGCCATTTGAGAGCACTCGATCGTAGCTGGTGTCGCTGACGGCGCAGATCACCGCGACCTGCTCGAGCTGCTTGGCCAGGGAGCCGACGAATTCCACGGATTGGCGCTGCGCATAATAGGTTTCCTTGCCGCCGGCCGAGAGCCGCTCAAAAGCCTCCCGGTAATCGCCGGCATACTGAACGATTGTGAATCGCAAGCTCATTGCTGTAGGTCCGCCGGGATTTCGGTTCAGATGTCCGGGAAGGTCACGGAAGGGCTCCCGTCCCGAAGGGCGTCAATTCGTTACGCAGCATCAGCAGGCTTGAGGAGAACGCGTAATCTAGTCACTGTCCAAGAATAGTCGTTTGAGTTCTCTCGCAGATGTCGCGACATGGTGCTGGATATTCACCCGCTCGAAAGCCGCCTGTCCCATGCTCTGCAGCTTTGCTGGCGTGCTATCAAGACAGCTACGCATGGCAGCAGCAAGCGCGGTAACGTCACCGGCAGGAACCAGCCAGCCGTGCTCCTGGTCCCTGACAAGCTCGGGAATTCCCGCAACAAACGTAGAGATGATCGGGCGGCGGAGGGCCATCGCTTCCATGATCACAACCGGCAATCCTTCCGCGAAGCTCGGGAGAACCAGCGCTCGCGCATTTCGGAGGTGCGATCGCACCTCTGTCGAGCTGGCCCATCCCGTGATGCGCACACGATCGTCCAGCGAGAATTCAGTGATCAGGGCCGCGATATCCCGACGTTGCTCGCCGTCGCCAACGAGGATCAGCTCAAAATCGACATCCGCCTCGGCCAGCAATCGTGCGGCCTGGATCAGCATGAGCTGACCCTTCTGCTCGCAAAGTCGGCCCACGCAAACCAGGTTCCGAGTTTCACGATAGTCGGACTCTGCTTCGAAGTCTGCTTGGTCCAGTCCGCACCGGACCACCTGGATCTTACTCCAATGCATGGACTCGACCAGCCGGAACAGCTGGCTGCGGCCGAACGAACTGATCGCGACGACAAAGGCGGCGTGGCGAACTTTTTCCGCAAGTCCCAAAAGGGGCGCCTTGTCGAACTCCTCTGGCCCGTGCACAGTGAAGCTGAAGGGCGGACCGCCGAGCGAGTGCACCAGCATCGCCACCTCCGCGGAGTTTGTGCCGAAGTGGGCATGAACATGCGCAACGCCGGATTGGCGCAGCCAGTGCAAGATCAGGCAGGCCTCGGCTAGATAAATCAGGTGATAGGGCAGGGAGCGTTCGGCCCTCCGTGCCATGTGAAAGGCCAGCAGCAAAGTCCGCGCAAAGGCGCCGGGCCGTGTGAGCGCTGCCGAGGCGGCCGCCATACAGATCGCAAGGGCCCCCGTTTGCAGGACATAACGGGTTCTGGCGCGCTCGGCGACATCTGCCTCATCGACAAGGTCAGCGTCCCATCCACGGATGGAGATGCGCGTCACCTCCAGCCCCTCACGCTCCAAGGCCAGGATTTCACGGCGAATGAAGCTGTGGCTGACCTTCGGATACTGGTTGACGAGATAAGCGATGCGCATGTCACTTGTACTCAATCAACCGGCCGTGACGGCCCTGGAGCCGATTACGCAAGAAAAGGAGCTGCCCCCAGGCTTCCGGAAAGCGCGAGAGCTGCTCAAAGAACGCGAGCAGGATGCGGGTGCGAAACCTTCCAGACATTCTGCGGCTGCGCCGCAGAATCTGCGCTGGATAGATCAGCAGCAGCAACAGCGCGATGGGCCCGACGAGCAGAAGCGCGGATAGGATCGCCAACGGAATGAGACACGCCCAGACCAAGGCTCTGCGCGATTCCCAGACCCAATGCCGCTCGTCGGAGTTGCCGTGCAGATGAGCGCCTTGAGCGAAAGCATAGCCACTGCGAGCCTGGCGTCGCCACCATTGCGAGAAGTGATGCATGGAGGCGTCGTGCAAGGTCATTTCGCGATCGAGGCGCCAGATCGTCCAGCCCGCGGCGCGGAGCCGCAAGCAGAGCTCAGGCTCCTCGCCAGCGATCATATCTTCTCGATAGCCGCCCGCCGCCTTAAACGGGTCGACCCGCATCATGACATCTCCGCCGCAGGCTTTGGCTTCGCCCACCGGCGTATCCCATTCCCGATCGCACATCAGATTGTAGATCGATCGATCTGGAAATCGCTCCCGGCGGCGCCCGAATATGGCGCAGACCTTCCGATGATCGACGAGATAAGAAATCGCGGCGGTCGGCCAGTCAGGTCGCAGCTCGCAGTCACCATCGACGAACTGAACGAAATCCAGATCGGGTACAAGCTGGAGCAATCGTTGCATCCCGACATTGCGAGCGCGTCCGGCCGTGAAAGGTAAGCTCATCTCCAGCGAGACGACGTCGATCCCTGCTTGCGCGGCGAAGGCCACTGAGCCATCCGTCGAGCCAGAATCGACATAGACGATCCGAGTGGCGCCGCTAATGGAGCTCAGGCAGCGCTTCAGCCGCTCACCCTCGTTGCGGCCGATTGCCACGACGCCAAACGCGGGAGGAGCTGACTTGGACATCATGAAGATGACTACGTTCGGCGTGGCTTGACGACGGCAGGTACGCCGACAGCAATCGAGTCGTCGGGAACATCAGAGATCACCACGGCGTTGGCGCCAACGATGACATTATTTCCGATGCGGATGGGCCCGAGAAGCTTCGCGCCTGCACCGATATCGACATTGTCGCCGATGATGGGGGCCACCTTCTCCTCCACACGGCGAAGTCCGATCGTGACGCCATTTCTGATCCGGCAATGGTCGCCGATGCGAGCGTAACCGCTGACGATGATGCCGCCGAAATGGTCGATGACGAAGTTGCGGCCAACCTCCGCTTCGCAGGGCAGCTCGATTCCGGTCAAAATCTGAATCATCTTGAAAGAAATCTTGTAGAGTGCAGAAAAGAGCTTGCGCAGGGGCAAGGGGCGAATCCCATAGCGCCAGCGACCAAATCGGTAGACCAGCATCGCCCAAAATCCTTGCGCGCCCCAATTGTAGTCATAGGCTCGCAGGTCATGTCTGATATTGTCGAACATGCGGATATGGTCTCTGCGCGCTACCGCGTCGGTCTCGTCGCCCAGCCGGTTGGACCGAGAAGGGAAAGAGAAAGCTTCAGTTTCTGCCGCTGGGCGTTCCGAGGGCGACCTTGCGAGGGACGCACGAGATCCTTCAAGAGATCAAGCATGGCGCCGCAGCCGGTGAGGACAAGAAAAGCCAGCAATCCACTCAGACCATGATACTTGCGGAAATACAACATTTCACTTTCGATCTGTAGCCGCGCGATCTGCCGTCCTGCGGCAGTTAGCCCGGCGTCAGCTTTCGCGCTTTCGCCGCCAATGTGAACGACCGTCGTGTCGCCGAAATAAGTGACGTGCCAACCGGCTTGCTTCATGCGCCGGCAATGATCGACCTCTTCATAATAGACGAAAAATCGCGGATCGAAGAGGCCGACCTGATCGATGGCCGATCTTCTGATCAGATAGAAGCAGCCGGGGACCCAGTCGCAAGAGCGGGATCCGACATGATCCCAATCCATATCAT
>NZ_CAFJ01000524.1 GCF_000239795.1 Bradyrhizobium sp. STM 3809 | reverse complement strand
ACCAAGCAGATCAATCAAAAAGGCCGGAAAACCGGCAAAAAACAAAACAAGCAAGAGTCAACGGGAGAAAACTTCAGATGACGAAATTCCTCACGGATCGACGGTCTCTGCTCAAGGGCGGCGCGACCTTGATGGCGGCGGCGGCGACGATGTCGGCCGACGAGCTGCTCGGCTATGCCAAGGCCTGGGCGCAGACCTCGCCCTGGAAGCCGGAGCCCGGCGCCAAGGTCAACATGATGCGCTGGAAGCGCTTCGTCGAGGCCGAGGACGTGGCCTTCATGAAGATCGTCGACGCCTTCCAGAAGGCCAACAACGTCACCATCAACATCTCCAACGAATCCTATGACGACGTCCAGCCCAAGGCCTCGGTTGCGGCCAATACCGGGCAGGGGCTCGACATGGTGTGGGGCCTCTACACGCTGCCCTTCCTGTTCTCCAACAAATGCGTCGACATGACCGACGTCGCCGACTATCTCGGCAAGAAATGCGGCGGCTGGACCGACTCGGGCAAAGCCTATGGCATGCTCGACGGCAAGTGGATCGGCATTCCCGTGGCGGCGACAGGCGGCCTGATTAACTATCGCGTCGCCGCGGCCGAGAAGGCCGGCTTCAAGGAGTTCCCGAAGGACCTCGCCGGGATGTCCGAGTTCTTCAAGGCCATGAACAAGAACGGCACGCCCGGCGGCATGGCGCTCGGCCACGCCTCCGGCGACGCCAATGGCTGGGTGCACTGGGCGCTGTGGGCGCATGGCGGCAATCTGATCGACAAGGACAACAAGGTCGTCATCAACTCGCCGGAGACGGCCAAGGCGCTCGAATACGTCAAGGGCCTGTACGACAATTTCGTGCCGGGCACCGCGTCCTGGAACGACTCGTCGAACAACAAGGCTTTCCTGGCCGGCCAGCTCTACACCACCGTCAACGGCATCTCGATCTACGTCACCGCCAAGAAGGAGGCGCCGCAGATCGCCGAGGACATGAACCACGCCCATCTGCCGCCCGGCCTGGATGGCAAGACCCGCGAGATGCATCTGGGCTTCCCGATCCTGGTGTTCAACTTCTCCAAGTACCCGCAGACCTGCAAGGCATTCACCGCCTTCATGCTGGAGCCCGAGCAGTTCAACCCGTGGATCGAGGCGGCGCAGGGTTATCTGTCGCACTTCCTGAAAGGCTACGACGCCAACCCGATCTGGACCGCCGATCCGAAGAACACGCCGTATCGCGACGTCGCGGCCACCGCGACCACGCCGGCCGGCGTCGGCAAGCTCGGCGAAGCGGCCGCAGCCGCGATCGCCGACTTTGTCCTGGTCGACATGTTCGCGAACTACTGCACCGGCCGCGAGGACGTGAAGACGGCGATGGCGACCGCCGAGCGGTCCGCCAAGCGCATCTTCCGCTGAGCCGCGGCTGCGTAGGGTGGGCAAAGGCGCGCCGGGACGACAGTGAGTGATCGCGATGTCTCCCGCGCCGTGCCCACCGAGTTTGCCGCACCACCGAATGGTGGGCACGGCCCTCGACGCGATGCGCGCATCGCGCCGAGGTCCTTTGCCCACCCTACGGCTTACTCACGGCCGTCATTGCGAGGAGCCGAAGGCGACGAAGCAATCCAGACTGTTTGCCTGGCCCTGGATTGCTTCGCTTCGCTCGCAATGACGAATTGGCGTTGATGCGTCTGGAACGTCGGTGGGCACGCTGCGCTTTGCCCACCCTACGGATCCGTCGCGAAGGGAGCTGCTCGAAGAATGAGTACCATCCAGACCTCGATGCCTCCGGGCGCCGCCATGGGCGAGCCGTCGGCATGGGCGCGCCTGAAGACCAACCGCAACTTCGTCGCGTTGTGGTTCATGCTGCCCGCGGCGGCGTTCCTGATCCTGTTCCTGGCCTATCCGCTGGGCCTGGGCGTCTGGATGAGCTTCACCGACGAGAAGATCGGCCGCAGCGGCGTCTTCGTCGGGCTCGAGAACTACGAATGGCTGTGGGACGATGCCATCTTCTGGCTGTCGGTGTTCAACACGCTGCTCTACACGATCGTGGCTAGTGCCATCAAATTCGCGATCGGGCTTTACCTCGCATTGCTGTTGAACCGGCACATGCCGTTCAAGGCCATGATCCGCGCCATCGTGCTGATCCCGTTCATCGTGCCGACGGTGCTGTCGGCGATCGCGTTCTGGTGGATCTATGACGCGCAGTTCTCGATCATCTCCTGGTCGCTGATCAAGCTCGGCCTGATCAGTCAGAACATCAACTTCCTCGGCGACACCTCCTGGGCGCGCGCCTCCGTCATCATCGCCAACATCTGGCGCGGCGTGCCGTTCGTCGCCATCACCCTGCTGGCCGGCCTGCAGACCGTGTCGCCCTCGCTGTACGAGGCGGCGACGCTGGATGGCGCGACCAGCTGGCAGCGCTTCCGCTACATCACCTATCCGCTGCTGACCCCGATCATCGCGGTTGTGATGACGTTCTCGGTGCTGTTCACCTTCACCGACTTCCAGCTGATCTGGGCGCTGACCCGCGGTGGTCCGGTCAATGCCACCCATCTGATGGCGACCCTGAGCTATCAGCGTGGCATCATCTCGGGCCGGCTCGGCGAGGGCGCCGCGATCGCGACCGCCATGATCCCGTTCCTGATGGCGGCGATCGCGATCTCCTGGTTCGGCATGCAACGGCGCAAATGGCAGCAAGGATCCGACCAATGACCGACACCGCCGCGCTGCAATCCAAGACCCCGTCGAACGCCACCGCCACCGCGGCCAAGCTCGCCGCCGGCGACGACTCGGAGGGCATGAGCTATCTCGAGTCGCTGCCGCGGCGGCTGATCACGCTGTATCTGCCGCTCGGGATCATCCTCCTGGTGCTGCTGTTCCCGTTCTACTGGATGGGTCTGACGTCGATCAAACCCGACGAGCAGCTGATCGACATGGAAAAGTACAACCCGTTCTGGGTGGTGCATCCGACCTTCAAGCACATCTCGAAGCTCCTGTTCGAGACGCAATATCCGCGCTGGCTGTGGAACACGATGTATGTCGCGGTCGGCGCCACCACGCTGTCGATCTTCGCGTCCGTGCTCGCGGCCTACGCCATCGTGCGGCTGCGCTTCAAGGGCGCCGACACGGTCGGCGTGCTGATCTTCTTCGCCTATCTGGTGCCGCCGTCGATCCTGTTCATCCCGCTGGCCTCGGTGATCCAGGCCTATGGCCTGTTCGACTCGCCGCTGTCGCTGATCCTGGTCTATCCGACCTTGCTGATCCCGTTCTCGACCTGGCTCCTGATGGGTTACTTCAAGACGATTCCCTTCGAGCTCGAGGAATGCGCCCTGATCGACGGCGCCAGCCGCTGGCAGATCCTGGTCAAGATCGTGGTGCCGCTCGCCGTCCCCGGCCTGATCTCGGCCTTCATCTTCTCGTTCACCCTGTGCTGGAACGAGTTCATCTACGCGCTGACCTTCCTGCAGTCGACGCCGAACAAGACCGTGCCGGTCGCCATCGTCAACGAGTTCGTCGACGGCGACATCTACAAATGGGGATCGCTGATGGCCGGCGCCCTGGTCGGCTCGCTGCCCCTGGTGATCCTTTACGCCTTCTTCGTCGAGCATTATGTGTCGGCCATGACCGGCGCGGTGAAGGAGTAGGGCGGGCTCGTCGAGCTCTCGTAGGGTGGGCAAAGCGAAGCGTGCCCACCGTCTTTCGGCATCGCCAAGTGCTATCGCCAAGTGCTGCGGTGGGCACGGCGCTACGCGCCTTTGCCCACCCTACTTTTTGAAGGAGCATCCCCTTTGCATATTCTCGTTCTCGGCGCCGCCGGCATGGTCGGGCGCAAGCTGGTGGAGTGGCTGGTCCGCGACGGCCGCCTCGGCGACAGTGCGATCACCCGCATGACCCTGCAGGACATCGTCGCGCCGGCGAAGCCCGACACGTCCGTCGCGGTGGACACCATCGCCGGCGATTTCGCCGTGCCCGGTTTCGCCGAGAAGCTGGTCGCCGACCGCCCCGATGTCATCTTCCATCTCGCCGCCATCGTGTCCGGCGAGGCCGAGCTCGATTTCGACAAGGGCTACCGCATCAACCTCGACGGCACGCGGATGCTGTTCGACGCCATCAGGCTGATCGGCAACGGCTACAAGCCGCGCCTGGTCTTCACCTCGTCGATCGCGGTGTTCGGCGCGCCGTTCCCGGACGCCATCGGCGACGAGTTCGTCAATGCGCCGCTGCTCAGCTACGGCACCCAGAAGGCGATCGGCGAGCTGCTGCTGGCCGACTACAGCCGCCGCGGCTTCTTCGACGGCGTCGGCATCCGCCTGCCGACCATCTGCATCCGCCCCGGCACGCCCAACAAGGCCGCCTCCGGCTTCTTCTCCAACATCCTGCGCGAGCCCTTGGCCGGCAAGGAGGCCGTGCTGCCGGTGTCCGAGGACGTCCGCCATTGGCACGCGACGCCGCGCTCGGCGGTCGGCTTCCTCTTGCACGCCGCGACCATGGACACCGTCAGGATCGGCCCGCGCCGGAACCTGACCATGCCCGGCCTGTCGGCGACCGTCGGCGAGCAGATCGCCGCGCTGCGGCGCGTCGCCGGCGACAAGGTCGCCGACCGCATCAAGCGGGTTCCGGACCCCTTCATCATCGGCATCGTCGATGGCTGGCCGCGGAATTTCGAGGCCAGGCGGGCCCGCGAGCTCGGCTTCACCACCGAGGAAAAGACCTTCGACGACATCATCCGCATCCATATCGAGGACGAGCTCGGCGGCAAGTTCGTCGCCTGAGAGCGCCGCCAGCCTCTGGACTCGCATGGCGCAAAGCGCCATGTGAGGGCAGGGAGACATTCGGGAGAGACAGCATGACCGCCAGCATCGTCGGATGGGCGCATACGCCGTTCGGGAAGTTCGACGCCGAGACCGTCGAGAGCCTCGTCGTCAAGGTCGCCAATGAGGCGCTGGCGGACGCCGGCATCTCGGCCGGCGACGTCGACGAGATCGTGCTCGGCCATTTCAACGCCGGCTTCTCGCCGCAGGATTTCACGGCTTCGCTGGTGCTGCAGGCCGATCCCGCGCTGCGCTTCAAGCCGGCGACCCGGGTGGAGAACGCCTGCGCCACGGGATCGGCCGCCGTCCACCAGGGCATCCGCGCGATTGCCGCCGGTGCCGCCAAGATCGTCCTCGTCGTCGGCGTCGAGCAGATGACCCGCACGCCCGGACCCGAGATCGGCAAGAACCTGCTCAAGGCGTCCTATCTGCCGGAGGACGGCGACACCGTCGGCGGCTTCGCCGGCGTGTTCGGCAAGATCGCGCAGGGCTATTTCCAGAAGTATGGCGACCAGTCCGACGCGCTGGCGCTGATCGCCGCCAAGAACCACAAGAACGGCGTCGCCAACCCCTATGCGCAGATGCGCAAGGATTTCGGCTTCGAGTTCTGCCGCTCCGAGAGCGAGAAGAACCCGTATGTCGCCGGTCCCCTGAAGCGCACGGATTGCTCGCTGGTCTCCGACGGCGCCGCCGCGCTGGTGCTGACCGACAGCGAGACGGCGAAGTCGTTCGCCAAGGCCGTCAACGTCCGCGCGACCGCGCATGCGCAGGATTTCCTGCCGATGAGCAAGCGCGACATCCTCGCCTTCGAGGGCTGCACGGTGGCCTGGCAGCGCGCGCTCGAGAAGGCCGGCGTCACCCTGTCCGATCTCTCCTTCGTCGAGACCCATGACTGCTTCACCGTCGCCGAGCTGATCGAGTACGAAGCGATGGGCCTGACGCCCAGGGGGCAGGGCGCCCGCGCCATCAAGGAGGGCTGGACGCTCAAGGACGGCAAGCTGCCGGTCAACCCGTCCGGCGGCCTCAAGGCCAAGGGCCACCCGATCGGCGCCACCGGCGTCTCCATGCACGTGATGACCGCCATGCAGCTCACCGGCTCCGCGCCGGAGGGCATGCAGCTCCCCAACGCCAAGCTCGGCGGCATCTTCAACATGGGCGGCGCCGCGGTGGCCAACTACGTGTCGATCCTCGAGCCGGCGAAGTAGCTTCGGCTCCATCCCCCGTCATTGCGAGCGGAGCGAAGCAATCCAGGGGCCGAGCGCGCGACCCTGGATTGCTTCGTCGCCTTCGTTCCTCGCAATGACGGTGATCGGCGTCTGACCGAACGCGCAATCGCGTAGCCCGGATGAGCGCAGCGACATCCGGGTTCAGCGCAGCAGCTCGTGTGATCCCGGATATCGCTGAACTCATCCGGGCTACGAAACTCCATCCTCCGTCATTGCGAGCGGAGCGACGCAATCCAGGGGCCGAGCGTGTGGCCCTGGATTGCGTCGTCGCTTCGCTCCTCGCAATGACGGCGCGTCTCACTCGGGCTCCGTTCATGCCTCCTCTTTCCCGATGCCGTCGGCCACCGCCTTGGCGGCGCGCACCATCGTCACGCCGTGCTCGGCGAGCAGGCGCGCGGCGGGGCTGCGTGTTTCCGGAAACATCGCCAGGAGCATGTTGGCGCCGGTGACGACGGGATAGCCGACCTCCTGGGCGGCGAGCGCGGCACGGTCGCTGACGCGCAGGAATGCCGGCGACGGCTGCGCGATGTCGCCATCCTCGGCCGCGAGGTGGGCGAGATCAGTGTCGACATAGGCGAGGGTCTGCGTCCGCAACTGCTTCAGGCTGGCGCGGCAGCTCTTGATCACCGCAGCGGCGCTGTCGTCATCGATCAGCGCGAGCAGCAGATGCTCGAGCGTGGCATGGCGATGCCGGCGGTCGCGCGCATGCGCGATCGCACGCTGCCGTGTCGCCTGCAGCGCTGACGACAGCGGCCGTGACGTGACGTCGAGCAGCGCCTCGACCAGCTCCAGGCGCTTGACCGGATCGAGCACCGCCAGCAGCTCGTATTTGTGCGCGAGCGGCAGCAGCACCTGCGCCGCGATCGTGTCGGCCACGGTGCCCGGCTGTCGCCCCTCTCCGAACGGCGGCCAGCTCTCGGACAGGCGGATGTTGCGGATCGCGGCGTAGCGCTCGAAGCGCGTCACGGCGCGCAGGATCAGATCCGGCGCATCGGTAGCCCCGTCCTCGGCGATGTCGGACACCTCCGCCTGATAGGCGCTGCCGTCGTGGCTGAACGCCCTGATCACGACGCGCCGGCCGATCCGCACCTGCACTTTCAGCGTGCCGTCGGGCAGGGGCGTCAGCTCGATCAGATCGGCGCGCAGCCCGATCTCGTGGAGATCCGCAAAGCCGGGTTCGTCGACCGCACGCTGCTTCTGCAGCGCGATCACGACGTCGGTCTGCTGGGCGAATGCGTCGTTCAGCGCATTGACCGTCCTGGCGCGCCCGACGAACAGCGGGTGGGTGGCGCCGGGGAACGGCACGAGGTCACGCAGCGGAATGGCGGGGCGCCGGAGCGTCGCCGCTTGGACGATCGGTGCCGGAGACGGCTTGGCGCCATCGCTGCCCTTGATCAGCGCCGACAGCGTGTTCCAGTCGGCGACGCCGAACATCCGGGAGACCAGCTCCAGGCTCAGACTGTGGCTGATGGTGATGGACCTGGTACCGAGAGAGTCGCGCAGGGTCTGCGCCATGGCCTTGGCATCGCGAAAATCGCGCATCGCTCAATCCTATGCAGGAGCGAACCAGGGATGTCAGAGGGTTGCGTTGCTGACCCGGTCGCTCGGGCAAAGGGGCGAGGCCGTGAAGGCGCGATACGTTCACCATCCCCCGGGAGGGGCGCAACCGGCAGGTCGTATCAACCTACCGACAGGTTGACGCAGGCTGATGCGGCTGTCAATCGTCGCGGCGGGCGAGCGGGCCGTGCTGCCGGCGATGCGGCGCCACAGCTCGCGTGGGCTTGCATCATGACCATCCAGACCGATCGCCTGACCTTGCGCGCATGGCGCGACGAGGACCGCGCGCCGTTTGCGGCCATGTCTGCCGATCCCGATGTCATGCGATATCTGCGCGCGCTGCCGACGCGACAGGCTTGCGATCAATGGATCGACTTCCAGATCAAGCATTTTGCCGAGCACGGCTTTGGCTTCTGGGTGGTCGAAGACCGCGCCACCGGCGCCTTCCTCGGCGCAACCGGATTGTTCAAGGTCTTCTTCGATGCCCCGTTCACACCGGCAGTCGAGATCGGCTGGCGGCTGGCGCGCGCGGCCTGGGGGCGGGGGATTGCGACGGAGGCGGCACGGGCCTCGCTCGCGTTCGGCTTCGACACGCTCGGCCTGGATGAAATCATCGCCTACGCCGCGCCGGCCAACCAGGCCTCGCAGAACGTCATGCGCAAGCTCGGCATGATCCGGGACGAGGCGTCCGATTTCGACCATCCGCGCGTCGAGGCGGACAGCCCGTTGCGGAGGCAGGCGATGTACCGGCTTCCACGCGCGGTGTGGGCCAACGCTTCGCGTTGATCTCTCCTGCTGGTCATTCCGGGGCATTCGCGCGCAAAATGGCGAAGCCATTTTGAGTCAGCGCGAATGAGCCCGGAATCCATAGCCACAGGCCGGCATGGGTCGAAGGCAGGCGCCATCAGCATCTCGCGCCTCATGGCCGGTTGTGGCTATGGATTCCGGGCTCGCGCTTCGCGCGCCCCGGAATGACGCAGACGACGTTTGTCTGACCTCAGCTCCGCCACACCTTTTCTTCGCTGAACCCGAGCTCGGCGAAATCCTTGGCCCGCAGGCCCGCATCGTCAGCCGGAAAGAACTCATCAAGCTGCGGCGGCTTGACGGACGTCGCCGACAGCATGGCATGGGCCTGGCCGCGGTGGTGGATGTCGTGCTGGAACAGATGCAGCAGCAGGCGGTCGCAGCGCTCGTTCTGCACCCTTTTCTCGCGGTTGATGCGCACGGTCTCGT
>NZ_CAFJ01000525.1 GCF_000239795.1 Bradyrhizobium sp. STM 3809 | reverse complement strand
AGTACGACGAGACCTACAAACAGGCCTCGAGCGAGCTCGACCCGGTCAAGCGCGCAGGCTTGTTCATCAAGCTCAACGACCTCGTGGTGCAGGACAATTACATCCTGCCCGAGATCAACCGCCGCAACTGCATCGGCCTGAAGAACGGCATGGTCGTGAACAAGAGCGGTTGGGACAACGACCTCTGGCAGATCGCCAACTGGTATCGCGAGACCTGATCGCGCCATCACCATGACCAGCCAGACATCGTAGAGGTGGAGCGATGGGAAACTACCTTCTCAGGCGCCTCATCGTGGCCGTGCCGAGCCTGCTCGGCATCAGCCTCATCCTGTTCGTGCTGCTCGCGCTCGCGCCGGGCGATCCGTTCGGCGAGCTCGCGAGCAATCCGAACATCCCTCCGGAGGTCCGCGAGGCCCTGCGCATCAAGTTCGGCATGGATGATCCGATCCTGGTGCGCTACGTCCGTTGGCTGCTCGCCATGCTGCATGGCGACTGGGGCTTCTCCTTCGCCAGCCGGGTCAACGTCGACACGCTGATCCTGCAGCGGATTCCGGCCACGCTCTACGTGGTCGGCACCGCGCAGCTGCTGGCGCTGATCGTGGCGATCCCGGTCGGCGTGCTGGCGGCGCGGCGGCCCTATTCGATCTTCGACCAGATCGCCAACACCTTCGCGTTCATCGGCTTCTCGCTGCCGACCTTCTTCACCGGCCTGCTCCTGATCCTGATCTTCAGCGTCAATCTCGGCTGGCTGCCGTTCGTCTACCGCGCCGACATCCCGGCCACGGGATGGATGTGGTGGTGGGAGAACTTCAAGCAGGCGGTGATGCCGGTCACGGTGCTCGGCCTCTACCAGGCCGCGTCCTATACGCGCTACGTCCGCTCGGCCGTGCTCGACGTCATCAAGCTCGATTACGTCACGACAGCGCGTTCCAAGGGGCTCGACGAGAGCAAGGTCATCGTCAAGCACGTGGTGCGCAACGCGCTGATTCCGGTCGTGACCCTGGTGGCGCTGCAGATGCCGACGGTGTTCGGCGGCGCCATCGTCACCGAGCAGATCTTCCGCATCCCCGGCATCGGCTCGCTCCTGATCAGCGCGATCCTCGCCAACGATACGCCCGTCATCATGGCGGTGACCTTCGTGTTCGCCTGCCTCGTCGTCCTGTTCAACCTCATCGCCGATATCCTGTATGGCTGGCTTGACCCACGCATCTCCTTCCGTTGAAACGGCGGCTGCGCCGGCTTCGAAGAAGCGCCGCTTCTCGCCCGGGCGCGATGCGGTCAGGCGCTTCCTGCGTCACCGCCTTGCGGCCGCCAGCGTCGTGATCCTGGCGCTGCTTGCGCTCGCCATCGTCATCGGTCCCTGGATCTGGCGGGTGCCGATCAACGAGATCGATTTCACCGCCCGGCTCGCCGCGCCGTCCTGGGATCATCCGTTCGGCACCGACGATCTCGGCCAGGATCTGTTGTCGCGCATGATCTATGGCGGGCGCATCTCGCTCGCCGTCGGCTTCGCGGCGATGGCCGTCGGCCTGTTCGTCGGCGTCGTGATCGGCGCGGTGGCCGGCAACTCCAAGGGACCGGTCGATGCCGCGCTGATGTGGCTGACCGATCTGTTCCTGTCGCTGCCGCAGCTGCCTTTGCTGCTGCTCGTGATCTATCTGTTCCGCGATCTCCTGAAGGGGCTCGTCGGCCCGGAGGGCGGAACCTTCGTGCTGATCGTGCTGGTCATCGGCGGCTTCCGCTGGATGCCGGTGGCACGGCTGGTGCGGGCGCAGTTCCTCTCACTGCGCGAGAAGGAGTTCGTCGAGGCCGCGCGCGCGCTCGGCGCGTCCAACCTCCGCCTCGTCGTCCGTCACATCCTGCCGAACGCGCTGGGTCCGGTCATCGTCGCCGGCACGATCGACGTCGCCGCGGCGATCATCGCGGAATCGACGCTGTCGTTCCTCGGCCTCGGCTTTCCGCCCGACATTCCGACCTGGGGACGGCTGTTGTTCGACGCCAAGGACTATCTCGACATCGCGCCGCATTGGGCGCTGTTCGCCGGCGGCGCGATCTTCCTCACCGTCATCGCCATCAATTTCATCGGCGATGGCCTGCGCGATGCGCTCGATCCGCGGAAGGTGATGTGATGGATGGCCGCGTAGCTCCGCTCCTCGAGATCAAGGGGCTGAAGACCTATTTCAACAGCGACGAGGGCCAGGTCCAGGCCGTCGACGGCGTCGACATCTCGATTGGCCACGGCGAGACCTTGTGCGTGGTCGGCGAGTCCGGCTCCGGCAAGACCGTCACCGCGATGTCGGTGCTGAAGCTGATCGCGATGCCGCCGGGCCGCATCGCCGGCGGCCAGATCCTGTGGCAGGGGCGGGACCTGGTGCCGCTGCCGACCTCCGAGCTCAATCGCATCCGCGCCAGCGAGATCGCGATCGTGTTCCAGGAGCCGATGACCTCGCTCAATCCGGTCTACACCGTCGGCGACCAGATCGCCGAGGTGATCCGGCTGCATCAAGGATTGTCGAAGAAGGCGGCGATGGACCGCGCGGCGGAGATGCTGGCGCTGGTGCAGATCCCCAACCCGCAGCGCCGCGTGCACGATTATCCGCACCACTTCTCCGGCGGCATGCGCCAGCGCGTGATGATCGCGATGGCGTTGTCGTGCAATCCCAAGCTCCTGATCGCCGACGAGCCGACCACCGCGCTCGACGTCACGATCCAGGCGCAGATTCTCGACCTGCTGCTCGACATGAAGGAGCGGCTCGGCATGTCGATCATGCTGATCACCCACGCCATGGGCGTGGTTGCCGAGGTCGCCCAGCGCGTCGTGGTCATGTATGCGGGCCGGGTGGCCGAGGAGGCGCCGGTCGAGCGCCTGTTCGCCAATCCGCGCCATCCCTATACGCAAGGGCTCATCCGCTCGATCCCGCGCATCGATCTCGCGGCCGTCAAGAAGAGCCGGCTGGAGAGCATCCCCGGCAGCGTGCCGAAGCTGGTCAATCCGCTGGAAGGCTGCCGCTTCGCCTCGCGCTGCCGGTTCGTGATTCCGGAGTGCCGGCGGGCGCAGCCTCCGCTGCGCGAGATCGAGCCCGGCCACAAGGTGGCGTGCATCCGCGCCGAAGAGACGTTGTCGTGATGACCGAAGCTGCCATTGCTCCCGCCGCCGCGCCGGCACCGCTGCTCACCGTGCGGAACCTCACCAAGGCCTTCCCGATCAAGGGTGGATTGCTGAAGCGCCAGATCGGCAGCGTCCGCGCCGTCGACGGCGTCAATTTCCACATCGAGCCGAGCGAGACGTTCGGCCTGGTCGGCGAGTCCGGTTGCGGCAAGTCGACCACCGGCCGCTGCGTGCTCCGGCTGATCGAGCCGAGCTCGGGCGAATTGAGCTTCGAGGGCAAGGACGTCATCGCGCTGTCCGGCGACGGCCTGCGCGCGCTGCGTCGTGACATCCAGATCATCTTCCAGGACCCCTACGCCTCGCTCAATCCGCGCATGACCATCGGCGCGATCATCGGCGAGGCGCTGACGATCCACGGGTTGGCGTCCTCGCGCCAGAAATACGAGGAGCGCATCGTCCATCTGCTGGAGACCGTCGGCCTGCAGGCCGATCACATGACACGCTATCCGCACGAATTCTCCGGCGGCCAGCGCCAGCGCATCGGCATTGCCCGGGCGATCGCGGTCGAGCCCAAGCTGATCATCTGCGACGAGCCGGTGTCGGCGCTCGACGTCTCGATCCAGGCCCAGGTCATCAACCTGCTCGAGGACCTGCAGCAGAAGTTCGGGATCGCCTATCTGTTCGTCGCGCACGACCTCTCGGTGGTCGAGCACATCAGCCGCCGCGTCGCCGTGATGTATCTCGGCCGCATCGTCGAGACCGCGCCGTCACGTCAGCTCTATTCGACGCCGAAGCATCCCTACACCGAGGCGCTGCTGTCGGCGGTGCCGATCCCGGATCCCAGCATCAAGCGCAAGCGCATCCGGCTGAAGGGCGAGGTGCCGAGCCCGATCAATCCGCCGTCGGGCTGCCACTTCCACACCCGCTGCCCGATCGCCAAGGACGTCTGCAGCAAGGAAGTGCCGCCGCTCAAGGCAAGCGACGAGGGGCATCTCGTCGCCTGCCATTTCCGCTGAGCAAGGCTCGGCGGATCACGCCGCCTGACGGTCCGAGATCAGGGCCGTCAGGCGCGCGGTCTGCTCCGGATTGAGCGTGAACTGCACCAGCGCGGTGCGGTCGCCGACGCGTGTGACCATGCCCGGCAGATCGGACACCATGCCTGCGATCGCGAGCGTGACCGGTGTGTTGACCGACAGCCGCACCGAAACCTTCTCGAGCAATGCGCCGCCGAGCGACAGATTGCGCACGATCATGGCGACCTGCTCGCCGTTCACCTGCAGGGTGCCGGGGCGATTGATGTTCAGCCGCGTCGAGAGACGGCGGTCGACATCGGTGGTGGAGGTTCGGATCACCCGCACCAGCTCGGTGCGCAAGCGCTGGACCTTCTCGGCTACCGAGCCCGAGCCGTCGCGAATGTCGGTGGAGCGCCGGCCGGCCTCGCTGGCCTCGCGCGAGACCTCGGCGATCTGGCTCGCCACCTCGCGTGCGGCCGCCGAGGTTTCCTCGACGGTGCGCGAGATCTCGATGGTCACGCTGTTCTGCGCCTGGATCGCATCGGCGATCCCCGAGGACACCGCCTCGACATTGCGGATGACCTCGCCGATCGCGCCGATCGAGGTCACGGAGGCGCGCGTGGAGTCCTGGATCTCGGCGATCTGCTGCGCGATCTCGCTGGTCGCCTTGGCGGTCTGCTCGGCCAGCGACTTGACCTCGGAGGCGACCACCGCAAAGCCGCGGCCGGCCTCGCCGGCGCGGGCGGCCTCGATGGTGGCGTTCAGCGCCAGCAGGTTGGTCTGGCCGGCGATCTCGCTGATCAGGCTGGTCACGGCGCCGACCTTGTCGGCGGCTTCGGACAGCTTCGCGATCGTCGCCTGGGCTTCGGACGACGCGGCGACCGCCTTGCGCGTCAGCTCGCGCGAGCTATTCACCTGCGACGAGATCTGCGAGATCGAGGCGGCGAGCTGCGAGGACGCCTTGGCGACGGTCTGCGTGGTGGCGAGCGCCTGCTCGGCCGCGGCCGCGACGCTGCTCGAATTGCGCTCCAGGGTCAGCGCGCTCTCCGTCATCGACGTCGCGTTCCTGGCCATGTGACTGGTGCCTTCGGCGACCTCGCCGACTGCGGTGCTCGCCGCCTGCTCGACGGCCTCGGCCATCTCCTTCAGCGCCTTGCTCTTGATGCGCTCGGCGACCTGGCGCTGCTCGTCTTCCAGCATCGCGGTCTGCCGCGCCTTCTCCTCGGTCTTCAGCCTGAACTGCTCGATCGAACGCGCCATGTCGCCGAGCTCGTCGCTGCGCGTCTGGCCCGGCAGCTTGATGTCGAAATTGCCGTGACCGAGTTCGGTCAATGCGCCGCTCATGGCGGCCAATGCGGACGACATCCGCCGTGCGATGATCAAGGTGATCGATCCGATGATCAGCATCACCAGGACGGCGGCAATGAACACGCCGCGCTTGCTCTCCCACATCTGGGCTTCGAGATCGTCGACATAGACGCCGGTACCGATGATCCAGCCCCAGGGCTCGAAGCCGGCGACATAGGACATCTTCGGCTGCGGCGCGTCCTTGCCGGGCTTCGGCCACATGTAGTCGACGACGCCGGCCTTCTGGCGCTTGACGACATCGACCATCTCCATGAACAGCCGCTTGCCGGTCGGATCCTTGTTGTCGGCGAGGTTCTGGCCGTTGAGCTCCGGCTTGATCGGATGCATGACCATCTTGGGAGTCATGTCATTGATCCAGAAGTAGTCGCCGCTGCCGTAGCGCAGCTTGCCGATCCGCGCGGCGGCGTTCTTCTGCGCGACCTCGGGCGCGACCTGGTCGCGAGCGATGGAATCGTATTCCTCGCGGGCGATGCTGAGCGCCGTCTCCGTCAGATGCGTCAGCTCGCTTTGCCGCTGATCCTTCAAGGCCGTGCCGAGATTCTGGCTTTGCGTCGCCGCAAGGCCGGCAAGGCCGCAGAACGACAGGCCGATGATCGCATAGATGCGAAGCGCGAGGGAAAAACGCGGCTGAGCCATGGATGGATCCGGGGGCGAGAGAGACCAGGGGCGACGGCAGACGAAATTAAGGAATTACCGTTTATGCCCGGTTAAATGCGGATGGTTCGCAGTTACCGTGCCCGCTCGGAGAGTCCGTAATTTTACTGGACCGCGACTAACAATTGCTAATCGATTCAACTCGCCGCAATCGTGTAGTTGATCGGCATGCCGAGCAGCGCGCCCCGGGCAGCCGTCTCCTGGTGGGGATCACGCAGCAGCAGCCGGATGCCGCGTTCGTCGATCTCGAGCACGTAGGCATCCGGGTCGAGGTCGCATCGCGCCAGCGCATCACCGATCGCCGCACGTGTCGCGAACTGGCGCAGCGCCGGCTTGTAGATCTTGCCGATCGGCGTCAGCGGCATGTCGCTCAGCACGGTCACGGCCTTCGGCTGGGCGGCCGGCTCGAGATGCGGGGCCACGAAGCGTCGCAGCTCGTCGTCGTCGACCGTGGTGCCTGGCTTCAAGGTCACATAGGCCACGGGCAACTCGCCCGCATAGGCGTCGGGACGACCGATCGCCGCCGCGATCGCGACAGCGGGATGCTGCAACAGCGCGTCCTCGATCAGGCCGGGGTCGATGTTGTGTGCGCCGCGGATGATCACGTCCTTGGCGCGGCCGGTGATATGGACGCGGCCGTCGGCGTCGACATGGCCGAGATCGCCGCTGATCAGCCAGCCATGATCGAAGGTGCCGGCGTTGCGCGCCGCGTCGCTGTAGCCGGGACCGACATTCGGTCCGCGCAGCGCGATCACGCCGGTCTCGCCGGGCGCACAGGGCCGTTCGAGATCGGCGGGCGTCGCGGTGGCAGCAAACGCGCGCACTTGCGTGAATGGCAGCCGCAGCCCCGTGGAGCCCGGCACGCGCGAGCCGTGGAACGGCTCGATGGTGACGACGCCGGCGCACTCCGTCATGCCGAGGATGTTGCGCACGGGCTTGCCGACGGTGCGCTCGAACGTATCGGCGAGCTCGGGCGGCAGCGGTGATCCGCCGGTCAGCATCATCCGCAAGGATGTGATGTCGGCGTCGAGCGGCACTGCCATCAGCGCGCTCATGACCGTTGGCACGCCGCCGATCACGGTGACGCCATAGTCCGCCACCTGTTTCCAGACCGACTTCACGAACGCCTGGTTGCGCAGGCCCAGCCGCGTGGGAATCAGGATGGTGCCTCCGGCCGCCAGCACCGAGAGGCCATAGACGAAGGCGCCGGCGACATGAAACAGCGGGAAGCCGTTGATGAGAGTGTCGTCGGCCCCGAGATCGTACATCGCGGCCGCCGCACGGCCGACGAAGGCCTCGTTGCGGCGGGTATGCAGCGCCAGCTTCGGCGCGCCGGTGGTGCCGCCGGTGTGGAAGCAGGCGGCGATCGCATCGTGATCACCCGCCACGGCGAAGTCGAGCGTGTCGGCGTTCTCGGCATGCAACAGAGCTTCGAAGCCGCCATCGGATCCCGCGGTCGGCGCATCGGCGTCGCAATGAAGAATCGCGGACAGGCAGCCGGAATCGCGAAGCGCCGGGGCCAGCCGCGGCCACAGCGGCATGTCATCATTCTCGCCGAGCACGATCGCGATCCTGCTGCGACTTGCCCTGAGCAGGCCGATGATGTGATCCGGCGGCAGCATCGGATTGATCGGGCAGGCGCAGCCGGCCAGTTGCGCTGCCCATAGCGCGATCTCGGTCGCGAGCGTGTGCGGCGCGAGGATGGCGACCGCATCATCGGAGCCGACGCCAAGCCGGCGGAACAGATTGGCGGCCTGCCGGATCCGGCGGACGAGCTCCGCATAGCTGACGACGACGTCCGTCCCGTGCTCATCGACCTCGGTGAGATAGCGGATCGCCGTGCGCTCGGGCCATTGCCGCGCGCTGGCCTCGATCAGCGCGAACGGAGACGCGTGCGGCAGGAACGCATCGAGGCCGTCGCGCTCGATCGCGGCGAGGTCGGCTTCGTTCCGGATGATCCTGCGCGACATCGCCGAGCGGGCTCCGTGCTGTCAGAGCCTGATCACATCGGGCGCGGCATCCTCCCGCAGCCGCGCCACCAGGGCGGCGCGGCGGGTGAGGACCGCGCGCTGGTTGATGTAGCCCTTGTCGGTGATCTCGCCGGCATCGAGCGAAGGCGGCTCGGCCATCAACAGCGCACGCGTCGCATAGCGGGACGAGCCGACCGCCTCGGCGCGCAGCTTGGCGAGCCCCTGCGCGATCGCCTCGCGGACGGCGGGATGCGCGAGCACGTCGCCGATCGGCGTCGTGTCTGCCAGCGCCGCCTTGCTGCGGCAGGCGGCGATGTTGGGCACGATCAGGAAGTGGACGTCGTCGGTGCCATGGCCGGCGATGACGATGTCCTGCGCCAGCGGCGCCAGCGCGGCGATGCCGGCGATCCGCAGCGCCCCGACATTCACCCAGGTCCCGGACGAGAGCTTGAAATCCTCGGTGATGCGGCCATCGAAGAACAGGCCGGCTTCCGGATGCGCGGGGTCGGCGAGCTTCACGGCGTCGCCGATCTTGTAGAAGCCTTCCTCGTCGAAGGCGGCGGCGGTGATCTCCGGCGCTTTCCAGTAGCCGGGCATCACATTGGGCCCGCGCACGCGGACCTCGAGTTTCTCCCCCGCAGGCACCAGCTTCAGCTCGGTGCCCGGGATCGGCACGCCGATATTGCCGGCCCGCTCGGCGAAGAAATGGCAGTCGGTCGCGAGCGGCGACGTCTCGGTGGCGCCCCAGGCCGACACCAGCGGCGCCTTCCGGCCGATCGTGGCCTGGCTCATCTCGTTGAGCGCATCCCACAGATTCTGCGGCAGCGCCGCCGCCGCATAGAGGATGCACTTCACGCCGGTGAAGAACCTGTGCCGCAGATCATCGTCTGCCCTGAGGGCCGCGACCAGCATGTCGAAACCGCGCGGCACGTTGAAATAGATCGTTGGCACCATGCTCTTGAGATTGGCGAGCGAGGTCTCGAACAGGCCGGACGCCGGCTTGCCGGCGTCGATATAGATCGTGCCGCCATGGGCGAGCACGAGGTTGAAATTGTGGTTGGCGCCGAAGGTGTGGCTCCAGGGCAGCCAGTCGACGATGACGGGGCCACCGTCGACCTCGTGCAGAAAGGTCCAGAGCTGGCCCTTGGCCTGCTGGCTCATCGTCAGCATCCGGTGCGTGTTGATCACGGCCTTGGGCAGCCCGGTCGAGCCGGAGGTGAACAGCAGCTTTGCGATCGTGTCCGGCGTGACGGCGGCAAAGGCGTGGTCGACCTCGGGGCCGGGCCTGGTGGACAGCAACGCCTGCAACGGCACCGTGCTCGTGCCCTCGCCATCGCCGCTGATGATGCTGGCGTGGTGCAGGCCCTCGATCGCGGCCAGCGCACGCGCGAACGGGCCGTGCGCGGCGACGAAGATGGCGCCGGGATCGAGCAGGCCGATCATCGCCCTGAGCTTCTCATGGTCGGTCGACATCAGCGAATAGGCCGGCGAGATCGCGCAGACGGGGATGCCGACATGCTGCGCCGCGAGCGCCAGCACCGCATGCGCGATGCTGTTGTCGGAAAGGATCGCGAGCGGACGTTCCGGGCCGAGGTCCTGCGCGAGCATCCAGGCCGCCGCGGCTCGGACCTGCGCCAGCGTCTCGCCATAGGTCAGCCAGGTCCAGGTGCCGCCGCGGCGCTCGGCCAGGAAGGTGCGGTCCGGCACCTTGCGCGCCCAGCTCTCCAGCCATTCGCCGGTGCAGCGCGCCGTCGGCTGCAACGTCATGCGCGAGCGCAGGATGATGGCGCCATCGTCGCGCGTCACCGCCTCGATCGACGGCGCGGCGAACATGTCGGGCTCGGGTGCGGTCCGGCGCTCGGGGCTACCCATGGCGCGCCTCCATGGCGGGAGAGGCCGCGCAGGATGCGCCTGCCCGGCGCGTGATCGGCAGACCGACGCGACCGGCTGTCTTGCGCCGCCGCATTGCTGCCGCAATGCCGGCGGCCATCGTCATCCATGACGGCATGACCGTCCCTCCCCACGTATCCTTGTTGCCGGCAGACTAACAGAATGATTGTGGTTTGCAATTATTGTGGCTGTGACCAATTGCGCCGGCTTGTGCTCGCGATGGCGCCGGTCTAGGCAAGGGCTTGTCATGTCAGCGAGCCCATCATGTCCAAGAGCGCGCGCGCGCGAACGCAACGAAACCGAGACGGGCAGGAGCCGAAGATTCATCTCGGCGAGCTCGACAACCATCTCGGCTATTTCGTGCGCCGCCTGCAGCACTGGATCTTCCGCGACGTCAATGCGGCGCTCGCGCCCCTCGCGCTCGACGTCATCCTCTACTCGATCCTGGAGACGATCGCGGCCAATCAAGGCGCAGCGCAGATCGCGATCGCCGGTCGGCTCGGCATCGAGCGGGCGCGGATGGTCGCGCTGCTCGACGAGCTGCAGCAGGCCGGGCTGATCGTGCGCGAACGGTCGGAGCAGGACCGCCGGGCGCATGCGCTCGGCCTCACTCCGCGCGGCCGCATGATCCTGAAGAAGGCGAACGTCGCCGTCGCGGCCCACGAGAAGCGCGTGGCGCGCCGGCTCGGCGCCGACAATTATCGCCGCGCGCGCGCGGCGCTGGCGCAGTTCGAGACGGATTAGACGGCAGCAATACGCGGACATGTGTCGCATCCGCTATCTGTCGGACGATCGAGCAAGCGGCGCTCGTCGCAATGGGTCCTTAGAAGGTGTTGACGTTGATACTCTCGAACTGCGGTGGGCGATCAATTTGACCAGCGCCGAATGCGAGCCGGGCGCGCGCCCAGAGCACACTGCTTTCGTAGGGGTCCTTGTCGAGCTCCTGCGGACGCATGTGCATCCAATTCACAGGCGAGTAGTAGCTGCGGCATGAAGCGGGATCACGTGGCGTTCCGTCAGCGGCGAACGCGCACCATTGACGCCGCTCGTCGATGGCAGCCACGATCGTGCTGTCTCTGGAGCAGCCGAGTGCGCGATAGCGCGGCGCGATGATCTCGTGGCCGTCGCTGTCGCGCATGCCCCACATCCCGTCTCGGTCGAACAGCGTCCTGCCGTCGCCGCAGTTGAGAATCTCGCGGCGGTCGAATCCTCTCGACCCCACGATGAAGAACAACAGCTCCTCATCGGCCGTGCTCGCCGAGGTTTGCGGCTCGGCGGCCAAGACGATGTCACCGACGGACGATGTCACGAACACGATCAGGACGGCGATGCCCCAGGTTGCGTTCGTCCCGGCGCCCATCAGCATCACTCCCGTATCGCTTGAAACGCGGTGCCGAGATACTCTACCTCAAGATACATGAATTGAAAGATGCATCTTAAGGCAGGCGCGCCCGTCGCATGAAACTGGGGGGCGTCTACGTGCTCTCGCGGACCGGATCGCAATGCGGGGGCGCTGCCCCTCAGCTCGCCGCTTCCAGCCGCTCTTCGGTCAAGAGCCGCATCGCGGCGTCGGCGTCCATCGGCTCGCCGAAGGCGTAGCCTTGGGCGTATTCGCAGCCGAGCTGATAGAGCTCGACCGCATCGGAGTCCGTCTCCGCGCCCTCCGCCACCACGTCCATGCCGAGGTCGTGGGCCAGCGCGATGATCGATTTGAGGATCACCGGCCGCGTGCCGCGCGCGGTGGTGCGGACGAAGGACTGGTCGATCTTCAACGTGTCGAACGGGAAGCGCTGCAGATAGGCCAGCGACGAGTGGCCGGTGCCGAAATCGTCGATCGAGAGCCCGACGCCGAGTTCGCGGATGCGCGCCAGCATCTGCGCGGCGTGCTCGGGATTCTCCATGACCAGCGATTCCGTCAGCTCGATCTTGAGCGAGCCGCGCGCCACCGACGAGCGCGCCAGCACCGAGCGGATGTCATGGATCAGGTCGTGGCGCAAAAGCTGCCGCGAGGAGACGTTGACGCTGGCAAAAATAGGCTCGCGCAGCCGCGTCGCGCGCTGCCACACCGAGAGCTGCCGCGCGGTCTGGTCGAGCACAAAGGTGCCGAGATCGACGATCAGGCCGATCTCCTCGGCGATGGTGATGAACTCGCTCGGCGACATCCGGCCGAGCTTCGGATGATCCCAGCGCGCCAGCGCCTCGAAGCCGGCGATCGAG
>NZ_CAFJ01000526.1 GCF_000239795.1 Bradyrhizobium sp. STM 3809 | reverse complement strand
AGTCGACGGCTCAGCTCCTCGCCACCACGCAGAACAACCTCTCCACGGGCAAGAAGGTCAACTCGGCGCTCGACAACCCGACCAACTTCTTCACCGCCCAGGGTCTCGACAACCGCGCTTCCGACATCTCCAATCTGCTCGACGGCATCGGCAACGGCGTGCAGGTGCTGCAGGCCGCCAACACCGGCATCACCTCGCTGCAGAAGCTCGTCGAAGCGCCAAGTCGATCGCCAACCAGGTCCTGCAGAGCGCGGTGGGTTACTCCACCAAGTCGAGCGTGACCTCGGCGGCGCTGTCCGGTGCCACCGCCACCGACCTGCTGGGCTCCAGCTCGACGGCGGTGACCGGCTCGGTCGTGAACAACGACAACACCTCGGCCGCGTCGGCGATCACCGGCTCGACCAAGCTGTCGGGCACGCCGGGCACCTCGTCGAACGACCTCGCCACCGGCATCACCTCCGGTGAGACGCTGGTCGTCAACGGCACCACCTTCACCTTCGTCACCGGCACGTCGTCGACGGGCACCAACATCGGCATCGGCGACACCGTCAGCAACCTGCTGTCGGCGATCCAGACGCAGACCGGCGTGACCGCCTCGATCTCCGCGGGCGCGATCACCCTGACGCCGCCGGCGGCCGGATTGACGCTCTCGGGCAGCAGCGGCACCTTGGCCAAGCTCGGATTGAGCGCGGTGGGTGACGGCCTGTCGGGACAGACGCTGACGGTCGGCGCCACAGGAGGTGGCACGGCGACCAGCATCACGTTCGGATTGGGGACAGGGCAGGTCAAGTCTCTGAACGACCTCAACGCGAAGCTCGCAGCCAACAACCTGCAGGCC
>NZ_CAFJ01000527.1 GCF_000239795.1 Bradyrhizobium sp. STM 3809 | reverse complement strand
GGAGAGCGGGGAGACAGCGTCGACATCAACTGATCGTCGCGCCGCCGTCGATCACCATGGTCTGGCCGGTCATGAAGTTGCCGGCGGCGGACCCTAAGAACACCGCCGCACCCGCGATCTCATCGGGGATGCCGATGCGCAACAGCGGCGAGCGCGCGGTCGAGGCCTTCAAATTCTCCGGATTGTCCCACAACGCCTTGGCGAAATCGGTCTTGATCAGGCCGGGCGCGATGCAGTTCACGCGGACATTGTGCGGGCCGTATTCGCAGGCGAGGTTGCGCGCCAGCTGCATGTCGGCGGCCTTCGAGATCGCATAGGCGCCGAGGATGGTCGAGCCCTTCAGGCCGCCGATCGAGGAGACGATGATCACGGAGCCGTCCTTGCGCGCGATCATCTGCGGCACCACCATGCTGATCAGCCAGTTGTTGGCGACGATGTTGTTGTCGAGGATTTTCCGGAACTGATCGTCGGAGATGCCGGCCAGCGGCCCGTAATACGGGTTCGACGCCGCGTTGCAGACCAGGACGTCGATCTTGCCGTAGATGCGATTGGCCTCGTCGACGAGGTTCTGCAGGTTCTCCTTGCTGGAGATGTTGGCGGCGACCGCGGCCGCCGTACCCGCGCCGTAGCGGTCGTTGATCTTCTTCGCCACGGCATCGCAGACATCGGCCTTGCGCGAGGAGATCACCACCTTGGCGCCGTGCTCGGCCATGCGCTCGGCAATGGCGAGCCCGATGCCGCGGGTGGAGCCGGTGATGACGGCGACCTTGCCGGTCATGTCGAACAGGGTCATGGGGAGTTCCTCCGGGTTGTTGGCTGTTGTTAGTTCAAGGAGCACGGCACCGTCGGCAAGATTTCCCTACGGTGCCAGTGAATGCGCCCTCTCCCCTTGTGGGAGAGGGCATGTTGGACAGCGCCTCAAGCTCGGTTGGGTGAGGGGTCTCTCTCGGCGAGTCGAACCCGCGGAGAGAAACCCCTCA
>NZ_CAFJ01000528.1 GCF_000239795.1 Bradyrhizobium sp. STM 3809 | reverse complement strand
CAGGAGGTCTGCAACGCGCTGTTCGATGCGCTGTTCAACATCCTGCCGCTCGCCACGCAACTGGACCAGATCGCGGCAACGCCGGCGCGGCTCGAGCGCGAACTGCCCTGGGACGACGGCGCGAAGCTCGCGCTGGATCAGATCATCGAGACTCAGCCGGTGCTGGTGCGGATCTCCGCAGCCAAGCGGCTGCGCGACGCCGCCGAGCGCGGCGCGCGCCAGGCCGGGCTCGACACGGTGACGGAGGACATTCTCGCGCAGGCGCGGTCACGGCTCGCAACGGGCCAGGCGGCGTAGGCGCGGGGATAGCGGAGAGGGAGAGGACGATGTCGTTATACGAACGCATGGATCGTGACGTCGCGCCGAGATCGCGCGAGCGCATCGAATATCTCCTGGTCTACGCGGTGTGCTTCGCCGTGCTGATGGTCGAAGGCGTGCTGCGCCGGATCGGCTCGCTGATCACCGGCCACCGGCCTGCGCCGCTCGGCGCGATCTTCGGCGAGGCGCGGATCAAGGCGGCGAACTGCGCGACCTCGTCGTTCATGGGGCTGTGAGGTCCCGACAGGTTTCGAGCGTCGGGGTCGTGAGTTCAGGCCCCGGGTCTTGCAAGGAATTCGCGCGGCTCGCCGCGCGGATGTCATCCCGGCAACGGGATGGCGCTTCGACGCCGCTCATCTCGGTGAGCGGCATCCGGCCGAAAGGCCAACACCAGGAGGTACTACTATGGTGGAACCAAACAAGGGAGGCTCTCTGTCGGGGCTGACCGAAGCGGAGGCTAGGGAATTCCATAGCATCTTCATGACGAGCTTTGTGGTCTTCACGGCGGTTGCGATCGTCGCCCACATTCTCGCCTGGATGTGGCGTCCCTGGCTGCCGGGGCCGACGGGCTACAAGGCGGCGCTGGATGGGGCAACCCACTACGCCACGCTCGCGCTCTCCTACCTGACCTGATCGAAAGGAGAAAACTATGTGGCGCTTGTGGTTGCTGTTCGATCCCCGCAGGGTTCTCGTGGCTCTCGGCGTGTTTCTGTTCGGGCTGGCATTGGTGATTCACTTCATCCTGCTCAGCACGAACCGCTTCAACTGGCTGGAAGGACCTCGCGCGGCGAAGACGTCGTCGATCTCCGCTCCGGTCACGCCGGTGAAGCTCACCTAGAGCTTCGGCTCCAACAATGGGAGGCGGGCGTAGGCTGGGCGGCAGACCCCGCTTGCCCGCTTCCCAAATTTCCACGCTTTCAAATCTCGCGAGCTCCAACTCATCTGGGGCTCCACGAGTTCACGACCTCGCGATACGACACGTAGCATATCGAGCGACGGGCAGCGGAGGCAGGACCGATGGCAATGCTCAGCTTTGAACGAAAATACCGCGTCCGCGGCGGCACGTTGATCGGCGGCGATCTCTTCGATTTCTGGGTCGGACCGTTCTACGTCGGCTTCTTCGGCGTGACGACGATCTTCTTCACCTTCGTCGGCGTGGCGCTGATCCTCTACGCGACAGCGCTCGGGCCGACGTGGAATCTCTGGCAGATCAGCATCAATCCGCCCGACGCCAAATACGGATTGTCGTTCGCGCCACTGACCGAGGGCGGCTTCTGGCAGCTCATCACGGTGTGCGCGCTCGGCGCGTTCGTCTCCTGGGCGCTGCGCGAGGTCGAGATCTGCCGCAAGCTCGCGATCGGCTACCACGTGCCGGTGGCCTTCGGCTTTGCGATCTTCGCCTATTTCACGCTGGAGGTGATCCGTCCGGTGCTGATGGGCTCGTGGAGCTACGCCTTCCCCTACGGCATCAT
>NZ_CAFJ01000529.1 GCF_000239795.1 Bradyrhizobium sp. STM 3809 | reverse complement strand
TGGAAACTAGCGCGACATAATTAGATTTTCGTCGCTGCAACCAGCACGCATTTGGCCGTGCTGACATTAACGTTGACAAATCCGACATGGACCGCGGCGAAGGTCTTGCGGCTCTGTGACCGCACCTCTCCCGGCACGAACCGCCGGCGGTCGGTCACGTGGCTGCCGTCGCCCCTGCTGAAGGCGCAGCTGATCTCGACGTCCTTGACGGCGAAGGTATTGGCGTTCCGCAAGGTGAACGTGATCAGGGCCCTCGACCCTAGACCGCCTCGTCGCCACGACTGGGAACTGATGCGCAATCCGGATAGAACGTCCGAGCTGGAGGGCGCCGAGCGTTCCGGCTGGGCGATTGGGGCAAGACTCGCATGGGCGTCCATCAGGCTGCTGCCCCCGCCGATGGCCGGCACCGACGTGGCCGGCCCCGTGGCAGAAGTTTCGCCAAGCCCAGGCACCACGGAGGGGAAGCCCCGCGACGGCTCCGTTCCGTCCTCATCGCCTGCGTATGACGCGCTCCCCGGGATCGTCACGAGCTGGGCGAGGCTGGGATCTCCGGTGTCGCCGTCATCTGCCGACACGATCAGCCAGGCAACCGCGCCCGATATGACGAGCGCGAGCGCCAACAGACCGAGCACCGCAGTGCCCAACGGAATCTGCGCGCTGTTGCGCTGGCGCGGGACGGACGCGGCCTGGGCGTCGAGCTTGCGTCCGAACAAACGAGAGAAGCCGGCGCTCATGTCTGTCTGCACCATGGGCCGCCCAGCCGGGCGTTTGGAGGTTCAATCGGCAAACGTCGATCATATTGCACGTAAAGCCGACATTTGGAGGGCAGGTTGGGATACCACCGGCCGGTCGCACTGGCGCGGCGATCGGCGAGCCGGTAAACAGACGCGTCGTTGCCGACATGCCCTAAACGCCGCCGCTGTTCGGGCGGTTCACTGTTCGAAAGATCTCGACGATGTTGCAAGTCACGTGGGACCACATTCATCTGCGCAGCCCGGAGCCGGAAGCAACCGCCACCTGGCTGCGTGACGTTCTCGGCGGCGAGATCGTCCGCAATCCCGGCCGCATCGACGTCAGGCTCGGCGGCGCCAGCGTGTTCATCGCCAAGGTCGAACCCGGCGACGGCGTCAATGCTGCGCCGGTGACGCCACACCAGGGCCTCGATCATTTCGGTCTCACCGTGAAGGACATCGACGCGGTCGCGGCCGAGCTGAAGGCCAAGGGCGTCACCTTCACGACCGAGCCGACCACGATCCGCCCCGGTGTGCGCATCTGTTTCATTCGCGGACCCGAGGGCATTTCCATCGAGCTGTTGGAGCGCGACAAGAAATACGCCTGAGCGACCGCATTCCGCCTACGTCATGCTGCCGGGCATGAAGCAGCGGATCGAGAGTCCCTGATAGCCGCGCATCGGCCACACCATCGTGCGGCCGACCCGATTGGGTTCGGTGATCACGGCATCGTCGGGAACGTCGAACCACTCGCCTTCGATGCGGACACGGTAGTGACCGCCCCTGCTCTCCCAATCGACGTCGCTGACGGCGCTGCCGTCGGCGTCGGAGCAGCACGGGCCCTTGCCGCTGCGCAGGCCGTCGAACCACGCCTTGATGTCAGGCGATGAGTTCGCCCACTGACCGCGATCGCGCGCCTGCGTCGGCGGCGCTGCGAGCGCGATCAGCAACGCGGCGCCCGTGACCTGGATGGGAGGTTTCCAGCGGCCGGCCTCCTGCCGCTTCGAACCGGTGTGACTGACAGCCGAACAATCAGCGCGATGCGGCCGATGGCCGCGTGACACGATCGATTTGCTCATTTCCATCTGGCTCCTGCACCACTCCTGGGTGCGCGGAACACGATGCATCAACCGGGCCAGATTTCGATTCGATCGCGGCTTCGTGAGAGTCAACCCGGGAATCGACGTCGTTCAGCCACATGCTTGTTCGCAACTACTCGGCCGCCTGCTCCAGCGGCGCCACGCGCGGCAGAATGATCCGGACGCGTGTTCCCGCGCCGGGCTCCGAGTCGAGATCGAGCCGGCCGCCGAGCCTGTTGGTGATAATGTTGTAGACGATGTGCAGGCCGAGCCCGGTGCCGCCCTGGTCGCGCCGCGTCGTGAAGAACGGATCGAAGGCGCGGCGACGAACGTCGAGCGCCATGCCGCAGCCATTGTCGGAAAAGACGATCTCGACATTGTCGCGCCCGGACTCGCGCGCCCGAATTTCGATGGTCCCGTTGCGGCCATCCGGAAATGCATGGGCGACGGCGTTGAGGAAGAGATTGGTCAGCACCTGGCCATAGGGGCCGGGATAGCTGTTCATCACCAGATTGGGCTGGCAATCGACGTTGATCGTCAGGTTCTGTCTGCGCACGCCCGGGCGCAGACTCATCACCACCTGCTCAGTCAGATCGGCGAGATCGAACGAGCGCTGGTCGGAGTAGTTGCGGTCGGCCGCCACCTGCTTGAACGACTGGATCAGCTCGGCGGCGCGGTTGAGGTTGGCGACGAGCTGCGCCGCCGCATTGCGGCTGGTCTCGATGAACTCGTTGAGGCTCGATTTCCGCAGCTCGCCGCGCGTGACGGCCTCGCTGAAACGCTCGGTCTTGCGCTCCAGCGCCGATGCCACGGTCAGGCTGATGCCGACGGGATTGTTGACCTCATGCGCGACGCCCGCGACCATGCGGCCGAGCGCCGCGAGCTTCTCGGCCTCGATCAGCGAGGCCTGGGTCTCGCGCAGGTTCCGGAGCGCCGTCTCGGCCGCCTCTTTGGCCTTGCGCATCTCCTGCTCGCTCTTCTTGCGCTCGCCGATGTCGAGCGCCACGGTGACGATCTTGTCGACCTCGCCGTCGGCATCGAGCAGCGGCAGCTTGTTGACAAGCCACTGCCGCATCACGCTGCAGGAATCCAGATATTCTTCTTCGTAGAAGCCGAGACCGGCCTTGGTCGCGAGCACGCGCTTGTCGTTTCCGTCGGTCTTGCTGGCGCCATAGCGCGACATCAGCTCGCCCGTGGTGCGCCCCAGCGCATCCTCGGGCTCGACGTTGAAGATGCCGGCCATGTAGCGGTTCATCAGGACATAGCGCAGCTCGCGATCCTTGACGTTGATGACCGCCGGCACGGTGTCGATGACCTGCTGCAGCAGGCGCCGGCCTTCGGCGATCGCATCTTCCGCACGCTTCTGATCGGTGATGTCGCGGACCACGCCTTCATAGCGGACCACCTCGCCGCTCTCGTCGCGGACCACCGTGGCGCTGTCAGAGAGCCAGCGGATCTCGCCGGTACGCCGGCGCACCTGATACTCGAACTCGCGGACCATGCCGTCGCGCCGCATCAGCCGCTGATAGCGTTCGCGCGCGAGGGGATGGACATAGATCGTGTCGGCGATGTCGTTGACGCTCTGGATCAGCTCGCTCGGAGACTCGTAGCCCATGATGCGCGCGAGTGCCGGATTGGCGTTAAGCACGAGGCCGCTCGGGGTTGTCACATAGATACCGTCGATGGAGGCTTCGAACAGCTTGCGATAGCTCTCCTCGGCAAGCCGCTGCTCCGCGAGCGCGCGCACCGCCGCCTCGCGCGCCGCGTCGGCATCCTGCAGCGTCTGCCGAAACACTTCCGCGGCGCGCGCGATGTCGCCGATCTCGTTCTGCACGTCGGTCTGCGGGATCGACGTCGCCTTCTCGCCGGCCGCAAGGGCCCGGATCGAGCGCGCGATCGAGGCGAGCGGCTTGACGGTCCGGCGGACCACGAACGACGCGGCGAAAATGCCGATCAGCACGCCCGATGTGCCGAAGATGATGCTCTGCCATTTCGTTTCCGCGAGCGTGCGCGCGAAATCGCGCGACAGCACCTTGCCCTGGCTGGCGCTGAGCGCCCGCAACAGCTCGGTGACACGGCCGATCAGGCGGCCCTCGATGCCCAGCACTTCCTTGTCGAGCCGGGCGATCTCGTCCTCGGTCCCGGAAATGGCGATGATCGCCTCGGCGTAGCGGTCCACGGCGGCCCGCAACGTGGCATCCTCGATCGGCAGCGCGCGCATGCTGCGGGCCGCCAGCTCGGCACCGGCGGGATCGCGCGCCAGCAGCGCGGCGCCGACCTGGTTCTGCACCTGGAACAGGGCGCGCGCGGTGCCGCGGTCGGTCACGCCCGCGATCGCCTCCTCAAAGCGCTCGCGCGCCGCCGGCAGCCCTGACAGCAGCTCGGCGCGTTGGGCGATCAGCGCGCTGATGCGGTCGATGCCCTCGCGATAATTCGTCAGCCGCTGCGAGACGCCGTCGATGGTCGCCTGCTGCTCCGGCGCCAATTGCAGCCGCGTCTTCTTCAACAGCGCGCTGAGCTCGGTCGCGGCTTCCATGACGCGGTCCGAGCGCGAGGCGGGATCGGTGACGAAATCGCGCGCCGCCAGCCGCAGCTCGTTCATGCGCTGGTCGATCTCCTCGGCGAGATCGCCGACGCCCTGCAGCCGCTGCAGCTCGGCAAAGGTGGAATCGATGTGACGGATGGCGATGACGCTCGCCATGCTGGTGGCGGTGATGACGGCCAGCAGCAGCAAAAAACTGCCAAAGATCAACCGTCCGATCGTAACGGATCGGAGGCGATCACAGGCCAGGCCGAAATCAACGTTTTTACTCATGGGATCCGATGGTCGGAACCGCACTATATACGAGCCGCCACGCGGCCAATAGAACAAATTAGGAACAATATCGGTCTAGGCATCCCCGCCAGACGAAAAATAGTCCGTGCGGTTAACCGGCCGCACCGAATGCAAACACCTCCCCATCATAGCCGGCCTCGCGCGGAATGCGCAGCTCGCGGCCACCGTCGGCCGTCCTGGTCATGACCGGCATTACCGTCACGATCGTCATATCCCGCGCCGCCGCCAGCGCGGCGGCCACCGCCGGCTGCTTGCCGAGCCGGATCAGGTTGCGCGTGGTCGGGAAAGGCAGCTTGAAGCGGCCGTCCTCGCCGCCCGCGAGCGCCTCGCGCGGCGACACCCAGATCGAGTCCGTCGACTCCCGGCCGTCATGGCCGCCCAATTGGTCCGGCGGCGCGGCGGCCAGGAAGAACCAGGTGTCGAAGCGCTTCGGCATGCCCTCGGGCGTGATCCAGTGCGCATAGGGCACCAGCGCATCCAGCGCCAGGACGAGACCATGCGTCTCGATCACCTCCCGAAAGCTGATCTTGCTCTCGCACAGCGCCAGGCGATGGGCCGCCTCGATCTCGCGCGCGGCGGCCGCGTCGATCAACGCCTCGGCGCCCTTCCGGCGTGCCAACAGGATGCCGCTCTCCTCGAACGTCTCGCGCACTCCGGCAATCCGGAAGCCGAGCGTCTCGGCGTCGAGACCCTGATCGCCCGCATAGAGTTCGGGAGTGCCGGCGATCTCCTGATCGCCCTTGTCGACGCTGCCGCCCGGAAACACCAGGGCCCCCGAGTTGAACTCGATCTGATGGTGGCGCACCATCATGAACACCTCGATCTCGCGAGCCGCCGCGCTGTCGCGCAGCAGCAGCACGGTCGAGGCGGGACGGACGGCGGCAACGTCAGCCATGGTTACTCCGCGGCGGTGGCTCGGGGTTGCAGATTGGCGCGGACGTCATAGCGCGCGACGCGCGACAGGAGATAATCGACCTCGGCCTTGGCGGCCGCCGATATCGCCGAGCCCGGCTTGCGCTGCGCGCTGGAAGCGATCGCGCCGCGCTTCTGCAGCACGTATTTGCGTACCGCGAGGCCGGCGCCGGGCTGCTGCTCGTAGCGCACCAGCGGCAGATGCGCGTCGAACAGGTCATGCGCGGCATCGCGTTGTCCCGCCTGCGACAGCTTGACGACGTCGACCAGCATTTCCGGGAAGGCGTAGCCGGTCATCGCGCCGTCGGCGCCGCGCTCCATCTCGAAATCCAGGAACAGGCCGCCATTGCCGCACAGGATCGACAGCGGCTTGAGCGAGCCGTCCTTCTGAAAGGCGCGGAGCGCCGAGATCTTCTCCAGGCCCGGCCAGTCCTCGTGCTTGAGCATCACGCAGGAGGGGCTGTCCATGACGATCTTGCGGATGACGGCCGGCGTGAACACGACCTGCTGGGTCAGCGGATAATCCTGCAGCACCCAGGGAATGTCCTCGCCGATCGCTTCATGCGCCTGCTTGAAATAGCCGGTGATCTGGTCGTCGGTGCGCAGGCTCGGCGGCGGCGCGATCATGACGCCGGCCGCGCCCGCGTCCATCGTGGCGCGGGCCAGCGCGCGCATGGTCGCGAAGCCCGGCGACGAGACGCCGACGATGATCTGCATGTTCTTCGCGCGCTTGACGAAGCGGATCGCGACCTCGGCGGATTCAGCCGCGTCCAGCTTCGGCGCCTCGCCCATGATGCCCAGCACCGTGATGCCGTCGCAGCCCGCCTCGGCGTAGAAATCGACCAGCCGGTCGATCGAGGCCTCGTCGATGCGGCCGTCCTCGTGGAACGGCGTCGGCGCGATCGCGAAGGTGCCTTTGGCGGCGGCGGTGAGCTTCATGGGATCCTCTTTTTCAGCATGTCATTCCGGGGCGATGCGCAGCATCGAACCCGGAATCTCGAGGTTCCGGGTCCGGTCCTTCGGACCGTCCGGGAACGACCTATAGCCTAGAACCGCCGGGCGGACTTTCGAATCTCGTCCTCCGAAAAGAATATCTCCCCTGCGTGTTCGGCGATGTCCCGCGCGTTCCAGGCCGAGGACGGCGGCTTCCAGCCGTCCATTTCCATCATGCGCAACTCGCGCACGCCGCGCGGGCCGGAGACGCCGAGCACCTTGCCGGTCTGGTCGCCGGAGAGCGGGCTGACCATGTAGAGCACCGCGGGCGCAATGCCCTCGGGCGTCAACGCCGCACCCGGATTCTCCTTGTAGCGCGGCAGATCGGCCGTCATGCGGGTCAGAGCCCCCGGCGCCAGCGTCCAGACCCGGATGTTGTACTTGCGGCCCTCGATCGCCAGCACGTTGGACAGGCCCCAGATACCGCCCTTCGCCGCACCGTAATTGGACTGGCCGAAATTGCCGATCAGGCCCGAGGTCGAGGAGGTGTTGACGATGACGCCGCCGCCATTGTCGCGCATCCATCGGAAGACGGGCAACGTGCAGCAGAAGGTGCCCTTGAGGTGCACCTGGATGACCTTGTCCCAGTCGGCCTCGCTCGACTTGGCAAATGTCTGGTCGCGCAGGATGCCGGCATTGTTGACCAGGATGTCGGCGCGACCGAAATGGCGGATCGCATCGTCGAACACCGACTGGCCTCCGGCCATGGTCGAGATGTCGGCCGCGTTGGCGACAGCGCGGCCGCCTTCGGCCTTGATGGCGGCCACCACCTGCTCGGCCATCGAGAGATCGGAGCCCGAGCCATCGCGTGGGCCGCCGAGATCGTTGACCACCACCGCCGCGCCCTCGCGCGCGAACAGCTTCGCGTAGGCCTCGCCGAGCCCGCCACCTGCGCCGGTGATCAGCGCCACCTTGCCGTCGAGCAGTCCCATGGGTGCGTCCTCCGCCTTATGTTCTTGTTTTCTCCGTCATGGCCGGGCTTGACCCGGCCATCCATCTCCAGAAGAGGATGGATGCCCGGGTCAAGCCCGGGCATGACGATAACTAACAGCTGTGCCTCACATCGCAATTATCAACCGAGCACCGTCTTGCCGTTCTTGATGACGGTGACGTTGCGGTCCTTGACCCGCGCCTCGAACGAGATCACGTCGCCATCTTTCCACAGATCGACGGTCACGGTCTCGCCCGGAAACACCGGCGAGGAGAACCGTGCCGCATGCTGCTTGAACGCCGACGCGTCGTAGTCGGCATAGGTCTGCAGCACCGCGCGACAGGTCAGGCCGTAGGTGCACATGCCGTGCAGGATCGGCCGGGGGAAGCCGGCGCGACGGGCGAATTCGGGGTCGGAGTGCAGCGGGTTGCGGTCGCCGCAGAGGCGGTAGATCAGCGCCTGGTCGGGCCGCGTCGAAATCTCGACGCTGCGGTCCGGCGCGCGCGACGGCACCGGATGCGGGTCGGGGATGCCGCCGGAGGGGCCGCCGAAGCCGCCATCGCCGCGGGCGAAACGCGAGGCCACCAGGGTCGCCAGCGGCGCGCCGCTCTCGTCGCGCAGGATGGTCTGGTGGCGGATGACGGCGCCCTTGTCCTTGCCCTTGTCGGAGACGGCGAGCACCGAGGAGTCCGCGGTGATTTTCGCAGCGACAGCCAGCGGCTTGTGGAAGGTGATGTCGCGTTCGCCATCGACGACGAGCACGCGGTTCAGCTTCATGTCGCCGGGGCCTGCGCCCCACGCGGCGACGGAGGCAAAGGTCGGCACGACCTTCAGCGGCCGCGGCTCGGCAGTGGCCTCGTTGACGAAGGCCAGCTCGCGCTCGTCCATCGGATCGGCGCCCATGCCGATGCCATAGGCGTACAGCATCACCTCGCGATCGGTGTAGGCATAGGGCTGCCCGATCGCCTTCATCGCCATCAGCTCATCGTAGTTGATCGGCATGTCGCCTCCCCGAATGTCTTTTGTCGTAGGGTGGGCAAAGCGAAGCGTGCCCACCGTCTTTCTTGCAACGATCACGGTGGGCACGGCGCTCCGCGCCTTTGCCCACCCTACGCACTCTTCATCGGGCTCACAGCTCGAGCCACTATCGTCATTGCGAGGAGCGAAGCGACGAAGCAATCCAGAGTCGTGGAAATCACCCTGGATTGCTTCGCTGCGCTCGCAATGACGCGCGGCGGCATGTGCGCCCTCGCCTACACCGGCGTGAAGAACGGCAGCGGGGCGCCGTCGGTCGGCTTGAACACCACCTTCACCTTCTGGCCGATCTTCAGGCTGTGCAGATCACAATCGACGAAATTGGTCTGCAGCGACGGGCCCTCCTTCAAGGTCACGTAGCCGATCGCATACGGACCGGTCGGCGACTTTCGCATGATCGAGAAGGTGTAGATCTCGCCCTCACCCGCGCTCTGCTCCCACACCGTCTGGTCGGAGAAGCAGAACGGGCAGATCGAGCGCGGGAAGTAATGCGCCTCGCCGCAGGCGGTGCAGCGCTTGATCAGGAACTTGCCCTCGGCGGCAGCGTCCCAGAACGGCTTGGTCTCGGGATTGGTGATCGGGGCCGGCAGTTTCTTGGCTTCAGACATCAG
>NZ_CAFJ01000530.1 GCF_000239795.1 Bradyrhizobium sp. STM 3809 | reverse complement strand
GAGCGCCGGCACGGACGTGACACCAGCATCGGGGTGCCAGCACGCTGCGACTTCACGTCCGCGACCAAGCCGTTCGTCCGCGTAGCAAGCTACGCTGCGGCTCGATCGCGGCCACCGCTCCCCGCCCCGCGTGTCGTGACGATCGCGCGCTACGCCCCTACCGAGTGAGGCGGGATGCCGGCGAATAAACCACAATTTCTGAAATTCGTCAATAAAAATCTGTAAAATAGAATTTCCCTCGCGACCCATATCTCCTCCGCGTCATTGCGAGCGCAGCGAAGCAATCTAGGGCTGCACGAGGACTCTGGATTGCTTCGTCGCTGCGCTCCTCGCAATGACGGTCAAAACGTAGGGTGGGCAAAGGCGCGACGCGGAGCGGCGTGACGTGCCCACCGTCGCGCAACGAGCACGCCGCCCGACGGTGGGCACGCGCCGCCGGTGGCGGCGCTTTGCCCACCCTACGGGAGCTCGAGCGTGGCTCCCTACTCCGCAGCCATCTGGCGGGGCGCGGAGGGCGGATTGGCGAGGTCGGCCGCCAGTTGGGCGTAGCGCGCCTTGGCGTCCTGCACGGCCTTGTCCTTGACCGGGCCGTAGCCGCGGATCTTGTCGGGCAGCGACAGGAATTCCACCGCGATCTCGGCGTTGGCCGGCGACAACAGACCAAGCACCGTGGCGACATCCTTCTCGTAGCCGGCGATCAGGTCGCGCTCCATCTTGCGCTCGGCGGAGTAGCCGAAGATGTCGAGCGGGGTGCCGCGCAGGCCCTTGAGCTTCGCCAGGAGCCGGAACGTCTTCATCATGCCGGGGCCGTAGCTCTTCTTCTTCGGCCTCCCTTGCGGGTCCAGACCACTGTTGAAGATCGGCGGTGCCAGGTTGAACGACACCTTGTAGTCGCCCTCGAAGGCGTCGTGGAGCTGCTTCTCGAAGGTGCCGTCCGAGAACAGGCGGGCCACCTCGTACTCGTCCTTGTAGGCGAGCAGCTTGGCGTAGTTGATCGCGACGGCGCGCGGCAGCGCCTCGCCATAGCCGCCCTTGTCGGCGGCCTCGCGGACCTGGTCGACCAGCTTGCGGTAGCGCTTGGCGAGCCGGGCGTTCTGATAGGCGGTGAGATGCGCCATGCGATGGGCGATGATCTCGTCGAGCGTCATGGCGTCGAGCGATTTCGGCGGCACCGTCTCGTCCTGGCCGGTCATCATCCCGGCGACGCGCTCGGGGTTGACGACCATGAGGCGGCCGAGCCGGAACGCCTCGGTATTCATCTTGACCGCCACGCCGTTGATCGCGATCGCCTTCTCGATCGCCTCCGCCGACAGCGGCAGCAGGCCCTTCTGATAGGCATAGCCCATCATCATCATGTTGGTGGCGATGGAGTCGCCGAGCAGCGCTTCGGCCGGCTTGGTGAAGTCGAAGAAGGTCGCGTCCTTGCGCAGCGCGGTTTCCAGCAGGCTCGTGACCTTGCGGTTCTGGAAGTTGAAGTCGCGGTTGAGGACGAAATCGGCGGTCGGGATGAGATGGCTGTTGATCACGCCATGGGTGCGCTCTGCGTCGCACAAGGTGATGGTCTCCTTGGCGCCGGCCACCACCTCGTCGGCGGCGATGACGAGGTCCGCCGTGCCGGTGACGATGCGCGAGCAGGTCACGTCCGCCGTGTTCTCCGACAGCCGGACATGGCTGAGCACCGCGCCGCCCTTCTGCGCGAGGCCGGACATATCGAGGATCATCGAGGCCTTGCCCTCGATATGCGCGGCCATGCCGAGCAGCGCGCCGATCGTCAGCACGCCGGTGCCGCCGACGCCGCCGACCGCGACATTGTAGGGCCGGTCGAGCGAGGGCTTGGTCAAGGGCTCCGGCATCTCGCCGATGTCGCCGAGCTCGGCCGGCGCGCGCGAGCGCGGCTTGCCGCCGTCGATGGTGACGAAGGACGGGCAGAAGCCCTTCACGCAGGAATAGTCCTTGTTGCACGAGGACTGGTTGATGATTCGCTTGCGGCCGAGCTCGGTCTCCAGCGGCTCGACCGAGATGCAGTTCGACTGCACCGAGCAATCGCCGCAGCCTTCGCAGACCGCGGGGTTGATGAAGACACGGCGCTGCGGATCCTCCATCGTGCCGCGCTTGCGGCGGCGGCGCTTCTCGGCGGCGCAGGTCTGCACAAACACGATGGCGGATGCGCCCTTGGTCTGACGCAACGTCTTCATGACGTTGTCGAGCTCGTCGCGATGCGCCAGCTTGACGCCGGGCGCGATGCTGTCGTCCGGATAGGCGTCGGGATTTTCCGACACGAGATAGATCTCGCGGATGCCCTCGGCGTGGAGCTGGAAGGTGATCTGCTGCGGCGACAGATCGCCGTCATGGCGCTGGCCGCCGGTCATGGCGACGGCGTCGTTGTAGAGGATCTTGTAGGTGATGTTGGCCTTGGACGCGACCGCCTGGCGGATCGCGAGGCTGCCGGAGTGGAAATAGGTGCCGTCGCCGAGATTGGCGAAGATGTGCTCCTCGCCCGTGAACGGCGCGATGCCGACCCACGGCACGCCCTCGCCGCCCATATGCGTGAACGTCTCGGTGTTGCGGTTCATCCACAGCGACATGAAGTGGCAGCCGATGCCGGCCAGCGCGCGGCTCCCTTCGGGCACCTTGGTCGAGGTGTTGTGCGGACAGCCCGAACAGAAATAGGGCGTGCGCGCCACCGGCGACACCAGCTGCATCTGCGAAGCGTCGCGGCCGTTGAACCAGTCGGCCTTGGCGCGCAGCATCGCCTTGATCTCGGGATTGAGGTCGAGACGAAGCAGACGCTCGGTCAGCGAGGTCGCGAGCGAGGCGACCGAGAGCTCGGTGGCAAAGGGGAGGAAGCGCTTGTCGTGCTCGTCCATCTTGCCGACGATGCGCGGGCGGACGTCGTCGCGCCAGTTGAACAGCTCCTGCTTCACCTGGTTCTCGACGATCTCGCGGCGCTCCTCGATGATGAAGATCTCCTCGAGACCGACCGCGAACTGCCGCACGCCCTCCGGCTCCAGCGGCCAGGGCATGCCGATCTTGTAGAGGCGCAAGCCAATCTTGGCGGCGACCTCCTCGGTGATCCCCAATTCGCGCAGCGCCTGGCGGATGTCCTCGTAGCTCTTGCCGGACGCCATGATGCCGTAGCGGGCGTTCGGGGAATCCATCGTGATGCGGTTGACCTTGTTGGCGCGGGCGAAGGCGATCGCGGCAAAGCCCTTGTAGTCCTGCAGCCGGCGGTCCTGGTCGAAGCGGTCGTCGGGCCAGCGCAGATTGAGGCCGCCGGGCGGCATCTCGAAGTCGGTGGGGATGACGAACGGCGTCATCTCGTCGTTGAGGTTGATTTCGGCGGTGGTCTCCACCGTCTCGGTGATCACCTTCATGCCGACCCAGCAGCCGGAATAGCGCGACATCGCAATCCCGAGCAGGCCCATCTCGATCATCTCGTGGATCGAGGACGGATAGAGATAGGGCATCAAGGCCGACATGAAGGCGTGGTCGGACTGGTGCGGCACGGTGGAGGATTTGGCGCCGTGATCGTCGCCCGCGAGGCACAGCACGCCGCCGTTCTTGGCCGAGCCCGCCGCATTGCCGTGGCGGAACACGTCGCCGCAGCGGTCGACGCCGGGGCCCTTGCCGTACCAGATGCCGACGACGCCGTCATACTTGCCGCCGGGCGACAGATGCAGCTGCTGCGAGCCCCAGACCGCCGTGGCGGCGAGGTCCTCGTTCACGCCGGGCTGGAACTTGATGTTGTACTGCTCGAGATGCTTGCGCGCAGAGAACAGCTGCTGATCGTAGCCGCCGAGCGGCGAGCCGCGATAGCCGGAGATGAAGCCGGCGGTGTTGAGGCCGGCGGCGCGGTCGCGCCTGATCTGGGCCATTGGCAGCCGGACCAGCGCCTGGATGCCGGTCAGGAAGATGTGGCCGGAGCTTGCGGTGTATTTCTGGTCGAGATTGATCTCGCTCTCGTTGATTCCCATTCCGCCCTCTTGCCGTGCTTTATCGGGGTGCGCGTCTCCCCGCCGCAGGGCGGAAGCGCGCGATCTGCCAATGATTTAAGTCTGCTTTTCAAGAATGCGCATCACAAATCTCGCGGACGCAGGGCAGCCAGACGAAATCGCAATTTCGTGGCGGCCGATGGCGCGGGCTTTTGCGGTTTGTGTCGGAAACGGCCGCCGTCGCGCAATCGGATGATGTCCGCCATCGTTCTGCGCGCGCCGCCGGACAGTTACCGAATCGTTGCCCCCCGGGCACCCCGGGGCCGCAGGTGCATTGTGCATCGCGACAAGGACGCCTCAGCCCCGGCCCTCTCCGGAACGACAGCCCGAACGCGAAGCTGAGCGCCGTCAGCGCGCCGCCGCCGAGCCCGAGCGACAGACCCGTCGCATAGATCAGGTCGG